>NZ_LZZM01000074.1 GCF_002006345.1 Clostridium puniceum
CTACCTGAAACTCATAAAAAGCTATATTTAGAAAGACATTTACAAATAGTAATTTAGTGTATAATTTTCACCTTAATCTTGTCCATTATTCGTAAAATAATAATGGTTTATTAAGCATACCTTTTTTAAAAAAAATAATTTTAAAATTTTTTATTTTTTTGTATAACTGGTCTAGAGAATAAAATAAGCCCCACCGTAATTTTATTTTACGGTGGGGCTTTACTTTTTTTAACAATATGTTTTAATAATCTTATTATATACTATATTTTGGAAATGTAAATAATTATTTTTACATAGAGTGAACTATTTTTTATAAAACTCCTATAGAATCAATTTTCCACTTTCCAGTATTGCTCTCTTTTATCAAATAATAATGATATTCATATTCTCCATTTGTAATTGGTTCTATATTTTCATTTTTATATCTAATATTAACTTTAACTGAATATATTCGCACATTTTTATTTAATAATTCATTTCCTAGTTCATTTTCATTGTTATATGAATTATATATGCTATCATCCTTAATTAAAGAAATTGATACTAGTTGTTTTGATTCTATATTATCTAATCTAAAATTCGAATCTTGATTTTTAGAAGTATAACAATTTAATAACTTTTCAAGATTGTGCTCATTTTCATATTTTATAGATTCTTTTATTACATTCGTAGGTGAATTTATAATTAAATAAGCTAATACTGATATTAATATTATTGATATCAGTATTAGAGTTTTAATTATAAATCTTTTATTAAAACTCATTTTATTAAGCCGTTACTTTTAAGTATCTTATGTTTGAATAAGTTGAATTTTCAGGATAATATTGAAATAATGGCTTGTTTTGAGCTGCATTTGAATGGGCAGATACGTATACTGTTCCATATCCACCTATATAAGTAATCATTAAAGAGTGTGACCAATTACCTTTATCCTTATTATATAGTTGAACAATATCACCTTTTTTACAAGTGTACAATGAACTATATTCAGTTGCATAACCCTTATTCTTTAGCCAATTTCTTAATTCTGTTACTCTTATCCATGCATTACTTCCATTGCTCCAAGTAGAATCAGTAGGTAATCCACCAGCTTTTAATGCTTTAGATACAAAATTAGTACAATCATTACCAGAATAATCTTCTGATGAATATGCATTATTTATAGCCCATGATGCAGCTGAATCACCATTATAACTTGAATAACTTCGTGCAGATATATTTCTTTGTGCTGCTAATTTCTTTGAGTCTTTATTAAATTTATCAATATCTCCATTTAATGAGTTCATTTTTTCATTAACATTTTCTATCTTTTGCTCAATATATTCTTTACATTTCTCTTCAGTGTTTGCAACTTTTGATTCAATAGTTTTTGCATTTGTATCTGGTTCAAAAATATCATATTCAACTAATAAATCATTATTTTCTGTTGTTTTTAAAGATACTATATGATTATCTGTATATTTAGTTTCTACCTCCGAATCTTTATATTTTAAGCTAACATTATTGTTTACATCAATTTTAATGCTATCTCCATTGGTTTCAATCTTATTTATTTTTACATTTTCTGAGTATGTGTCTACTTGTTGATTAATTCCACGTAACCAATTAACAGTTAACTCTGATTTAAGCTTGTCATAGTCTTCTAACTCACTTCCTGGTAGTATATATTTATTTGGTATAGTTTCTAATTCAGATTTCATATTCAACTCATTTGTAAAATAGTTTGTTAGCACCTCCTTTATTTTTTCATTTCCAGAATTATCTTTTGCATAGGCTACTGTACAAATTGGAAGTACAGCCGCTATCAAAGACATTGATAAAAATTTTGCTATGTTTTTTTTCATTAAAAAAGCCTCCTAATTTATAAATATTTTGTCATATTTATATAAATTCTTCATATTTTTGGTTTTGCCTCTTTTTCCCAAATATTTTTATTTATTTTTTATTATGCAATTTTCTTTTGTCAGCATTACGGCAAAAATTGCAGTTAATATAACACCTATAGCTGAAATAAACTCGGTTAATACACTTAATTCAGTCCCAATAAAAAATACTCCATTTATTACATCATACGGAATCGGATGGCTTAATAATACAAGCATAACGCTTCCAAAAATACAATAAATTAATCTGATACTCTTGTTCATTTTTATTTCTCCAATATATTCAAATTAAGATTATTACATCATAAATAGTTATTTTTTATATTATAGAACCATGAGCCTAAAGAACTTTTTAACTCATTACATTTATTAATTGGTAGGTACTGCGTTTCAATCCATACGCCTTTACTGTTGCCCCTCACGTAGCACGTAACCCCCTTGAAATACTCTAAGACTCTATTTATATTAACCCCGTCATACGTGGCGGAATCGTCATTGAAAATAACGTCCTGTTGCATGAGGTAAACCGCATTAATAATGCTGACTACCATATCAACTTTACCATTACTTTTCTTTTTATTGACGTATTCATTAAGGTTTGTATCTTCTGTACATCTTGGAGTATACCCTATTTGATAGACACATAGAAAAGACGTTATAATAACAATAAAGAAGGATGTGTTTATCAAATGAGTAAGAGAAGAGAGTTTTCTGTAGAATATAAGAAAGAGATAATAAAATTAG
>NZ_LZZM01000075.1 GCF_002006345.1 Clostridium puniceum
CTTTCGGGTATTTTTTGTATAGATAACTTATTAATTGTCTTGTCTTATAAGAATTGAAGTGCTTTTTTATTATTTCTAACAAAACCTTTTGCCATGATTTTTTCAAATATGGATATGGAATATACTCGACTTGCTTCCACCACTTTGTTTTTTTATCAACAGCACCTTCAGTTACTAACGCATGTACATGTGGATTCCATTTTAAATCTCCACCAAAAGTATGAATTACTGCAATTACTCCAACTTCATAATTAGAGCTGTATTTTATACATAATTTTTAGACCAAATTATAATTAAAATCCTTTCCACTAAAAAATGTAAATTACTGTTCTAAGGTATTAAGCCAAGCCTTAGTTTCTTTCATTCTATATGAATTACCATTCATGTTAACTACATATGATTTATGTGTTAGTCTATCGGTCATAGCAGCTGTCATCACAGGATCTCCAAATATTTCACCCCATCTATCAAATGATAGGTTCGTAGTTATTATGGTGGATTTCTGTCCGGCTCGTAGAGATATATTTGTAAAGAGTAGCTCTGCCCCCTCTTTATCAGCTGATATATAACCAAATTCATCCAAAATAACTAGATCATATTTAGATAATTTGTTTTGATATGTCCTTAAGGTTTTAGTTGATTTTAATTCTTTCAATTGTGTAATAAAAAGCGGAACAGTTGTAAATAATACTTTATATCCCTCTAAGCATGCTTTCATTCGCACTCGTAATCTTCCTACACATGATATAGCAAAGTGGACAACATTCATCTCCTACAATCGCAGGGATGTTGAAGTTGAAATGTCCATTCAGAAAAAGCTAGTTAAGTTTCCTGTGCCTGAATTTGTATGGGATGAATATCACATAGATCAAAAAATTAATGATCGTGGAATTGCCATTGATATGGATGTTGTTGAGCAAGCGATTAAAATGGATGCACATTCTAAAGAAAAACTCTCGGAAGAAATGAAGAAACTCACAAATCTTGATAATCCAAATTCTGTAGTACAGATGAAACAATGGCTATCTGACAATGGACTAAAAACCGATACACTTGGCAAAAAGGCTGTATCAGAAATACTAAAGGATGCTCCACAGGAACTTTCTGATGTACTTACTCTCCGTCAGCAGCTTTCCAAATCAAGTATAAAGAAATATCAGGCAATGAAAAATGCTGTATGTGCTGACAGCCGTGCTAGAGGGATGTTCCAGTTCTACGGAGCAAATCGTAGTGGTCGCTCGTCCGGAAAAATAATCCAATTACAGAACCTTCCTCAAAATCATATGCCGGATTTGGAACAGGCTCGTAACCTTGTAAAAAGCGGTAACTATGAGGCACTAGAAATGCTTTATGATTCTGTCCCAGAAGTATTGTCGGAACTTATCCCCACCGCTTTTATTCCAAGGCCTGGGTATAAATTTGTTGTAGCAGATTTTAGTGCAATCGAGGCAAGAGTACTCTCACACCTAGCACAGGAGTCATGGAGAAATAAAGTCTTCGCTAGTAACGGAGATATTTATTGTGCAAGTGCCTCTGCGATGTTTGGTGTTACAGTTGAAAAGCATGGCCAGAACAGCCATCTTCGCCAGAAGGGGAAAATCTCCGAGCTTGCATTAGGATATGGCGGTGCGTGTGGAGCCCTAAAAGCAATGGATGCCTTAGATATGGGTCTTTCAGAAAAAGAATTACAGCCTTTGGTTGACGTATGGAGGACCTCAAATCCTAACATTGTACAGTTTTGGTGGGATGTTGATAAAGCTGTCAAAATTGCAATCAAACAGAAAACCACCACCAAAACTCATGATATCCATTTTATTTATCAAAGCGGTATGCTTTTTATAAAACTCCCATCTGGTAGAAAACTAACTTACGTTAAACCTAAAATTGGCATGAACCAGTTCGGTGGAGAATCCGTGACTTACGAAGGTATCGGATCAACAAAAAAATGGGAACGCATCAAATCATATGGTCCTAAATTTGTGGAAAATGTTGTGCAGGCAATCTCAAGAGATATCCTTAGCTATCCTTTCGGGGATAAATGGTTTTAATCAGTTATGCTCATCGGCTTCCTAACAATACGTTGTCTTTAATAAATTTTTCTCTAACTTGACTATGCCCCTTCGCTCCATAAGAATTACCTTATTTCAT
>NZ_LZZM01000076.1 GCF_002006345.1 Clostridium puniceum
CTAGAAGGTCATGGAAGAGAAGAAATTATAAAAGATGTTTCTATAGATAGAACAATAGGTTGGTTCACATCTATGTATCCAGTAATTCTAGATATGACTTATAGTGAAGATATATCCTATGCTATTCGATATACCAAAGAAACTTTAAGACATATACCTAACAATGGCATAGGGTATGGTATATTAAAGTATTTTGCAGATAATAAAAATGTGTCATTTAAGTTAAAACCTGAGATAGGTTTTAATTACCTTGGAGAATTTGCTCAAAAAGAAAGTAATAATTTATTTAATTACTCTGAGTTAACAGGAGGACTGGCTATTTCTTTTGTAAATAAAAAATTAAATAATATAGAAATAAACGGACTTGTTTCAGACGGAAAGTTAGAATTATTTTTAAATTATAGTATTAGAGAATATAAGGAAGAAACAGTAATCAATTTATTAAAAGTATATAAAGCAAGTTTAATTAAGGTTATAGAGCATTGTGAAAGTAAGAAAGAAACGAAAAAAACACCGTGGGATTATGGTGATAGTGAGCTAAGTATAGAAGGTTTAAATAAGATATTATCTTATGAAAGGAATCTAGAAAGAATTCACTCTCTTGCACCAATGCAAGAAGGTATGCTGTATAGTTTAATGTTTGATAAAAACTCTCATGCATATTTTGAACAAAGTGTACTTACATTAGAGGGGATATTAAATGTAAAAATATTAAAAGATTCAATAAATAGCATTATAGAGAAGCATGAGATATTAAGAACAGCATTTTTCTATGACGATATAAGCAAACCAAAGCAGGCAGTTTTAAGAAAAAGAGAAATAGCAGTAAATTATGAAGATATAAGCAGTCTTCATGAAGAGAAGAAACAAGATTATATAGAAGAATTTAAGAAAGCAGATAGAGATAGAGGTTTTGATTTAGCAAAGGATTGTTTAATAAGGTTATCAGTAATAAAGATAAAAGATAATAGTTATAAACTGGTTTATAGTTTCCATCATATAATTATGGATGGTTGGTGCATAGGCATAATAATGCAGGAAGCAATTAGTATGTATAAAGCATTATGTGCAGGAGAAAAAATAGTTTTTGAGAAAACTGAACCTTACAGCAAATATCTAGAATGGCTTGATAAACAGAATAAATCTGAAGCGCTAGAATATTGGAAGTCATACTTAAATGAGTATAAACAAGAAGCAGAACTTCCTATGTTAAATAAAAAATCAGATAGCTTTGACAATAAAGAAGAAATTATTATATTAGAAAAGACGATGACATTAAAATTAAAAGGGCTGGCGGACACAAATAGCATAACAATAAATGCAGTGATTCAAACAGCTTGGGGAATATTGCTCCAAAAATATAATAATACTGATGATGTAGTATTTGGTTCTGTAATTTCTGGAAGACCAAGCGAAGTTAAAGATATAGAAAAAATGGTAGGTTTATTTATAAATACAGTGCCTGTAAGAATAAAAGGAGAACGTAATACAGAATTTAAAGACTTAGCAAAGAAACTAAATGAAGATTTTATTGAAGCTAATATATATAATTATTGTTCATTAGCTGAAATTCAATCTTTAGCAGATATGAAGAATAAGCTTATAAATCATATTGTTGTATATGAAAACTTTCCTTTAGATGAAACATTAATGAATACTGATGTGAGTAAAAAAGAAATAAATATTGTAGATTTTGAAGCCTTTGAGCAAATAAACTATGATATTGGAGTTCTTATATCTCCGGGTGATGAATTAAATATAAGGATAACCTATAACGGTAATGTATATAGTAAAGAAATTATAAAGTTAATAAGGGATAATTTATATAACCTGTTAAATTCTATATCGTTAAATCCAAGTATTAAGTTATCTGAATTGGATATGATAAGCGTGGAAGAAAAAAACAAACTGCTAAATGAATTTAATAAGAATAAAGAAATATCATCAGAAAAAACAATACAGGAATTGTTTGAAGAACAAGCTGAGAAAACGCCAGACAATATAGCAGTAGTATTAGATTGTCAAAAGTTAACTTATAGAGAATTAAATGAAAAGTCAAATTCTTTAGGAAGAGCCTTAAGAGAAAAAGGTGTAAGAGAAGAAAAAATTGTTGGAATAATAATGGATAGATCTATAGAAATGATTAT
>NZ_LZZM01000077.1 GCF_002006345.1 Clostridium puniceum
TATATTTACAATGCTGCCGCAAGCGGTACGCCGATCGAAGAAATTTTTGAGTCATTAAAAATAGCCTAAAAATCTGTTTTTTTATTCAACTGTAAAATTATTCAAGTAAAAATGCACTATTATAGTAATAATGTGAAATTAAAAAATAGCTTATATATAAGTTCTAATAAATAAACAAAATACAATTAATTAATATACATAATTTCAATTTAATAAATTAATTAGAACTTATATATAATGTCTAAATAGAAAGGGATTAAGAAGAAAATATAAAAGCGTGTAAGAATAGTAACTAAAACAATATAAATCATATTTCTCAAAATAATAAGTCAGTACGTTAGTTAATTTTGTCTGATTGATTAGAGATTATAAACAAGTTTAACTAAATTCATCAAGAAAATTAATATAGTTACCAAGACTTATTATTTTTTTATTATTAAATGTGTATTTATAGAAATTTTTAGAAATAAAGATAAGACATACACATTGTAGAAAAAGTGATATAATTATATAATAAGTATATATTACATTAATAATTGATAATTTAGGAAATATATAGTTACATATTTATTAAAAAAAATACTTTAAAGTATTTTTTAAGAAACTATTTACTTCTTGAGGTAAAAAGTGTATAATTTACAAATAGTGGAAGATAAATACATTATAACAACTAAACATATTAAATATTCATGTAAAAGGCGATATATTATATAGAAAATAAAATATATGCAACAATAGTACATACCCTAATAATAAAAAATATTTTACAAAAATTTGTAGAAACAATATACTATGGACATAATCTTATAAAAAGATTTATTAGATAATATATGGTCATAAAGGGTAAAGTATAATTAAACACATAATTCTATAATGGACTAAAGGAGAGATAAAAAATATGGAAGATTCAAAAATATCAGTACTTATTGCGGACGATAACAAGGAATTTTGTAGCATTTTAAACGACTACCTATTAAATCAAAGGGATATAGTTGTTACTGGAATTGCAAAAGACGGTAGGGAAGCATTAGATTTAATTGTAGAAAGAAAACCTGATTTAGTTATTCTTGATATTATTATGCCACATTTAGATGGACTTGGAGTTCTTGAAAGATTAAATACTATGGAATTAGAAAAAATGCCAAGAATAATAATATTGTCAGCAGTAGGACAAGATAAAATCACTCAACAAGCTATAACACTTGGAGCTGATTATTATACTGTAAAACCTTTCGATATGGAAGTATTCACTAAGAGAATAAGGGAAATGTTCAGCAGTGTTCCAGTAGAGAGTGCAAATGTAAGATCTTCATATCCAACATCATCAATAATATCTACACCAACTGATAATAGAACAAAAGTACCTATGGACTTAGAAACAGAAATAACTAATATAATACATGAAGTTGGTGTACCAGCTCATATAAAAGGTTATATGTATTTAAGAGAAGCTATAACTATGGTAGTTAATGATATGGAATTATTATCAGCTGTAACAAAGGAATTATATCCTTCAATAGCTAAGAAATACAACACAACAGCTTCAAGAGTTGAAAGAGCAATAAGACATGCAATAGAAGTGGCTTGGGGCAGAGGTCAAGTAGATGCTATTAACAGACTATTTGGATATACTGTTCATGGAGATAAGGGAAAACCCACTAATAGTGAATTTATTGCTATTATTGCTGATAAATTAAGACTTAAGAATAAGGTTTCTTAGGTTTAGTTTACTGGGTTTAAGGTATGTAACCTTTACAAAGTATAGGCAATAAATATGATTTTTTAATAAGACATCACTTAATCGATTTGTAAAAATTGATTAGGAGATGTCTTATTTTGATGCATATAAAGCATTACTACTAACAAAAATATATGTTGATGGAAATATAATAATTAACACATATTATAGTAGTCTAGGCATAAATAATGTAAGTAGCTATGTAACAATAGATTCAGAAATAAAAGAATGTTATAACGGTAATATTAATTTTTGTACAAATATGATTGGTTATTATCTAATGTTTTTTATTTAAAAATACAGAAACAGATTTTTTTACATAATGAATTAGTTTTGAATGAAATTATATTATATAAATTTACAAAAGAAATAAATGGCTCTAAGAATAGTGTTTTATC
>NZ_LZZM01000078.1 GCF_002006345.1 Clostridium puniceum
CTTGAATACCTTGAGTACCTTGGACACCTTGAGATCCTTGAGCACCTTGAGAACCTTGAACACCTTGAGCACCTTGAGAACCTTGAACACCTTGAGCGCCTTGAGGTCCTTGAATACCTTGAGCGCCTTGAGAACCTTGAACTCCTTGAGCGCCTTGAACACCTTGAGAACCTTGAGCGCCTTGAACTCCTTGAGAACCTTGAACACCTTGAGTGCCTTGAGCACCTTGAGCGCCTTGAGGTCCTTGAGGTCCTTGAATACCTTGAGAACCTTGAGCACCTTGAACTCCTTGAGAACCTTGAACACCTTGAGCGCCTTGAACTCCTTGAACACCTTGAACTCCTTGAGCACCTTGAGGTCCTTGAATACCTTGAGTACCTTGGACACCTTGAGAACCTTGAGCACCTTGAGCACCTTGGACACCTTGAGAACCTTGAGCACCTTGAGAACCTTGAACACCTTGAGCGCCTTGAGGTCCTTGAATACCTTGAGCGCCTTGAGAACCTTGAACTCCTTGAGCGCCTTGAACTCCTTGAACTCCTTGAGAACCTTGAGCACCTTGAGAACCTTGAGCACCTTGAGAACCTTGAGCACCTTGAGTGCCTTGAGCACCTTGAACACCTTGAGAACCTTGGCGTCCTTGTGATCCTTGAGAACCTTGAGCGCCTTGAGGTCCTTGAGCACCTTGAGCGCCTTGAACTCCTTGACGCCCTTGAGCACCTTGAGAACCTTGTGCGCCTTGACGTCCTTGTGGTCCTTGAGCACCTTGAACTCCTTGAGCGCCTTGAGGTCCTTGAATACCTTGAGATCCTTGAGCGCCTTGAGCACCTTGAGCACCTTGAGATCCTTGGCGTCCTTGAGATCCTTGACGTCCTTGAGCACCTTGGCGTCCTTGAGAACCTTGACGCCCTTGAGCACCTTGAACTCCTTGAGCGCCTTGAACACCTTGACGCCCTTGAGCACCTTGAGAACCTTGAGCACCTTGAGCGCCTTGAACACCTTGAGTGCCTTGAGCACCTTGAACACCTTGAGCTCCTTGGCGTCCTTGTGATCCTTGAGAACCTTGAGCGCCTTGAGGTCCTTGAGCACCTTGACGCCCTTGAGCACCTTGAGAACCTTGTGCGCCTTGACGTCCTTGTGGTCCTTGAGCACCTTGAGCACCTTGGCGTCCTTGAGCACCTTGGCGTCCTTGAGCACCTTGACGTCCTTGAGCACCTTGACGCCCTTGAGCACCTTGAACTCCTTGAGCGCCTTGAACACCTTGACGCCCTTGAGCACCTTGTGCACCTTGAACACCTTGAGCGCCTTGACGTCCTTGAGCACCTTGGCGTCCTTGAGCACCTTGAGCGCCTTGAACGCCTTGACGCCCTTGAGCACCTTGTGCACCTTGAACTCCTTGAACGCCTTGACGCCCTTGAGCACCTTGAGCACCTTGGCGTCCTTGAGCACCTTGAGCGCCTTGACGTCCTTGAGCACCTTGACGTCCTCTTCGGCCTGGATGACAGTTGCAACAATTACAGCAGTTTTTTTTGTCCATTGGTTCCAATAATCCCAATAGGCACATAGGACTATGCTGGTTGTCACATTCTACATCATCATATTCATCAGAAAAACAATTTTTTCTTTTATCATCTATTTTATCATCAAAATAACTATTGTGTCCCACAATAAATCGTAACCTCCTTTAAAACCCATACCATGGTATTACATGCCATGTTATTACATACTATGGATGGGTGTCATAATATGTTACAAATTGCTCATAATCATATTCATAGAAGATTGATGAAACTTTCCATTTCATTAATTATGAAATGGAAAGTTTATCATTCAATGTGAATTCAATAACTATATCTTATAAATGTCAACCTAGAAATGTAACTTTTCGATCATTTAAGAATGTAGTTTTTTTAATCTTCTTCTTGCTTAAAATGATCCTTCAGTCTATACGATTTTCCGTTAATTGTAACAACATGAGCATGATGTAAAACTCTATCTAAGATAGCATTAGCGATAACAGCGTCATAAAAAATATCATCCCAAGAATTAAAATTTATGTTGGTAG
>NZ_LZZM01000079.1 GCF_002006345.1 Clostridium puniceum
CTAGAAGGTAATGGAAGAGAAGAAATTATAAAAGATGTTTCTATAGATAGAACAATAGGTTGGTTCACATCTATGTATCCAGTAATTCTAGATATGACTTATAGTGAAGATATATCCTATGCTATTCAATATACCAAAGAAACTTTAAGGCATATACCTAACAATGGTATTGGATATGGATTACTAAAATATTTGACAAGTAAACAACATAAGAATTGCAGCTGTTTTGAAAAAGAGCCGGAGATAATCTTTAATTATCTTGGGGAACTTAGTCAAAAAGAAAGTAATCATATGTTTAAGTACTCTGAATTGACAGGTGGTATGACTGTTTCACTTGAAAATAAGAAAACAAATTCTATAGAAATAAATGGACTTGTTTCAGAAGGAAAGCTCGAATTATTTTTTAATTATAGCATTGAGGAATATAAGGAAGAGACAATAGTTAGCCTGTTACAAGCATATAAGGCCAACACTATTAAAGTCATAGAGCATTGTGAAAGTAAGAAAGAAATGCAAAAAACACCTTGGGATTATGGCGATAGTGAGCTGAGCATAGAAGATTTAAATAAAATATTATCTTATGAAAGAGATATAGAAAGAATTCACTCTCTTGCACCAATGCAAGAAGGTATGCTGTATAGTTTAATGTTTGATAAGAACTCTCATGCATATTTTGAACAAAGTGTACTTGCATTAGAAGGTATGCTAAATGTAGAAATATTAAAAGATTCAATAAATAGTCTTATAGAGAAGCATGAGATATTAAGAACAGCATTTTTCTATGACGATATAAGCAAACCTAAGCAGGCAGTTTTAAGAAAAAGAGAAATAGTTGTGAATTATGAAGATATAAGCAACTTTAATGAAGAAAAGAAACAAGAATATATCGAAGAATTTAAGAAAACAGATAGAGATAGAGGTTTTGATTTAACGAAGGATTGTTTAATAAGAGTATCGGTAATAAAGGTGGAAGATAACAGTTATAAGCTAATATACAGCTTCCATCATTTAATTATGGATGGCTGGTGTACAGGTATAATAATGCAGGAAGCAATTGATATGTATAAAGCATTATGTATAGGAGAAAAAATAGTTTTTGAGAAAACTGAACCTTACAGCAAATATCTAGAATGGCTTGATAAACAGGATAAATCTGAAGCGCTAGAATATTGGAAGTCATACTTAAATGAGTATAAACAAGAAGCAGCACTTCCTATGTTAAATAAAAAATCAGATAGCTTTGACAATAAAGAAGAAATTATTATATTAGAAAAGACGATGACATCAAAATTAAAAGGGCTAGCAGAGACAAATAATATAACAATAAATTCAGTTATTCAAGCTGCCTGGGGAATATTGCTCCAAAAATATAATAATACTAATGATGTAGTATTTGGTTCTGTAATCTCTGGAAGACCAAGTGAAGTTAAAGATATAGAAAAAATGGTAGGTCTATTTATAAATACAGTGTCTGTAAGAATAAAAGGAGAGCGTAATACAGAATTTAAAGACTTAGCAAAGAAACTAAATGAAGATTTTATTGAAGCTAATATATATAATTATTGTTCACTCGCTGAAGTTCAATCTTTAACAGATATAAAAAATAAGCTTATAAATCATATTGTTGTATATGAAAATTATCCTATGGACGAGATCGTTATGAATTCTGATAATAAAAAATCAAAAGTTAATGTTACAGCTTTTGAGAACTTTGAACAGACTAACTATGATTTGGGAATTATTATAATACCAGGTGATGAATTAAGTATAAAAATAACCTATAACGGTAACGTATATAGTAAAGAAATTATAAAGTTAATAAGGGATAATTTATATAACCTGTTAAATTCTATATCGTTAAATCCAAGTGTTAAGTTATCTGAATTGGATATGATAAGCGTGGAAGAAAAAAACAAACTGCTAAATGAATTTAATAAGAATAAAGAAATATCATCAGAAAAAACAATACAGGAATTGTTTGAAG
>NZ_LZZM01000080.1 GCF_002006345.1 Clostridium puniceum
TGCTCAAAGAATTGTGCTTCTAAAATAGGTTCTATAACCATTCTTATGCATTCTTGAATAATGCGGTCTTCAATATTAGGTATTCCTAATGGTCTTTTCTCTTTCTTGCCTAATTTGGATATAAAAAGCCTCGTACAGAAGGTATGTCTAAAGGTATGAGGTTTTAGTTTCATTTCAAAATTGCCTATCAACGTGTGTTTTTCAAGAAGTGTGTTTACTGCATCTCTTTGAATTGCTCCTCTTTGTCCCAATATTAGATATTCAGAATCTTTGTATGGACTATTATTCCTCTCAGAAATATATTCTTCTATATTGTCCATTACTTCAAATTTTGCTGGAACTTCTCTTACTTTACCTCCATTACCAATGATTTTTATTTGACTAATTAGGAAATCTATATTCTTTAACTTGATGTCACAAAGTTCACTAACCCTTACCCCTGTGAACATTAGAAGTTGAATTATCATCTTATCCCTTATGCTTATTTTCTTTTGATTTTGAATATAGAATTGAAGCCTTTCTAGCTGATTATCTGAATATACTTCCACTTGATGCTCTGAACCTACAGCTATTTTCACCCTATCTTTTTTCAAATTAATTACATTTTCTTGCATGTATCCTTTTGATATTAGAAAATTATTGAAAACTCCAATACTATTGACTTTCTTATTGATAGTAGCAGGCTCATAGCTATTATTAATGAGATAATTTTTATAGCTGGTGATGTAGAACCTTTTTAGTATTCCGTCAAATTCTACTCCCATTGTTCCAAGATATTTTAGAAATGCTGTTACATCTCCTACATAGCTTTGTATTGTATTAGTACTTTTTCCATCCTCCATTATGTGTGTTTTGAATTCTTCTACTATTTTTATCATTATTTCTCTTCCTTTCATTGTTATTTTTAGGCAAAAGAAAAGACTAACAAAGGAAATTATTATCCAATGTTAGTCTTGATTTTTTATTTTTAGGTTCTATCTAGGTCACAAATTGGTTATATTGGGGTCATAGCAAACCGTTGATACAACTAAGTTTGGTCGCAAGGGTGTAATCTCAATCAAGTTCATTTTATTATTGAGTATTTTTTTCTATAGCTGAATTACCTTCAAACTTAGACCTATACACCCAAGTTATTGATTTTACTAAATTTCCTACGTCCAAAGTACGCCCAAGCTATGTCCTATTATATCCAACTTAGCCCTTAGAAAGAAAAACTCCAATAGATACTTCATTAGCATCCATTAGAGTTTTACTATTAGCTTGAATTCGCCATCAAAAGAAGTTTTTGCTGAATGTGTAGTAACTAGTGATAGAACCTCTTTTTGATGGCTGTTTGCAGTTTTTAGAGTATAATTTTCATGTGGTAGTCTGCAAACTTACTACAGAATTTGAATTATGCAGTGTTTTTGTTTTGCATAGTTATTGAGCTTAATCAATTTGTAATGTTATTACCCACCTAAAAACTTTTTAAGTTAGTTTTTCCTATGTTTTGTATTGAGATTATTTTGAGTTTTTCTACAATAACTCAACCCCAATTTGCTTTTTAAATTTAACTTTTAGTATGCTTTTTTCTTTGTTATTTATCACCATTTCATCATTTACTTTATTAATACATTCTACATTTTCAATCTTACAAGTAAAAACTGTTAATTGTTGATAGGTTATTGTTATTTCACATATTTTTCTGTATACGTCCATGGACATAACTATTTCAAATCCTTTATTATCATTTAAAGAATAAATAAGCTCACCAGCTTCTAATTCTCCAATGCTAACAGGTTCATTACAAAACAACTCTAATAATTCAAATTCATCATATTTAATATACATGTTATTACTCCTTTATTTTGGTATTACAGTTATTACATCTCCAACTCCATTTACTACAACTGTTACATCCCCAGTTTCATGTATAAATGTATCGGCATACTTACCCGGTGCTGAAGTAGTATTCTTAATTGCATCTTCAATTGCACTTGGAGGTATATTTCTTGGGTCGACATATTTCTTTACAAAATCTGAATATGCCTTTGTTTGTGGTTCTAATCCCTTTCCCTTTGCTAAATCGGCTGCGATTTTCTCTAGTTCTGCTCTAACTTGTGGTGTATCAGGCGCCATTCTTTCCATAGCATGTTGGGAATATCTTCGTCCATTAATATAACCTCCGCCTTTCAACATATCCCAGCCAGCTTCACCTGCCCCCTCAAAAGCATCTCCTACTCCACTATTAGCACTAAAACTTTTACTATATATTATTTCACCAGTCTTAAGACTTTTGTATGCTTTTATCCCATTAACTATAATTGGAACAAAATTCCCAGCAAATTCACCAGTTAAAATATCAGCTCCTGCATCTGCAAGTTCCTCTTGTTCCTCCGTTACATATATAACACCTGCTTCACCATTATTTTCTCCCATACTATTAAGCGCCTCGAATTTAAGAAATGCATTCACACTCTTAAATATATAGGCACTTGTGCCATTGGAAAGTCTAGCAACTATTGTGTTATCGTTATTCCCATCAGGAAGTTCAAATCCATCATAAGTTACGGCTGCTCCATCAGTAACTTTAATTGGCAGTACTTCAATTAAACCACCTTCATAAATCTCATAAATGTCATCAATCTCATCTATCTCTTCATCAATTTGCATTATACCATCAGATCCTACATAGTGCCATTCCTCACTATTTTCTTCATCTGGTATCCATGTATCTGTTAACATTTCCCCTTCAGAATTTAAATAGTACCAGTTACCCTTTTCCTCTAACCACCCTTTTTTCATGTCACCTCTAGGATTAAAGTAATACCATGAATCTCCATATTGCTTCCATCCTGTTTGCATTACACCACTATCACTGTCCAAATAGTACCATGATTCACCATACTGGAACCACCCTGTTTTTATATTACCATTTTCATCTAAATAATAGCTTGTACCATTATCATTTATCCATCCAGTTATACTTTCACCATCATCCCCACCAAAATAATACCATGTATCATCATCTTTTTTCATCCATCCTGTTTTTACTGCGCCACTATCATCGTCTAAATTATACAGTTTGCCATCACCGTCTTTTATAAGCCCTGTTTTCATTTCACCAGTAGACCAATCAAAAAAGTACTCTTGATTATTAATTTCTTGCCACCCTGTTAACATTTGCCCTTTAGGATTTAAGTAATACCATTTTCCTTTGTCTTGTACCCAGTTTTCTTTTACCATATTACCACTAGAATCTAAACAATAAAAGTAGCCATCTTTACCTTTTTTCCATTTGTCTGTTGCCATTTTACCATTAGTATCTAAGTAATACCATTTTCCATATTGATCTTGTTTCCAGTCATCTGTTACCATTTTGCCATCAGTATCTAAATAATACCAATCTTTATTGTCTTTTACCCACCCAGTTTCCATTTTACCGTTGGAATTTAAATAATACCATTTTCCTTTGTCTTGTATCCATCCTGTTTTCTTTTCTCCTTTAACATAATAATACCAACTACCATCATTGCCTTGCTTCCACTTTGCGTTTCCCTTACTGCTAGATTTAAATATCTCATGTAAAGAATATGTATCATGAGTACCAAGGTCTTCTGCTATATATTTTGAAACTGCTGATTGTACTTCTGATCGAACAGTTTCTGCCTCTTTATTTGAAATCTTATTACCTGAATCCCAAAACGTGCCCCAATCCCATTTGTAGTCATTATCATCATCCCATTTATCTAATGTATATTCAACACTTTCTACAACATCATCCCAATCTGACTCATCATAATTATAACCCGCTTCACTAGAGCCAGAATCTGATTTTGGACGTCGTCTTTTCTTTTTACGTTTTTTTATTTCATTAATAACTTCAACAGCTTCCTTGCTAGGAACATCAATAGTCACATGGGGTGCATCTGGATGAGCTGGACCATAGTTACTACCTGGTGCACCATAAGAAGCAAGCTTTGAATATGCATTACCTGCTAATGTTTTACTGCCTTCCAATTTATCTATATTGTCATACCAGCCTTTTTCTTCTGAAGCATTATTATAATTTCCGTAACTTTCATCTCCACCATCAACACTATCTCCATCTGTTCTTAATGCATATCCTAGTTCTTTTCTAATCCTGTTTTCTACTTCAATAGTACTGGCTTCTTCATCATGATTTATTCCTCCACCTGTATTTATGCTTTTTAGCCCTAATTCACCTCTTAATGCATGTGTCAATTCATGAGCTAATGTTATATCTGCACTTGACCCTACTGTATCTTTTCCAGTTACCATTACTACTTGTGATGTCCAATTGTCTCCTATTGTTATACCACTATTGTCTCCTGTAAAGGCATTTGCTTCTAGACCATTTTTCCCATATGATACCCAGCCATCATTTACACCTATTACTACTTTTTCATCTCCATTTATTAATCTATCTAACACTGATGAGTATGTACTTGATTTATTTAAATTTTCTGCTGCTCCTGGTACCTCTTTTACAAAGCCATTAGCATCTATGTAATACTCTTTACTTGCTGCCTTATTTATCATTTTTGTTACCGCATCTCTATCTGCTTCTGGTACCCATATTCCATTTCCTTCTGATACCTCTGGCATTGATGCTGCTCCACTTTTAGCTGCGCTTATGGCTAGTAACCCCATTAATCCTGCTGCTATTGCTCCATATTCTTCTGCAGCACTCATTGATTTTTTTTCTATATTTTCACTACTTATGTTCCCATCTGATGGTGTATAGGTTGAACTCTCCCACTTTCCGCCATCTCCGGTTACTCCTTCTGGTGCTTTTATATCTCCATCCTTTGTAGTACTTTCCCAACGTACTTTTTTTTCTTCACTATCCGTTGCTGCACTATTAGTTGAAGCCATTGCTTGTATTCCTGCTATCATAGTCGTAAATAACATTATCGAAATTAAAACAAAGTATATCTTTTGAAATAATACGTTTTTTCTTTTCAAATTTACCCCTCCTTGTTAAATTTATCCTCATTTTTTAATATTTATGTGACACATATAGCAAGGATATCATATTATTTTTTATTTGTATGTCCACCTTTAGGTCAACTTTTGAAAATTTTTCAAATTATTTTCTTAGTTATTTAATTGATCATATGCAAAAAATCACCTTTTTTAGTATTTGTTTTTTTTATTGTACCTGCTGGCAATTCTAATACCCCCATTGATTTTCTAACGAAACAACTTATATTTCCTGGCTTCATATTTTCAACTAAATGCAAAACTTTAAATTCTTTAGAAACAAAAAGTATATCTAAAGAGAACTTCATAAAATAAGTATGAACTGAGTTGCAAGGATATATAAACATTGCTGTATTATCTTCCAGTCTTTTTTCAAACATTAGTCCTTTTAATCTAGTTATAAATGTGCCTGCTTCAATAACTCTGTTAGCTAAAAGTTTATTATTATTTTTATTTATTATCTCCATTAATTCCCCTCATATCTTACTTTTTCATTTATTAAATTCCTATATACCAACTTATAATTTTTTCTCCATATAAACCTGTTATGAAAATTCCCATAGATAGAAATGGTCCATATGGTATCATATCTTTACTTTTTATTCTTCTTAAAAGAATAAGTATTATTGATGTAATAGATGCAATTAAAGACGCTATAAAAAATGCCACAACAATCTTTTCCCAGCCTAGAAATGCACCTGCTGCTGCCATAAGTTTTATATCACCGCCACCCATACTGCCTTTGAGGATAATTGAAATAATGAGTAATAGAACACTTATAATAAAAAATCCTATTACCATATTTCTAACTGCTACTGTATTACTTATAATGTTAAAAAGCACTCCAAATATAAAAATTATAGCTATAACTTTATTGGGAATAATATTATACTTTAAATCAATAACGCTTATGTAGCTTAAAATAATACTTAAAAATATCATTTGAATACATTTAGGCGTTAATCCATACATACTATATAGCAATATATGTATAGTAAAATTAATGGCAATATAAATTAGCTTCAAATATTTTTCTTTTTCAGAAAATTTCGTACCTATGCAAATTCCAATAAATAAACCTAATAAAATTACAATTAACCAAATATTCATATTTTTCATTTCCTTTACCTTATATTAATAAATAGTTTTAATTACTCTCTATTATTCTGTAAAATTATATTATTTATATTTTTTACTATAGTTAACTTAAGTGAAATACACTATAAGTTTATTGTAATCTTACAATTGTATATCTACTATTTTGTTTGAAACAAAATAATTTATCACTAAAAAAATAAATCCCATAACAATCAATATTTGCCCTATAAAGGATTCATACAAAGGCTTCATATAATCTGAAGAAAAAATTGATAAAGTTATTATTATAAATATTGGAACTAATGTCATTATTTTAGCTTCTAATTTTTTACTTGCAATTAATGTCCCAATTTCCCTTCTCATTGCAAGCTTATCAGTAATCATTTGAGTTACATTTGTCATTACTTCGACAAGATTACCTCCCTTTTGTCTAACAATTATTACAGAATTTACAAAGTCATTTACATCCTCCATTTGCATTCTTTTCATATAATTCCCAAGTGATTCATCAACAGACATTCCCATATTTAAATCACTTTTTATTTTATTAAATTCCTCTAGCATAGGTTTTTCTTTTGCTAATGAATACAGCCTTTCCAAATCCTCTGAACACTTAATAAGTGCACTATTAATTGATAAACCTGCTCTTAATGACATCACAATTGAATTTAAAGCATCCCTTAATTGTAAGTTAAGGATTTCCTTTCTCTTTTTATTTTTATTACTTATTATTGCCTTAGGATATATTCCCCCTAAAAGACTTATAATAAATGATAATACAATTGATTTTGACGATATGTAAATAATTACAAAAATACACATGCACACTGGTACTGCATATATAATATATTTTTTTTTTGATATTTTACTATTCTGATTATTGTTTAGTATTTGTACTTTCTTTTTCTTTTCTGTACTAGTATTGCCTTTAATATATTTAAAATAATTAGATATTTGCTTTTCTCTTCCTCTATCTCCCAGTATTATATATTCAATTATACTTAAAACTAAAAAAGTTAGTGCTCCTGCAGAAAAGCTTATATAAAATAATTCCATTTTATCTCCCCTTTTTTGTACACTTAGTTATTTGTAAAGAGCTTTAATATAGACATAACTGCTGGACCAAGTAAAAAAATTAATAAACATGGAAAAACAAAAATTAACATTGAAAAGAAAAGTTTAACTGATGCTTTTTGTCCCAATTCTTTTGCTTTACTTTTTCTAATTTCCCAAACTTCATTAGCTTGTTCGTTTAAAGCTTTAGTTACTCCTTTAGCACCCTTTTCCAAACTTTGCATTATTGTAAAAACAAAAATAGTTATGTCAGTAACTCCGCATCTTTCTGAAAGTTTCATCAGAGCATCTTTTTGTAACGCCCCCATATTAATTTCATCTAACATATTTTTAAATTCGTCAATTAAAACTCCTTTTTTTATCTCACATACTTTTTTAATGGCTTCCCAAAAGTTTAAGCCAGCTTCTGTAGTTATTGCTAAAGTTTTCAAAACGTTAGGTAATTCCCTTTGCAATTGCTGCTGCCTTTTTTTTATTCTAATATTAAGCATACTATCTGGGCAACAATACCCTAATACTGTTGCTATTATAAGTAATATGAACATCATTAAAGAAACGTCAATAGCTGCTAATACACCAACATACAAAAATACTAAAATCGAAGTTAAAATTTTCATTCCTAAAATACATTCCACACTTAATTTATCACTTAAATTTGCTAGCATTAATTTATTTTTATACATATTATACTTATCTTCACTTATCTTTATATTAAGTTTCTTGTATTTCTTTTCAGCAAATATAAAAACTCTATCTTTAAATGACTCTGCATTAGTTCTTGGCTTATACTCTCGTTGATTTAAAAAAAGTATTAATTTATGCAAATTTTTTTTGCTTCTGATTTTATCTATTGGTATAAAAACGGCAATTATTATTATACCTATGAACATTGATATAACTAAAGATTCCATCATATTCTCCATTCTATTTAAAGCTATTTTCTTGTAACATCGTAACTCTCACGTATTGTTTTTTTGTAATCTTTACTATCAGTCAGAAACATTTTCATGAAAACAAAATTTACTTCCGTTTCTGCAATAACTGTACATTTATTTTTGGAGGCTGGATTAATAGTAAAACTTATTAATTTTGCTTGACTAAAATTTTCTATAAGAGCACTTCTAACTTGATCTTCAGTTGCATTAATTATAGTTTTTTCTTGGACAATTTTATTATGTGAAGAAGCAGATACAGCTGCAAACTTAGTTGCAGCCATTAATCTGGTTTGATAATATACCATTAAGCTTCCATCTATACATAATCCAATAACTCCTATAAGCATTGGTAGTGCAGCACATACCAAAACTAATGTATTTCCTTTGTTATTTTTAAAGTTACACTTCATAAAAATCTACCCCTTTACGACGATTTGTAGATATATGTATTTTTAGATAATACTTTAGGCTCACTCCCCAATATATTGTTAACAAAGGAAATACTAAAATTATATTTACTTTCTACTGATACTGTTAATCTTGTTTCCCCTAAAGATTTATTTTCTTCATTTTTAACCTCTATATTAGGCTTAGATACAAATACTGCTTTACTTGCATAATTTAATGCGTCGCTTCTAATATCTTCAATATCAGCTTGTGATAACTTTCCAGAAATCACTATACCTATCCCCTTATCTAATGCTTTATTTGATGCAAAAGTATATACAGTCATATCGTAAATATAAAAGCCAAAAGCCATCATTGTAAATATTAACATTAAAATTAACGGTAATGTAATTGCAAGCTCAGCTAAAGATTGCCCTTTACTATTAATTAACTTTTTCTTGTTAAAATATATTTTCATATTCATTAACTAGTTGGAAGTGCGCCCTTTATTTTTTCGAAAGTATGTGTTATACCTTTGCCTATATCTGTAAGCAGCGCTATTGCAACTATTGCTATTAGTGCTATTATTAAACCGTATTCCACCAAAGATTGTCCTTTATTATCGTTTTTTATAAAATTATATCCCTTTATATAAAACTTTAAGATTAATTTATTCAACATATTTTTTCCTCCATATCTATTCATTCATTAATTCATCAAAATGTATACCTGCGAATTCCAACTTATTCAAGTTTTTCATTGCACTTCCGGTATATTGTAAATTTCCAATTCCATTTTCATTATTGTAATATCTTTTAAATTCAAAAATATTTTGTGTTATATATCCCTCCTCATTTACTCCCAATATTTCAGTTACCTCAACTAATCTCCTCTTTCCATCCTGTAATTTATTCAAATGTATAATTAAATCTACAGCTGATGCTATTTGTTGTCTTATGGATATCAATGGTAAATCTATTCCTGCCATTAATACCATGGTTTCAAGTCTCATAAGCATATCTATAGATGAATTGGCATGTCCAGTGGATAATGATCCATCATGTCCAGTATTCATGGCCTGTAACATGTCTAAAGCCTCACCTCCTCTAACTTCTCCAACAATTATTCTATCTGGTCTCATTCTAAGAGCACTTCTAACAAGTTCTCTCATTGTTATTTCTCCATTTCCTTCTATATTAGGAGGTCTAGTCTCTAATCTTACAATATTATTCAAGCTAGATAACTTTAATTCTGCTGCATCTTCTATAGTAATAACTCTTTCATTTCCGTCAATGAAATTACTTAGAGCATTTAAAAATGTAGTTTTTCCTGCACCTGTTCCTCCTGAAACGATAATGTTGTACTTACTTTTTACTAATTTCTCAAGAAAATTAGCTACTTTACTTGGCAGCATTCCAAAATCAACTAATTTTTCTATTGTGTAAGGTGACTCTGGAAATTTCCTTATTGTAATAATGTGACCTTCTAATGATATAGGACTTAATAATATATTAACTCTAAATCCATTTGGAAGCCTTGCATCCACTATAGGATTACTTTCATCAACTTTTCTATTAATCGGAGCAACTATTTTTTCTATAACATTTAATAATTCATCATTATTATTAAATTTTAAAAATTCGCCACTCTTATTCTCTACCCTTTCAATAACTCCATTCCTTTCAACAAAAATTTTATTAACACCATTCACCATTATTTCAGTTATAGAAGGATCAGATATCAAAGGATCTAATACTCCATACCCAAAAATTGTGTGAATTACTTGTTCTATTATTTCTGCTTTATCATATGAATCTAAATAAATAGAAAAATTATTCTTATCTATTTCCTCTTCTATCATGGACCAGGCCGCATTTCTTATTATGCTAAATTTTTCAATGGAATTAATCTCATTAAAACTATAATTTTCAATAATTTTTTCTCTAATTTTTTTTTCTATTAACAACTTACTTTCATTTTTATCATCAATTGCCTCGATTTTATTTTCAACAAAATTAGAACTTTCATTAATACTATTTTCAAATTCTAGTTGTCTTATCTTAATTAAATTTTCAACACTCATATAGCCCTCCTTCATTACTTAACATTTTCTAAAATATGTTTTGCTGCATTAGAAAAGCTTTTATACGCTTTTTTATTTTTTATTAAGTTAATTGATATACCTTCATTAACATAATTTTGATACTTTTTTAGGAATAATGGAATTTCACCAATAACCTTATAGCCAATTTCACTTTCAAATTCTGTATTATTAAATCCAGAATACTTATTACATTTGTTTACAATTAACCCAATCTTATCGCTATTTGCAATATATCTTTCTGATATTTCTTTAAATAAAACCGTCTTCCATCCACATGAAATATCTTGTATTAGAGGCATTACAACGTAATCAGCCATTTCTAGTAATGTGAAATTTTTTTCATTAAGTTCTGATGATGTGTCTATAATAATATTGTCATAATTAAGACTTCTTATAGCTTCCATTAATTTCTTTGTATAATTTTCATTCATAGCTTCCATTTTTATAGGATTGGCACTAATGATAACATCCAAATTATCTACAGGTATATTTTCTCGAATTGAATTTTTAATGACTTCATTAAGATTAGAAGAAGCAGTTGTCCCTTTATCCAAATCAAGTAGGGTAATAACAGAGGTTAATCCCAAATTACCACTTTGCTGAATTTTCAACGAAGATACCACGCTCCCATATATCGACATGTCCACTAACAGCGTTTTAGAGCCAAACATTGCCGAAAAAATTGACGTATTTACTGCTAGCGTTGATTTTCCTGCTCCTCCCTGTGGTGAATAAAATACAATTAATTTATTTTTTTTGCTTACATCCATATTCATACTTCTTTCTCCATCTAGTTTAAATTTCACTAATTATCTTTATTTATATTGTCTGCATTGGCTTTTAATTATCTACCTACATACTATTTAGAATTTACTGATTCTTTTAATTTATCTATATTAGAAATAGAAACTGTTTGGCTATTACCATTTAAAGAATCAAGAGCCAAATCAACTTTTCCTTGTCTTTTAGCATATGTAATATCTGCTGCTTGTTGTGGAGTTACAATCAGTGATATGTTCTTCGCTGCTTCTAAACTTCCACTACCCTCTATATCATATATCTCAACATGCTGCATAATAGTCGCAGAAAAACTAGTTTTTTCATCTCCTGTAAGTGAAAAAATAACGTCGACATAATCACCTATATTCAATTTATTTCCTACCGCACCTTCTGAATCTAATGATACGGTAGTAATTCTCTTATTATCTGAAACAAAATATGAATTATTAATCTCACCATTTTCTAACATTGCTTTTTTTTCAATCATCTCTTCTTTTGTTCCCGCAATTACATCTTCATTTTTAATTATCACTTTATTTTTTTCTATTTTTACGTTTGAAATAGCATTTTCAAGTTCTATTTTTGTTGCAAAACCATCTTTTGCTAAAATTTCTTTATCTTTTCTACTTATTTCAACTTCTTGTATCATCTCTGGTTTTATTATTGTATGGGCATCTATATCTTGCATCGCAATTACAACTGTTACATTATCCTTTAAATTTTTAAGATATGTATATGTAAAAAATGAAACCATTATTGAAATAATCATAATTAAAACTATTTTTAATTTTGTATAAAATGACATTTAACTCACCTTTCTATTATGTTATAACTTTTCCAAGATATTTCCACATATTATTGCAATAGCAGTATCAATCCTATTACTTGTTCCTAATTTTTCATATATTCTCCTTAAGTACGTTTTAACAGTTGATTCTGAAATGGAAAGTGTATCTGCAATCTCGATATTTGAATATGACATTAACAGGTACTTTGTAACTAATGTTTCTTTATCTGACAAGTAATTTTCAAGTTGTGCTTTTGATTCTATGTTTATTAAACGTAAATATTTAATTAACTCTTCTTTAATAAAAGCTTTTTCAAGCTCCCTTTCTATATTTAAACACAAGCTTTCCATGAATATATGTAATATCTTTAACAGTTCAGTATTCATTGTTGTAAGACTTATATAGCCAATTATTTGATTTTTATATTTTATTGGTGTTGCAATCGAATCTACAGTGATAATTCCTTTTTTATTCTTCAATTTATTACTAATTTTAACTGTTTCATTTTTTATACTTGCATAGAGTATAGATGTTTTACCATAAGATTCTTCCTTTAAACTGCTTCCTATTAAAGGCAAAAATTTAGTTATATTAATATCCGAATTCTTACTTATAAAGCACTTCAAAACCACTAAATTTTTGTCACTTATAGTAAAAAAACTATTATTCAATACCACGAATGTGGATTTTATTTTCTTTAAGCAATCTAATGTGATTTCGGGCAACTTATCTTCAACAAAATTTCCTTTTTCTTCTTTTTTAATTTTCATATTATACTCTTCCAAAATTCTCTCCATTACCTTCCATATATTTTAATATCTAAAATATTTGTATTGATAAATTATAAAATTTTTAAATTTTATAATTTATCTCCTAATTATTTACCATACATTTTCACTGAAGCTAATTCCTAATAAATATGATTTATCTTTTATTTGAACCCAAAATATTATGTATATATTTTTATCATTTTCATCCTTGATATAATAATAAAACTTATATTCTGTTTTATCTTTTCCTATTTCATATCCATTAAATTTAGCATTAGAAATTTTATCATACTTATTATGCTGACTTTCCAAATAACTAATAAATTCACTCTCATCCCCCTTTCCTTTCAATTCATTATTTAATATTTTATATATTTGTTTATAATCCTCATTATCATAATCTTGTACAACACTATTAACTAATTTTCGTGCTTCATCAACCTCTTTGGTTTCTTCTTTTAAATTATAATTTATATAATTTATATCTTTTACTAATTCAACATCATTGTTTATATTTCCTAATCCAACTTTATATTCGGAAGCCCTCCAATCACTGTTTTTATATATAAATATTAAATTTATTTTTACAGTTTTATCTGGAATCTTTGAAAAATTCGCATCATATTCTATTAATATAAAATCTTCTCCATTGGCATTTTTATTTCTATAAGTTCCAATATTTTTGTAATTTGTCATCTCTCCAAGTATTTGATTTATATTTTCTTGATATTCTGTAAATCTATCTAGTCTTGAAAAATTATCATACTCTAAATTTTTAAAAAACTCTTCATATTGATTCTCATTTAAATAGTTCATCATTTTATTGGCTAATCCATTTACCTTAATCATGTCAAAATCAATTGTATAAGAAGTCACTACAACAAATATTACTATTGAAATAAATAAAACTAAGAACCCCAAAAAATTCTTTTCCTTTTCACCCATATCTTTTCTCCATAATAAATCTAATCTTTACTTTTTCTATTCATCAATTTTCTCCACAATGCATATCCACAAAAAAATGTAATTAACAAAATCACCATCTCATAGTCTTTTTTTAAAAAATAATATACTAAAAATGCTAAATTTAGAAAAACTGTAAAAAAAATAAAAACTTTGCTTTGTAATATTGACTTATTATCACCTAGATATTTCACTATTGTTTTTTGTGTTATTTCTGCTAATACAACTGCTATTAACATTACAAGTATAAATATAATATATTTGTTAATCTTTAAAAATGATAATCCTATTGTGAGAATTAATGTTATATTTAATATATTTATGTTTCTGATTAGGTCTACTAAAATCACAAATTTCTTGTTTATGCTCCCCATTTTTCCGTCCTTCCCCTAATATTTATAATTAAAATAGATGTTAAATTAAACGTCTATTATGCTTATCTCACTTCACTATACGTGCTATTAAAAGTAATTTTAACTTCTAAATTCTTAACTTTTATATGCTCTACCCTTTTTATTTTCATTTAAACTACTTGCTCCTTTGTATCCTTCTATAATATTAATCAATTTAATTTTAATACATTCTTCCTTAAATAGTATTTTTTGTCATTTATTTGAATCACATTTAATTTTGCTTCCATTTTTATGTATCAAATGGTTTTCTTTCCTATATTTTTTTTAATTTCAACACTTTTTCGCTTACCTTATGAAATATTCTCTAATATTTTAAATAACTAAATACTTTTTTCTTAAAGTACGCTATTTTAGTCTCAAGTGCATTTTTTTCATGCATTTTATCTTTTCACTACTATTTTTACACCTTTTACGATAATTTCATTGATTTTATAGTAAATATATTGTATAATAATTAATTGTTTTAAATTTAATTAATAAAAGTCTTTTGTATAGATACATAATTCACACCTATACAAAAGACTTTTAATAACCTTATTTAATATTCAATTTTATCCTGAAAATCAAACCTTCAAATGTAAAATTGGGGCATTAACTTTTTTAATCTTAGCGGAAACCCGACTCACATTCGTTCGCTGAGTAAGTTCGACTAACCAAATCATAGATTTGGAGTCTTAGAGGAAACTCGACTCACATTCGTTTGCTGAATAAGTTCGACTAACCAAATCATAGATTCGGAGTCTTACTTATATTCATTATTAGCTATATTTCTATAAGCTATATATGTTGCATATAAATACCCACCATAAACAATAACCATTATTAAAGTTGTTACTAAGATTGATTTTAACTGGCTTGCTGAACCTAAAGCTATCAAATAATTATTTACTACATTAATTCCAACATATGAATGAACTATAGAAAGTGCCAATGGCATTGCAAAAAATATTGCAACTTGTTTAAATATACTTTTATTAATCATTCTCTTAGTTGCACCAATTTTTCTTAATGACTTATATCTTTCCATTGATTCATTGCATTGTGATAATTGTTGGAGGGCAAGGACTGCTGCACTTGCAAGTAGAAATACTATTCCCATATATACAGCTATGAATAATATTATTGCAGATAATCCTCTACTAGCCTCGTATGCCATCTCTCTAGTTCCACCTTCAATAATATAATCTACTTTTTCAGCATTACCAATATTGTAAACAAAATTATTTAATATAGTAGTCAGTTCTTTTTTTGCCTGTTCTTTATTGCTACCCGAAAAATTTAGATCCAATAATTGCTCACCTACTTTTAATCCACTCACTAAATTATCAGGCACAATCAAAGTGAACATAATATCACTTGTAGGTGATGTTGAAACAGCTTCAGTTTGAATTTTCTTTTCTTTTATTTTTAATTCTTTATCTCCTATTTTTATTGAATTTTCTTTTTCAATAAAGTCCTTTAAAATTTTCTTTAATGGCTCATAATTAGAAGATATTAATATTTCATCCTCTTTTAAATTTATAGAATCTTCACCTTTTAATTTTCTAATTTCATTATATTCAGATATCTTAAACATACTCAATTTCTCAAACATTTTAAAATTTAATATTTGTTTTTCATCCTCCGTTGCTGCATATTTGCTTAATAATTCTTTACTGCTTGCATCATGTTCGTATGTGTTAATTATAACGTATTTAGAATTACTCTCTAAGTCATAATTAGCTTTTTTTAAAGCATCAATTGGCGAAATAATATTACTATTTTTATCAACCACCCTTATGGAAGCATCAAATGGTGTTTGATTTACTAGATTATCTTCTAAGGAATTTTTTACACTAACTCCAGTTGATAAAGTTCCTATTGTCACAAATAGCATTAAGCAGATTATTGTCATTGAAATAAAATTAGTATTAAATTTGCTTGAGATTTGTCGTATAATAAAAATATTTAATTCACTTAAATATATATTATTATTCTTTTGAAGTATAAAAAATATAACTGATGCAATTCCATAAAAGAAAAGTGCTGTTCCTATAATTCCAAGTACAATAGACATTTTAAACCTATTATCGTAAAAATTTAATCCAACTATATTTACTAAATAATAACCATAGCTAAGCATAATCATTGAAAGAATCAATACAAATGTTGATAAATAAGAATTCTTTGTCTTAACTTTTTCATTTTTCCTACTTGCACATAATAAATCTATTAACTTATATCTTGAAACAATAACCACATTAAATACCATAACCAATAAATACATTATTCCAAAGTATAAAATAGTCTTCAAAATCGCACTAGTTGAAATAACAAAACTATATTTTGTCATTTGCACCGCAAAAAGTTTAGCGGTAAATATTGATAATATTTGTGCAAATAACATTCCGAGCAACAATCCTGCTACTAAGGATATTATTCCTATATACAGTGTTTCAAAAAATAATATACTTGACATCGTTCTTTTACTCATGCCTAGAATCATATATATACCAAATTCTTTTTTTCTTCTATTAATTAAGAATTTTGTTGCATATATTATCAGTCCTCCTAAAATAACAGATACACCAATAGATATTATAGAAATCATTTGTCCCATGATTTTAACATATTCTCTTTGACCTTTATTCATATCGGCCATTACAGATTGTGAATCAATTGAATTGAAACTATAAAATATACATACTGCAAAGGTTAATGTTAAAAAATAAATAGTATAATCTTTAAAACTTTTCTTTACATTATTTAAAGCCATTTTAGAATACATCTTTAGAGTCACCTCCAAGAAGAGTTACAATATCTATTATTTTATTGAAGAAATCTTTTCTAGAATCTTCTCCTCTAATTAATTCATTAAAAATCTTACCATCCTTTATAAATAATATCCTATGAGCATAGCTTGCAGTAAAAGCATCATGGGTTACCATTAAAATAGTTGCTTCTAATTCTTCATTTAATTTTTCAATTGAATTTAAAAGTAATTTAGCCGATTTTGAATCTAAAGCTCCAGTAGGTTCATCTGCTAAAATGAGTTTTGGATTATTAACTATTGCTCTAGCAGCTGCTACTCTTTGCTTTTGACCTCCTGACATTTGATATGGATATTTTTCTAAAACTTCCGATATATCTAAACTTTTAGCTGACTTTTTAACTAATTCATCAACTTCTTTTCCTTTTTTACCACCTATAGTTAATGCTAATGCAATATTTTCATACGCTGTTAATGTATCTAATAAATTAAAATCTTGAAATATAAATCCTAATTTATCTCTTCTGAATTTTTCTAATTTCTTGCTTTTTAATCTTGTAATATCATCCGAGTCAATTTCAATAGCTCCTGTTGTAACATTATCTATTGTTGATATACAATTTAGAAGCGTTGTCTTTCCACTTCCTGATGGTCCCATTATACCAACAAACTCACCTTTTTCTACTCTAAAGCTTATATTATCAAGTGCTTTTGTCACATTTTCTTTATTTCCATAATACTTTTCTACATTTTGTACATTTAATATATTCTCCATAACTTTTCCTCCTAATTTTTCATATAGTTAAAATTACTTAATCCTATGATTAAATTCTAAACCCTTTTGCAGATTTATCATATTGAATTATATTTCAGCTGCCTTACAAATTTGTAAGGTTTGCTAATTAAACCTATTACAAATGAAAGTATTTATAAAATCAATTCAAAGCTTTTCTTAAACAACCAAAAACAGTAGTAAAATAATTCTACTACTGTTTACATCTTTATCCTATTTTTTCTTTGCAGTTCCTGGAACATCAGAAGCTTTATCCACAGGCTTTACATTAAAAGAAATTTCCTTTCCATTACTTGTAGCTATTATTGTACCGTTTAAATCTGTTCTAAACACACTAATATTCTTACTATTAATTTTAGTTAAAGTCTCTTTATGTGGATGACCATAATCATTATCTTTTTCACAACTTATTACTGCATATTTAGGATTTACCTTATCTAAAAATCCTTGAGTTGTTGAAGAACGACTTCCATGATGCCCTACCTTAAGGACATCAGCTTTAATATCTAATTGCTTTTGCAATATTTCACCTTCACTTACATCTTCTGCATCTCCCATGAATATAAATGAATTATTTCCATACTTTAATTTAACCACTATAGAATAATTATTTAAATCTTCATAGTTTTCACTACTAGGTGCTAAAAACGTTAATGTAGCATTTTCTATAGTAATTTCTTCTCCGACCTTTGGCACTGTCATCTTTAAATTCTTTGCTTTTAAAGCTTTTACCATATTTTCAAATGTCTTTGTTGTTGCAGTTGCCTTAGGTGCATAGAAAGTTCCAATATCAAAAGCTTTTATAACATCATCCATACTGCCAATATGATCCTCATGTGGATGTGTGGCAATTGCATAATCAATTTTCTTAATTCCTATAGCTTTAAGATAATCTAAAGCTTTTTTATCAGAAGTACCTGCGTCTATTAGAATATTTTTATCTCCAATTTGAATTAATTCACTATCTCCTTGCCCAACATCTATATAATGAATTTTTATATTTTCTGTTGTTACTGGTTTTGCACATGAAAATAAAAACATTGAAAATAATGCAGTTATTAGTATACTTAATGCTTTTTTAGTTTTTTTCATTATTACTATCCCCTCTCTAAGAACAATTGTATAATATTAGAGAATTTTGTCAAATATGCGCAAAATAAAAGGTTATTGTAAAATAATAAATATATCATTTTACAATAATCTTTTAATAATTTCTAATTATTTTTAAACATTGTTTGTATAATTCATAAACATAAACATCGCAAAAATGTATTAATTTGTAATTTGACTTTCATGCTTTTTAAAGAAGTCAATTCTAGGTTCTAAATATTTAAGTTTATGTGTACTTAAATCTTCCACAAATGTATCTATTGATTTAAAAATGTAATCCCAACTCCAAATTTGTTCATTTACATTTAGATATTCCCTTACCATTTCGCAACTACTTGGAACAATAGGATGAATTAAAGTAATTGAAGTTCTTACAGCATGAAATGCATGTATAAAGATATATACGGCTTCTTTGGTTCATCAATAATTGTATACTTCGGTAACTTATCATTTAAATCTGAAATATCTTTTAATTGCTTACGTTTTACATATATAATTGGCAGCTTCAAAAATTCTTCAATTGTGTTTAATGAGTATTTACGCCAATTAGAATGCATTTTTAGGTAATTTACTCTTTCATTTAATATTTCATTATATTTATCTAATTCCAAATACCAATTTATTACATTTCGTATTTCTCTAATACATCTTTTTGTTTTTCATGATTTTCACGGACATAATCCTCTATAGTTCCTTCATAATTATTTTCATCTACAAGTTTTCTATATTTTACTGATATAGCTGATCCATAACAATCGGTTCCTGATACAAATATAACATTTTCATGTCCAATTCTATCTCTTAAAAACCTTGCAAAAGTATCTGCATGCACAAACATCCCACCAGCATGACCAAAGTGTAATTCTTTATTTCCATACGGCATACCTGCGGTTATAACAGCTTTTTTAGGAAATATAGGTCGTTTCAGTTTCCATTCTTCCATAACCAACACTCCTCAAAATATACATATCTAAAAAAGCGCAACTAAAAACTTAAAAGCAGCTTTGTTGCTGTCTCATTCGAATTTTAAATTGTCATCTTTTTCATCTAACGCTAATTTTTCGTCAACCTTTCATATCATAAAAATTTTATAACTGATTTATATATTAAAAAAACGTATAAAAAAAAACACCTCCTACAATAATTTGTAGGGGCGAATTTATATCGCGGTACCACCCTATTTCATCAGTATGTCTCCATACTAACCTTATCAAGTACAAATTATACTTTAGTTCTGTAACGTGAACAAACGTCATAGTATCACTTATTCATTAATATATATTCATAAAATAACATTTAGCTTGATATACTGTTTATGTTATACTTCACTAGCATTTTCACTAAGCAGCTCCATTGATGCAACAATTTTTCTTCACTTAATAACTCGACTTTACATCATTAGCTGGTTATTTTATTAATATGTTTAAATAAGATCCGTATGCAGCTCCAAGACTTGTTTCGTTAAAATTTCCACTGTTCCATTTCAGCAACAGGAACTCTCTGTAAGCTTCTAAAATAACTACTCTTCTCTTCATTGCCTTTATTTCCCAAAAGTATATTAAATAATCAAATTTTTGTCAAGCAGAAATTTAAATTATTTTTTTGCATAAAAAAGAGTTATAATAAAAATATTATAACTCTTGAAATAACTAAAATTATCTTCTGTTATTTTGTTGCTTTCTAGCTCTTCTACAATCAGCACATCTTACTGGGTCATTTTCAAAACCTTTTTCTTTGTAGAATTCTTGTTCTCCAACTGTGAATATGAATTCATTTCCACAATCTTTACATACTAAAGTTTTATCTTCCATTACTAAATTCCTCCTTTTATTCCAAAGATTAATTTCGATCCATATAATTCTCTAAAAGGAGAAATGTACTTATCTATTAAAAACCTTTTTTATTACAATATTTATTATAGCACATACAAAATAAATTGCAAGCATTTTATTACTCATTTTTTTCTTTTTCCAAGTTTTCTCTAAATTCTTTTCTTGCATCTTCTAAAATACCTGGTGCATGTTCTCTTATATATTTTAATTCATCTGAACTAACACTTTCTCCACGTGATATTTTAACAGCTATCGCATATACATCATAATACTTTTCATTTTTTATTTTATGCATATTTATAAGTGCACGAAAATTTTGCTTTTCCTTTTTATCAACTAATTTTTGACGTGCTTTCTTAATGTTTTTTTTATTTATTTTATTATAAACTTCAATATTCATTCCACATCCTCCCTTAATTGCAACTTATTATTTTTATCGTATTATTTTATACAATATTTAGGAGTTGTATAAAAATAGAAATGAAATTATATATTATTTTAAGTTTGTGAAATTCCCTAAAGGAAAAATTATATTAACCTTTGTTCCTTGGTTTTCTATAGAACTTAATGATATTCCAAGTCCTAATTTTTCACAAAGTTTTTTACATAAATAAAGACCTATGCCTGTAGATTTACCATATTTCCTTCCATTAGATCCGGTAAACCCCTTATCAAAAACCCTATTTACATCCTTTTGAGAAATTCCTATTCCATTATCTTCAATAGTTACTATTATATTATCTGTACCTTCTGTTGTATAAATATTTAAAATAGCGTTACTATCCTTGCTATATTTTATAGAATTAATAATAATCTGATTAATAATAAATTTAACCCATTTAATATCAGTTATTACCTTCCCTGAAACCTCTTCAATATTAACTGCAATTTTTTTATTTATAAAATCACGTCTATTATTTCTGATAATTTCCTTAACAGCTTCCTTTACTTCAAATTCTCTTACTATATAATCATTGCTTACATCTGTACTTCTTGAATAATACAAAGCCTGACTTATATACTCCTCAATTTTTCTAAGCTCATCTCCTAAAACGTTTTTTTCTTTGCTTTCGCTGTTTTCTATAATTAGTCTTGAAGATGATATTGGAGTTTTTATTTCATGAACCCAAGTTTCAATATATTCTCTATATTCTCTTTGAAGATTTTTATAAAAATTAACATGCTCATGCATATTTCTATTACAATCACTTAACGCATCATAAATAATTTTTCCTTCATAATAATTAGGACGTTTTATTACTTCAGGTAATAAATACTTTTTATCTAATTTATCAATTATTCCTGTAATATCGTCATAAAATCTTTTCTTTGCTACAAAATCCATTATCATATAAATTATCAAAGGAGAAAACCAAATAATAAAAATTATAAACATTATTAATGAAGGCATCGTTGCTATGCTCATCAAAACTAAAATTAATAGGTATATTATTAAATTGATTATTATATATGGTGCTTTTGAAAGAAAGTACTCTTTTATCTTCATAATAGTATGTACCCCAATCCCCTCTTTGTCTCTATTCCATCTTTAAAGCCTATTTCCTGAAGCTTCTTTCTAAGCCTAGTTACATTTACTGATAATGTATTATCATCAACATAAAGATCTGAATTCCACAAATAATCCATTAAATCCTCTCTACTAACTATGCATTCTCTATTTTTCATAAGACAATGCAGTATTTTAAGTTCATTTTTAGTAAGATCAACTTTACTTTCACTAAAACTTATGCTTCCATTAGTGATATTAAGCTTTAATCCTTTATGTTCCACTATTTCATAATCTAAATTATTTCCCGATGTTCTTCGAAGTACCGCTGTTATCCTTGCAAGAAGTATTTGAGTATTATAAGGCTTGGTTACAAAATCATCTGCACCAAGATTCATGCTCATAATTTCATCCATTTCACTATCTCTGCTTGTAACAATTATTATAGGGATATCCTTTTCTTTTCTAATTTCTCTACATATATAATATCCATCGTAATATGGAAGATTTATGTCAAGCAAAATCAAATCTGGTTGATCCCTTAATGCTATTCTCACTATATTTTCAAAATCTGTTGGAGCATAAGCTTCATATCCATAACGCATTAAAATTTCAATAAGTTCTTTTTTAATATTTTCACTATCTTCTATTATCATAATTTTTGACATATAAATCTCCTTTAAAACTATTATTCAATATTTCCCTTTCTATTAATAAAAGAGTATTTTATATATTCCCTTCTTCTCTCCATTCTAATCTACTCCTACAACTTTATATCATTAATTATATATTATTCTTTTGGAATTACAAATGATGGCTCTAAAATTTTATCAACCTTCTGAGCAAATTCTTCATCAGAAGTTTCATCGTCTATTTTTTTGATAAAATCACTTTTACTGAATTTCCTATATTGTTTATTACATTATAGATGCAAAAAACACCTAACTTATCAAAATAAATAAAAGAGTAAAAGTTAATATTTTGTTAATTTAACTTTTACTCTTCTAATTGTTTAATACTCAGTCTTAATAGTTCTAACACCACATGATATTGTAAAATTAATTATAAAATACATTCCAGCTAAAGCTCCAAATAATAAAAATATTTGAAATGATGTAGCAAAGCTTCCCATAAGAATCATACCTTTTCCTGTAAATTCTTCAATGCCAACTGCCCATAAAAATGAGGTGTCTTTTATTACGGTAACTGCTTGTGACAAAAATGTTGGGATACAACGTCTAAAGCTTTGTGGTAATATTATATATCTTAATGTTTGAAACTTCGAAAAACCTTGTGAATAAGCTGCTTCATATTGCCCTCTACTTACCGAATTCATTCCACCTCTAAATATTTCAGCCATAATAGCTGAAGTAAATAGTGTAAAAGATAAAATTCCTGAATACATAGGTCTTATTGGCACTAAAAATCTAATAGATAATATCCATAATAATAATGGAGTGTTTCTAAAGATTTCTATATATATTGTCGCAAATCTAGCAAATATACCTTTAGAAAAATTTCTTAATATGGCAAGGATTGTTCCAAAAAACATACTTAATACAATTGATATAAGCGCTATAGTTAAAGTCAATTTCATTCCTTCTAAAAGAAATATCATATTAGCTTGATTAAATACCATTGACATTATTATAGCCCCCCTTCTGTTGCAATAACCTGACCTTTTATAGAATCCTCAATATTAATTGATACTTTATTTTTTTCTTTTAATTCAAGTTTTCTTGCAAACATTGCTAGTGGATAGCAAAGAAGGAAATAAAAAATTCCAGTTACAACATATGCAGGTCCATAATACATATTTGCGCTTGACCATGAGTCAGCTGTATACATTAAATCTCCTCCTGCAATCATTGCTAATATTGAAGTATTTTTTATTAAATTTACCAATTGATTTGCAAGTGGTGGTATTATTATCTTTACCGTTTGAGGCAATATTACATATCTCATAGTTTGAATATGTGAAAAGCCTTGTGACTTTGCAGCTTCAAATTGCCCTTTTGCTATTGATGTTATACCAGTCCTTACAACTTCTGATATATATGCACCATGATATACTCCAACTCCAAGTACTCCAATTAAAAATACAGGTAATACAATTTTGACATATGGTAATCCATTAAATAAGAAGAATACTTGAATTACAAGTGGTGTATTTTGAATTACTTCCACATATATTCTGCTTATAATTTTAAAAATTTTAATTTTACTTGTAGAAAGTATACCAAATATAATTCCTAATATTAGTGCAAGAATAAGCCCTAATATTGAAACTTCAAGTGTTGTTAAAAATCCCTCAAGAAATATGCTAAAGTCTTTGAAAACCGCTTCCCATTTAAATATTGAAAAAGGTCCATTCATTACTTAATTTCCCACTTTGCAATTAATTTATCAATCTCACCTGAAGATTTCATTTCACTTATTACTCCATTTATAACTTTAGCAAGTTCAGTATTGTCTTTTTTACTTGCAATACCATATTCTTGAGGATTGTATCTATCATTTAATATTACTGTTGAATCATCAACATATCCATTTAAAATGGATGCATCTACTGCAAAACAATCAATTCTTCCTGAATCTAATGCTGCTTTAAGTTCTGGATATCCACCAAGTTCGGAGAATTTTAGTGTTATTCCTTGCTTACCAGCTTCATCTTGCAGTGCAGCTTTAGTTGTTGCACTTTGAGCTACACCAATTGTCTTATTATTTAAATCTTTAAGTGATGATACTCCAAGACTCTTTTTAACAAGCAATCCAACTCCATCTTTCATATATGCGTCTGAAAAATTATAACTCTTCTTTCTTTCCTCTGTTATTGTAAATGTAGCTACAACCATATCTATTTCTCCGTTATCAAGAAGTGGACCTCTTGTTTTAGCTGTTACCCCTTGAAATTCAACCTTATTTTCATCCCCTAATATTTTCTTTGCTATTGCTTTAGATAAATCAATTTCAAAACCTTCTATTTGTCCAGTTTTGGGATTTTTATAACCATACTTAGGTACATCAACCTTTACTCCAACCTTTAACACTCCTCTATCCTTTATAGCTTGTATTTCTTTTGCCTCACTATCATTTGATGTACTGCCTCCTGTTTGTTTCGTTGCTCCGCAGCCTGTCATCGTTATACAAATACCTAATCCTAATGCTAAAAATACTTTTTTCATTTTCATAATATAATTCCCCCTATTTATAATTTTTTATCTTATAACTTTATTTAAAAAGCTTTTTGTCCTATTGTTCTTTGGATTTAGAAAGAAATCTTTGGGAGAGCCTTCCTCAATTATTTGACCTCCATCTATAAATACAATTCTATCCGCAACTTGTTTTGCAAATCCCATTTCATGAGTTACAACCACCATTGTTATATTTTCTTTTGACAATCCAACTAAAACATCTAATACTTCTTGAATCATTTCAGGGTCTAGCGCTGATGTAGGTTCATCAAATAACATTATTTTAGGATGCATGTTTAATGCCCTTGCAATAGCTACTCTTTGTTGCTGCCCTCCTGATAATTGACTTGGATAAGCATCTGCCTTTTCTTTTAAACCTACTCTTTCTAAATACTTTAAACCAGATTCTTCTGCCTCTTTTTTACTTACATTTTGCAGCTTTATTGGTGCTAGTGTAAGGTTTTCTAACACAGTCATATGTGGATATAAATTAAACTGTTGAAAAACCATTGCAGTAGACTGTCTAACCTTGGCTAAATTTTTCTTTAAATTCAAATCATATTCATCTACAGTAACCTTCCCTGAAGTAGGCTCTTCTAAATAATTCATACATCTTATAAGGGTTGATTTTCCTGAGCCACTTGGGCCAATTACTACTAATTTTTCGCCTTCATTAACTGTTAAATCTACATTTTTCAAAACATGAACATCACCAAAATTTTTAACTACATTTTCTAACTTTATCATTTATGTCCCTCCCCTTTAATATAAAAAAAGAGACTATACAATAGAAATTCTTACTATTATATAGCCTCTTTGCTATATTTCTAATTTTAATTATTATTCTTATAAGTTTTCATATATTTCTTTTAAATGTTCAGTCAATTTTACATTTTCATCATAATCAACTCTACAATCAATAACTACTGGTACTGTTTGTTTAAACGCTTCTTTTAATGTTGGAATTAAATCTTCTGCTTTTTCAATGCTATATCCCTTCGCATTCATACTCTCTGCTAATTTTACAAAATCAGGATTTGTAAAATCCACATAGCAACTTTTCCCGTAATGATCTATTTGTTTCCACTTAATAAGACCATAGTTACTATCATTAAATATCAATGTTACAAATGGTGTTCCAATACGAACTGCTGTTTCAATTTCTTGACTATTCATCATAAAACCACCATCACCAGTAATTGTTAAAACATTTTTATCTGGATTAATCAATTTTGCTGCAATTGCGCCTGGTACACCAATTCCCATGGTTGCAAATCCATTAGATATTATGCATGTATTTGGTTTATAGCACTCATAATGACGAGCAATCCACATTTTATGTGCACCAACATCCGAAATAACTATATCATCTGGCTTCATTACCTTTCTAATATCAGCTAAAATCTTTTGCGGTTTCATAGGAAATGATATATCCTCAAAATAGCCTGCAAACTCTGCCATAATCTTTTTCTTTATAGCTAAGGCACATTCTGGCTCTTTTTTCGCTGTAGTTCTTCTTTCTATATTTAATAGAGATTCTGAAATATCACCAACTACTTCTACCTTTGTTTGGTATAATTTATTAATATGCGCAGGTCTATTATCAATATGTATAATTTCTATATTACCATGTGGATTCCATTTTGATGGAGCATATTCTACAATATCATAACCAACTGCTATTACAAGATCAGCTTTTTCAATTACTTTATTTACATAATCTTTTTGTGGAATGCCAATAGTAGATATAAAATAAGGATTATCACAAGGTATAATTCCCTTTGACATCATTGTTACTACTACAGGAATCTTTAAATCAGTTGCAAATTTAGTTAAAGCTTCACTTGCATATCCTCTTACTGCACTGCTTCCTGCTAGTATTACTGGATTTTTTGCTTTAAATATTTCTGCTGCTGCTTCTTCAATTGTTTCAAGTTCTGCAAATTCTTTTGGCGGTATCTTTTTCATCAAAGGTCTTTCATTTGAATCAACAGGCATTTTAGCTATATTTACAGGCAAATCTATATGACATGCTCCTGGTTTTTCACTTTCTGCATATTTAAATGCAATGCGAACAATTTCATTTACTGTATTAGGACGTACTATCATCTTTGTCCTCTTTGTAATTGGCTCAAACATTTTACACAAATCTAAAAATTGATGAGATGTAATATGCATTCTTTCTGTACCTACTTGTCCTGTAATGGCAATAAGTGGTGCCCCATCACTATGCGCATCTGCAACACCAGTCACTAAATTTGTTGCCCCTGGTCCAAGTGTAGCTAAACAAACACCTGCTTTTCCAGTTAATCTGCCATATACATCAGCCATGAACGCAGCCCCCTGTTCATGTCTAGTTGTAATAAATTCAATAGAAGAATCATATACTGCATTCATGACCTCTAAATTTTCTTCCCCTGGAATACCAAATATATATTTAACCCCTTCTTCTTCTAAGCATTTAACTAGAAGCTGGGCAGTATTCAAACTTACTTGTCCTATTTCACAACTTTTTTTATCCATCGTTTTTCTCCATTTCTAACTAATAATTTCTACCACATGAGCTTTTACTTTATAATAAAATGTCTACGCTACAATTACTTTGTGGTAAAATTCTTTCAATTTAATATTCTCAAAAATTTTATATAACCAACTTTTTATTTTTCTAGGTATAAAAAAAGAGCCTTGGCATATATGCCAAAGCTCCGTTGCTTTCTAAACATTAAACAAATTATATATATTATCATTACTATAGTCAATAAATTTTATTATTTTGTGTTTTCTGTAGTTTTTTGTAGCTTGTACATTTTTACTTTGTCATTTTAATTAATATACCTTCAATAAATTTTTTAGTATTTATCTTCCCTTGACTTCCTGACGAATTTTTTAAATATTTCATCTCTTGTTCCACTTGTTTAATTTCAAAAAGAGATGATGCATATTCCTTATATATAATATTCTCTGTATCATTTATACCTAAATCAGCTACTGAAGTCATAGCTTTATTAATTGTTCTTCTAATACGTTGTTCCATTGATCTAAAATTAATCAATGCTAACGAATCACCATATAACCTTTTTGAAACCTCCATATAAATTTCTTTTAGCTGATATGGTCTTGATGGATTCATTTGCTTTTTATTGATTATTTCTAATATTACAAGTTTTAGTTCATCAACTCCAGCTGTCCCTACAATATTTATATCAGAAAAAATTTGTATTAATTTTTCTTCTAGAGAATATTTTACTTCCTTTTTTGCATCTTTAACTTTCTCTTGAAGAACTACACTTTTAATCATTGAAATAGATTTTTCTAATTCAACTTGCTTTTTTACATTGCTAATTACACTTACAGTCTCAATCATATTAATAGGCTTGTTCAAATAAAAAAGTATTCCACTTTTATAAGCATTGGAAATCATTTCTACTTCTTCAACTTGAGATAACATTATAATTTTACCATTATATCCATTGTTAACAGTGTTCTTCACAATTTCAATACCATCTACCTCTGGTAATAACAAATCAATCAAAACAATATCTGGATTTAATTCTACAATAATGTCTTGTGCCTCTTTTCCTGTCGTCAATATTGATATTACCTTTCCTAATTGATTATTTTTGATTGTTTGCTCCAAAATTTTGCATATTGCTATATCATCATCAATAATTATAAATGTTATTTCCATAAAACCCCCTTAATCATTAACGGTTTTCTAATTTTAAAATTGGTATTTTAACTATGAATTCTGTACCTTGGTTAATACTGCTTTTTACTTCTATTGTTCCACCTAAATCTTCTATAAGATTTTTCACATGACACAATCCTATTCCTGTAGACATAGCCCCAGTATCATTATTAAATTTAGTTGAAAATCCAACATTAAATATATATGGTAATATATCTTCGTCAATTCCTGTTCCATCATCTGAAACTAAAAGCAATAATTTTTCTTCTGATATTTCTCCAATTACACTTATTATATTTTTACTAATACAAGCTTCAATTGCATTAATAATTAAATTATTTAAAATAGAGAATATATCATAATACCTTTTAATATAATAATCCTTTTCTAATTTAAATTCTATATAAACATTAGCATTAAAACTCTCTATCTGCCTTTTCGTATTATCAGATATTATAGAAAAAATTTCCGAGATAGACATATATTCTGTTTTTTCCACATTTTCTATTAATTGATTAATTCCCTTGAGTACACGATCATTATTTTTACGAATTTCATGAGCATTTTGCGCAATTGCTAATGCTTTAGTTGAAACTTGTGATTTACCTTTAGTCAATTCATATAAATTATATGCGTCTTTCATAACATTATTTAAATCATTAGTAGATTTCTGCAAATAAAATGCTTCAGCATGTATCTTTGAAACCATTAAATTTAATTCTGAATAACGCTTTTGGTGTTCAGCTTTTTTAATATATAATTTTTGATAATTATATATTAAAAAAGCTATACATTGAATAGATGCTCTAATAAATCCAGTAATTAAAATCACCTTTATAGTTGATATAGAAAACATACTTCTGACTAATATCTCTATAATATTACATATTATATCAAAACATATTAAATGAAAAAATAAGTTCACTATGGATTTATTAGCCTTATTCAAAGGAAACATTGTTCCTAGAATTCCATAAGAAATATAAAATATAACTGCTGGAATAAACTGAATTATAAGATCATTGGAATACATATCCGAAGATCTTATTAATCCAATACTACGTATAAATGCAGTAAAAATACCAGCAATTATTCCAATTAAAAATGGATATATTTTTTTACTAATAGAAAATATAAAGCCAATTGCAATAACTCCAAGACTTAAAACGAATTTACTATTAAAAGGATAAATATATATTTGAGCAAAAATACTGATCATAATAGAAAAAAGTATACTATTTTTCAAACAAATTTTAGTTTTAACTTTTAATTTTTCTTTCATTGTGCTATCAGTGATGCTACTACTGCAATTTCTTTTGATTTTAAATCCAGTCCTTCTCTTGAATATATATCACCAAAGCTATATTCTATAATGTATTTTCCTAAGCCTGGACATATATCCTTTAAATTATTTTCTACTTCCAGTCTTGCTTTTCCATCTATCTCAAGTAATTTTTTATATCCTCTTTCAAATCTACTTTCCTTCTCCATTAATCTGTTCCTCCATTTCATTATAAATCCCAATTTTCTTTTTAACATAATTTCTTGCTTCTAATAATTTATCAATTTCTGTATTTATTGTTTCCAAATGCTCCTTCATAATATGTTTTCTTTCTGAAACTGTACAATCTCCCATATGCCTTAATCTTGCATATTCTTTCATCTTATTTATATTCATTCTAGTTTCTCTAAGCCTGTTTATTACGTCAAGCCATTTTAAATCCTGTTCACTATAAACTCTTTTTCCCGATGAGTTTCTTTTTATATCCTTAATAAGTCCAATACTTTCATAATATCTAAGTGTATGAGGTTTTAATTTAGTCAATTTTGACACCCCACTTATTTCTAGTTCTAACATAAACTTCCTCCTAGTAAAAAAAGAATATCACTTAAAGTTCACTTTAAGTCAATAATAAAATTATTTTACTTATTATACCAAGCATACTTTTTTAAGTATAGGAGAAAATTAAATGAATATAAAAATAAGAGAGGTGTACTGTAATGAAAAAAATTTTTAGAACTTTATCATTGTTTATGTTATTTATCACATTTTTACTGCCTGTTAAGGTCTTTGCCATGGACACTGATATTCCCTTAAAGAATTCTATAGTAAATCTTAAGATGGCTGAAAGAAAACTTTGGATTGATCATGTTGGATGGACCCGAAGTTTTATTATTTCTGATTTAGCATCACTTCCTGATAAAGATGTTACTCTTCAAAGATTACTTAAAAATCAAGATGATATTGGTGCTTCAATAAAGCCTTATTATGGAGAAGATGGTGGAAATAAGCTTTCACAACTTTTAAGAGAGCATATTTCACTTGGAGGTCAAGTTGTTGATGCTGCTAAAAGCAATAATAAAGCAGCCTTAGATAAATATAATAATTTATGGTACAAAAATGCAGATGAAATTTCTGACTTTCTGTCTAGTGCAAATAAAAATTTATCTAATTCAGAATTAAAAGATATGTTACATAAACACTTGGATTTAGTCACTGCTCAAGTGGTTGCTAGAATAAATAAAGACTGGAAAGCTGATATTGAAAATTATGATAAAGGTGAAGATCATATGATTAAGTTTGCTGATATAATTTCAAATGGAATTGTTAAGCAATTTCCTGAAAAATTTGCTTAATATATACTTTGGTTTAGGGCTCCTTTAAGAAGCCCTAATTATTATAGTCTAATTTTATGCATTCCTTTATAAGTTCTATTTTTAATAATAATCATCATATACCATAATTTTTTTGTTAATAAATTTCTATCCCTTCTTGTTTAATGCCATAATAAGTTCATTTGCTATTGGAATTGCCTTTGTAAGTATAGCATTAACATTAAATGATTCATAAAAAATTCATTTGAAATATTTAATATAACTTCTCTTATAGGCTGAATTTCATATTTACTTTGACCGTCTATCATCAACTTCTCCTATTTCTGATTACTTCACATAATAGCTACTTTTTCAATAATTACTTTTGTTTATAATTCTTTATTTTTAATTTCCTTACTAATTCTTTCAATCAAATCCTCTAATTTTAAAGTCCCTTCATCTCCATTTTTTCTACTGCGCAATGAAACTTTGTTCTCTTTTTTCTCCTTTTCTCCAATGATAATAATATAAGGAACTCTTTCATTTCTAGCTTCTCTTATTTTATATCCTATCTTTTCATCTTTATAATCTATTTCAATTCTTATTCCATTTATATTCAATTCCTTTTTAATACTGTCACAATAATCATTGAATTTATTTGATATAGGTAGAACTTTTACTTGAACTGGAGCAATCCATGTTGGGAATTTTCCTGCAAAATGTTCAATTAATATACCTATGAATCTTTCTATACTTCCAAATATTACTCTATGAATAACTATTGGTTTATGTTTTTCTCCATCACTTCCAATATAGTCTAATTCAAATCTTTGAGGTAATTGGAAATCTAATTGAATTGTTCCACATTGCCATGTTCTTCCTATGCTATCCTCAAGGTGAAAGTCTATTTTAGGTCCATAAAAGGCTCCATCACCTTCATTAACCTTATAATTTAAGTTCAACTCATCTAATGCACCTTTTAAAGAACTTTCTGCAAACCACCAATCTTCATCACTTCCCATAGAATCCTCTGGTCTTGTAGAAAGTTCAAGGTTATATTTGAATCCAAATTTTGAATATACCTTATCAATAAGATCAATAACTCCTTTTATTTCTGATTTTATTTGATTTGGTAACATAAATATATGAGCATCATCTTGAGTAAACGCTCTTACTCTCATAAGTCCATGTAATGCTCCTGAAAGTTCATGCCTATGAACTCTTCCAAGTTCACCTACTCTCATTGGAAAATCTCTATATGAATGAGCTTCAGATTTATAAACTAACATTCCTCCAGGGCAGTTCATTGGTTTTAATGCAAATTCTTCCTCATCAATCATTGAAGTATACATATTTTCTTTATAATGATACCAATGTCCTGAAGTTTCCCATAACTTTTTATTAAGCATTATTGGTGTTTCAATCTCAACATAACCTGCTTCTGAATGCAGCTTTCTCCAAAAATCAATTAAAGTATTTTTAAGAATTACCCCTTTAGGCAAGAAAAATGGAAATCCTGGACCTTCGTTAGTAAAAGTAAATAATTTCAAATCCTTTCCTAACTTTCTATGATCTCTTTTTTTAGCTTCCTCTAAATTATGCAAATGACTTTCTAATTCTGTTTTATTAGAAAATGCTACACCATATACTCTTTGTAGCATCTTATTCTTCTCATTACCTCTCCAATATGCTCCAGCTACGCTTGTTAATTTAAATGCTTTAACATATTTTGTAGAAGGAATATGAGGACCTCTACAAAGATCAATATAATCTCCCTGCTTATACAAAGATATATCTTCACCTTCTGGTAAATCATTAATAAGCTCTATTTTGTACGTTTCTCCTTTTTCCTCCATTAGCCTTATTGCTTCTTTTCTAGAAACATCAATTTTCTCAAATTTTAAATTTTCATTAATTATATTATTCATTTCTGCTTCAATCTTATTTAAATCTTCAGCACTTAATGGATTTTCAATATCAAAATCATAATAAAATCCATTTTCTATTGAAGGTCCTATAGCAAGTTTTGAATTATTATAAATTCTCTTAACTGCTTGAGCCATAATATGAGAAGTAGAATGTCTAATTACTTCAACTGCTTTTTCATCATCATATGTTAAAATGCTTACCTCATCATTGTCTTTTAGTTTATAATTTAAATCTACTAAGGTACCATTTACTTCTCCTACTATTGCTGATTTAGCTAAATTTTTGCTAATTGAATTTGCAAGATCATAAATATTAGAATCCTCATATATTTCTTTTATTGATCCATCTTTAAGTTTTATACTTATCATAACTTATTACCTCCTTTTACAATATTTTATTAATTTTTATACAAAAAAAGCATTCATCCCAGCTTGGGACGAATGCATAATATCCGTGGTTCCACCCAAATTGAATTAAACTAATTCAATTCTTCTCAAATATTTTAACGACTTCCACCGATGGCATTTTGCTAATTATAGCTAATCAACCATAGCTCCAGGGTAGTTTTTCTCATAGTCATATTTAGAAATGCTTACAGTCGGTGGCATCTCCTCTCTGAAAACTGTAGTCTATAATACTTGTCCCTTTCATTGCTTATTTTATATTAAATTCTAAAGAGTTTTGTGCACTAGCTCTTATTGTGATAAATAATATCACTTTTGTAACATGTTGTAAATAGTTTTTATTATTTTAATAAAATTTACTTATCATATAAGTTTACATTAACAGAGGGATAAAGTAAGCATCTAAGTATATACTATAAATTTTAGTTCTCATATATAATTTTATTATGCTCTAGATCATTTCCTCTGACACCTCTAACTCAAGTTATTTCCTATATTTATACATTAGTAACATATATAAATTAGACTTTTAGCATGAAAATATTATTAATAACCTTTGAAATAACACGTTCTAGATCTTCAGTTTCGCCAGTTGTTAAATCAACTAATTCTATTCCAGCAAAAGTAAATGCAACCATTGGGATAAAACATTTTATTTACTTTTTCAAAGCCTCAAAGAACTGTTTGGGAGTGATTCCATATTCATTTTTAAATGCTCTAAAGAAATTAGAGTAATCACCAAAACCACATTTTTTATACACATCAATAATAGGCATTTCTTGAAGTATTAATTCCTTTGCTTCTATAAGCTTTTTTTGAACTATATATCTATGAATAGTTGTTCCTGTATATTTTTTAAATTCCCTTGAAAGATGAAATTTACTAAGGAAAAAGTATTCAGAAATTTCATCTATAGTAATATCTTCATCTATGCGATTATTAATATATTCTATTATCCTATCAATTAAGTTACTCTTTTTTATCTCTATATTTAACCCAATATCATCGTTAAAAACTGAATTATTTATATGTACTATCAGTTCCGTAATATATGCTTTATAAAGCAATTGTTTGCCTAATCCTTTGTAATTTTCAAGATTAATTAATTTATTAAGAAGTAATCTTATATTCTGCTGTTTTTCAAAATTTAAACTTAAAACATTTTTTTTATTACAATATTCAAAACATAACGACAAATCCGTTTCATCTGTTGAAAGCTTTTTTAAAAATGCTTTATTTATCCAAAGAACTATTCTCTCATACTCTGCATCCTTTGAGTTTATCCTAGCTTGATGAAGTTCCTTTGAATTAATTAAAATTATATTTCCAGGCTTTAAAAAATAGCTTTTTCCTTCAATTAAGTATGTCACATCTCCTGAAATAAAAAAATATAATTCATAAAAATCATGATGATGGAGACTTATTGATTGGATGTCTTTATTTAAATAGTGAAATATTTCATAATCACTTGAAAACATATATTGTCGAGTTAAGTATTTATGTGTTTTATTTTTCATTAGCAATACCTTCTTACTATTATTTTATATCTATAATAGTTTAATAATTTTATCTACATATTATTTTTATGAGCAATCTTTGCAAGTCATATAGCAATAATAACATATTATTTTAACTACATATCATTTATAATTATAGCAATAAACATATTTGTTTTCAACATTGTAAAACACTATGTGACTATATCTCAAACAGTGACCTTAGGCTAGCTGAAAAAGTAGTAAATATCATCTATAATAGCATTGCAAAAAATGCTCCCATTTTTTGAATTTTATTGTTATCTATTTTCTTAATAAATATATGAAAATACGAAATGTTATCTCATTTTATTGATACACTTACAGATTCAAGGGACTTTTATCATAATATAAGTCATAATTATTATTGCAAGAATTTCATGCAGTTTTATTAAAAACTAGCAGATGAAAAAAATTAGAAAATACTTGTATACTGCTTAAAGAAATAACTGAAGTCATCTGTTTTTTAACACTAATGATCATTTAGAATTGGAGGATTAATATTATGAAATTATCATTTAGATGGTATGGAGCTGACGATGCCGTTAAGCTTCAATACATCAGACAAATTCCAAGCATGCACAGTATTGTAACTGCAATTTATGATGTTCCTGTAGGCGAAAAATGGAGCCTAAAAAGCATTCTAACATTAAAAACTGAAGTAGAAAATGTCAGTTTACATTTTGATGTTATAGAAAGTGTTCCAGTACATGAAGACATTAAGCTAGGATTACCCACAAGAGACAAGTACATTGAAAATTATAAAGAAAATATAAGAAGTCTTTCAAAAGCTGGCGTTAAGGTTATATGCTACAATTTCATGCCAGTATTTGATTGGACAAGAACTCAGCTTGATAAAGTTTTAGAAGATGGTTCTACTTCTCTTGTTTATTATAAAGATCAGCTTGAAAAAATGGATCCTCTTACTGGGGAATTATCCCTTCCAGGCTGGGATTCCAGCTATACAAAGGATCAGCTTTCTGATTTATTTAAGCAATACTCAAAGGTAGATGAAGAAGCTTTATGGAGTAATTTAGAATACTTCCTTAAACGGATTATACCTGTTGCTGAACAATGTGATATTAAGATGGCGATTCATCCAGATGATCCACCATATAATATCTTTGGACTTCCAAGAATAATCACAAATGAAAAGAATTTAGATAGATTCTTAAAGTTAGTAGACAGCAAGTACAATGGTTTAACTTTCTGCACAGGCTCTCTTGGATCAGCAAGTTTTAATAATATTGTTAAAATGGTAGATAAATATTCTAGCCAAGGACGTATTCATTTCATGCATGTTAGAAATGTAAAACTTCTTGAAGATGGAAGCTTTGAAGAAAGTGCTCACTACTCACCTTGCGGTTCTTTAGATATCGTTGAAATTATGAAGGTGCTACATAAAAATCACTTTGATGGATACCTTCGTCCTGACCACGGAAGAATGATTTGGGGTGAAACGGGAAGACCTGGATATGGTTTATATGACCGTGCTTTAGGTGCTATGTATATCACTGGAATATGGGAAACTCTTGAAAAAACTAGTAAAGGAGATAAATAAAATGAACTTACCTTCTAATATAGATTTAAATAATAAAGTTGTAGTAATAACTGGTGGTGCCGGAGTGCTTGGAAGCTCTTGGGTTGATGCTTTAACTGAATGTGGTGCAAAGGTAGCAATCCTCGATAGAAGCTTAGAAAGTGCTGAAAGAAAAGCTGCTGAAGTTGTAGCTAATGGTAAAATTGCAATAGGTGTTGAAGCTAATGTACTTGATAAAGCAAGCCTTAAAAAAGCTCATAAAACTATATTAGATAATTTGGGCGCATGTGACATTTTAATAAATGGAGCTGGTGGAAATAATCCTAAAGGAACAACTACTAAAGAATATTTATACGAAGAAGATTTAAAAGAAGAAAACAAAGATATTATAACTTTCTTCGATCTTGATGAAGATGGAATCAGATTTGTATTTGATTTAAACTTCCTTGGAACATTACTTCCATCCCAAGAATTTTCAAGAGATATGATTGGAAGGAAAGGCTGCAGCATTATTAATGTTTCATCAATGAATGCCTTTACTCCTCTTACAAAAATCCCAGCATACTCAGGTGCAAAATCTGCAGTATCAAACTTTACTAAGTGGCTTGCTGTTCATATGTCAAAGGTTGGTATAAGAGTTAATGCTATAGCTCCTGGCTTCTTTGTGACAAAACAAAATGAAGCGCTTCTAAAAAATGCTAATGGAAGCTATACTGAGCGTTCTCACAAAATTTTAAATGCTACTCCTATGGGAAGATTTGGTGAAGCTGAAGAACTTATTGGTGCACTTCTTTTCTTAGTAAATGAAGAAGCTTCAAGCTTTGTAAATGGCATAGTTATTCCAATTGATGGTGGATTCTCTGCTTACTCAGGTGTTTAAATTTACTCGTTAAAATTAATTATATAATTGCCATAATAAATAAAAGGCTTTCCATTTGTAATAAAATGAAAGCCTTTTATTTATAACTCTATACTTAATTTTTCTTATTTTTTATTTCTTTGCTATAACGTTCAATTCTTTATTAATAACACTTAACAATTCTTTAGGTATATTAAATCTCGATCTCTTAGACATACTATCTATAGTCATTAACCCCGTCATAACTTGGAATTGTTGACTTTCAGCTACATCTCCAAAATATTTCTTAAATATAGCTTTTGCCGTCTCATCCTTATAAAGTTCTTCAATTGTATCAAAGGTTGAGTAATAACCTTCTTTAACAGCTACCTCTTGAACATTGGTTAAATCAAACTTTTGAAACCAGTTAGTAACATGTGTTTTTTCTTGTGGCTTTTCAAGAATATAACTTTGATCCACTTCTTTAACATGCTTCAAAATCATTTCATCACTATAAGTATTTCCAGCCTTATCAAAAGATTCTACTTTAATCTTGTTTTCTCCTAGAACTAATTTAACAGCTTCAAATTTCTTCATTGGTTCATTACTATTAATTTCACTTACAAATTCACCATTCACATAAAGCTTAACATAGTCTAAATTTGAAATCACTATTATATCATTTAATTCTTCATGTCTATTTACAAATCTGCTGCCAGCTAATTTAACAAAATTTTCTTTCGACCAATAAGCTTTACATAAATAGAAAGAATCCTTTTTTAATTTTCGATCTATAGTTACTAAGCCTTTTTGATTTCTTCCTTTTTCTCCGCCTTCATTTCTAATCTCACTTCCAAAATCAAACATAGCCCATATATAACCGCCTAAAACAAATTCTCTCTTATTGAAAGTTTTAAGTGCATTATTTTGGAATAAGAGCTGATATTCTTCTGTATAATCTTTTACGGTTGGATTATATGAATGAAGTCTGGGATTAGTATCAACTCCATATTCTGTAACCATAACTGGTGTATTAGGTCTTGATTTATGGAATTCATCCAACCTTGTTGCTAACTCCTGCATTTCCTTATAATACCAACCATAATATAAGTTATATCCTACAAAATCAGTTAATTCATTTAATGGACTTTCATTAACTACAGAATGAATATTAGCTTGTGCTATAAATCTACTTGAATCTAATTTTTTAGCCATAGCTGAAAGTTCTTTTACCATTTCATATATTTGTTCATTTTCTATTGCTATTGTAATTTCATTTTGAACTCCCCAACAATAAATTGAACTATGGTTATAGGCTTGCTTAATTAATCTTTCTAATTGTTCCTTAGCATTTTTATTTTCCTTATCAGAAGTTGTTGGAATACTAATAAACGGAATTTCTGCCCATAATAATATTCCTTCACGATCACAAAGGCTGTAAAAATAATCATTATGTTGATAATGAGCAAGTCTTACAGTATTTGCCCCTATCTCTTTAATGATTGACATATCTAAATCCATATATTCTTTAGTTAACGCATTACCTATACCTGCAAAATCTTGATGACGGCTTACACCATTAAACTTAATAGCTTTACCATTTAAGAATACACCTTTGTCTGGAGTTATTTCTATGGTTCTAAAACCAATATCTATGCTTCGTTTATCACATTGTACTCCTTCACAATATAATTGAGCTTCAAATTTATGCAGATAAGGATTTTCTATCCCTTGCCATAACTTTGGGGTATTTATCTCTTCTACCAATTCAAATTCTGCTTCTTTTAAAACCTCAATATCAATTGTTTTATTAAATACTATCTTATCTTCCTTATCTAATAATTTAAATTCAATTTTTCCAGCTTTAGCTTCATTAAATTCATTTATAATTCTTCCATTTATCTTTAGTTCAAATTTATCTTCTCCAATGCTCTTTTGAGTTAAATATATACCATCTCTACTATTATCCATTAAATCAAAATGAAGAGCATCTGTTGTTATAAGTTTTACTTCACGATATATGCCTCCATAAAATGAAAAATCAGCCATAAGTGGATACACATCATCATGACGACTGTTATCTACTATAATTGAAATTAGGTTTTCTCCACATTTTAAGAAAGGATTTAGAAAAACTCTAAACATTGAAAATCCACATTTACTGCTTCCTGCCAATTGTCCATTAACATATACTCTAGAAACTAAGCTTGCAGCACCTATTTCTAAAAATATAAATTTATTTAATTCAGCATCTGCTATATTTAACTTTCTTTGATAAAAGCATTCCCCTTTAAACATTCCCTCACCGCTTTGCCCATCTATGGCATTAAAGCAATGAGGCAAAGTTATATTGTCACCTTTATCAATTTCTTTTCCTATATAATTCGTGCTATTTTCTTTAGTAAATAACCATTTATCATTCAAATCTATTACTTTCACAATATTATCCTCCATTATACAAAATTAGAAATTCAACCACCACTAAAAAAGTGGTGGTCTTTATTTAAGTTTATTTATATAGATTTTATAGTTTTTAAAAAAAGAGTTCCTTAAATTTAATCTGAGATTAATAACAATTTATACTTGTAAAATCTATTATTGATTTTCTGTTTTTTGCTCTAATTCATAAGCTTCTTTATCTGCTTTTCTAAAGAATGGATACCACACTAATGTTGATAGTCCTACAAGCGCAACTTGTAATACAGCTATCTTCCAGCTTCCTTCCATTAATCCACTGAATATTATTGGCATTCCGCTCATCGGAGTCATTCCTGCAACTCTTGGAACTATTCCTACAGCTGTCAGTAAATAAGCAATGGTTAAATTAATTGCATTCATAAATACAAATGGAATTACAAACTTAAAGTTAAAAACTAGAGGTGTACCAAAAACTAATGGTTCACTAATTCCAAAAAGAGATGGTACTGCAGTTAATTTACCTAAAGTTTTATATTGTTTACTTTTAGCTACAAATAGCATCAGAAGTGCAAAGCCAATCGCACTGGCAGACATTGTATACGTACTCACAAACGCTCTACCTGTTATATTAGGAAGCGCTTCTCCTGCTGAATATGCAGTTAATTGGGCAGCATCCATTGCTGTAAATATTGGAAGTACAACTGAATAAATAACCAACGTTCCATGAATACCAAAAAACCACAGTATTTGTGAAAATGTCCATAAAATTATTATTGATATAATATTTCCACCAACACCTTGTAGCGGAGTTTGGACAAAAGTATATATGAATTGATGCATAGTTTTAAATGAAGTTGCAGCAAAAAGCGCTGCTACAATTAGAAATACAATAATAGCTGCAAATCCAGGAATCAAGCTGCTGAAACTACTAGATACCACTGGAGGTACAGTTGAAGGCATCTTAATAGTAAACCCTTTTTGCTTAATATATATGTATACTCTAGTTGATACCAAACTTATAATAATAGCTGAAAAAATACCAGGTGCACCTAACCATTGCATGGTAAACGTAGTAACTCCTTTATCTGTAGTAAATGGCGTTACTATGAAAAAGCATACTAATGATAACAATGCTGGCACTGCACCATCTTCTTTATACTGTTTTGCATAACTACTTGCTATAGTTACTCCAAAAACTACAGCTAAAAAATTTGTTGAAAACATTATTGCTATATTTAATGCATATGCAATTCCTGTAGCAGCAATAAAACTTTTCCATACAGGTATTTGTAAGTTTAAAAACAATGCGGCAAATGCACCTAAAAGTGTAACTGGCATTGCCACCATCATTCCTCCAGAAACACCATTAGCTAGCTTACTTTTTTGAATCTTATTTAAAATTGGGGAGATTTTTTTAGATATAGCTTTTCCATCAAATTTTGACATATAAAATCCTCCTTTAATAATACTTTCTTAATGTTTTTATTTAATTAATCTAATAATGCAAGTGCATCTTTTAATACTTTTTCACCATTAAGAGTTCCATAATCCATCATATCTATAACTTCTACTTTTATTCCCTTAGGTTCATATTTTTCTTTCATCTCATCTGCTAAATATTCGATTTGTGGACCTAAAAGTAAAACTTCTGTTGGCTCCTCATATTCTTCAAATTTTGATTCTGACATAGCAATAATTTTTGCTTCAATTCCTTGTTTCTCTGCACTTTCCTGCATCCTAGCCATTAAAATACTTGTTGACATACCTGCTGCACATACTAAAGTTATATATCTCATTTCTTCATCCTCCTAAAACTTTGTTATTAATTTTATTTATTCTTGTTATCATTGCTAACTAAATTTATTTTTACTTTATTTAATAATTATTTTCTAAAGGTCTCATACATTGAAATCATTTCTTTAGCTAAATCCCTTACAGTCATAGCATTCATTAAATGATCTTGAGCATGCACCATAAGTAAGCTAATTTCTATTCCTTCTCCAGCAGCTTCCTTTTGAATTAAGTTAGTTTGGAAATTATGAGCTTTATTTAAAGCTTCATTTGCTTCCTTTATTTTTTCTTTCGCTAATTCCAAATCACCTTTTTTTGCTGCTTTAATAGCTTCCATTGATTTACTTCTTGCATTCCCTCCATTTACAACTAATTCCATAACTACTTGATCCATTAATAATGTTTCCATTTCTTCACCTTCTATTTAAATTATTTGATTTGCATCTTAATAATATATATAGCAATCTTCATGCCAACATAAAGATATTAATTAAATTTTTTTATTTTCTTCAATCCTTGTATTTTATCCTTCTCAGCTTAACAAAAAAAAGCTTTCAAAAAGTATTTATGTGCTTTACTTTTTGAAAACCTTTCAAAGCACATCAACAATGTGCTTTATTTTTTTCTACTCTTCATAGTAAATAAATTCATAAGGTAACATATTTCATCATCTGAAATATAAATTGTATACTTAGTATTTAACCTTGAACATTCACTCTTTATTACTCTATATAATTCTGAATTTTCTTTTATACATGCATCTATATTTGCATATGTATCTATCACTCCATTACCACATAATCTATCAATCATTATTGCCATATGAAGAGTTATTCCTATAATTGCATTTGATGTTAATTTTATATTCAGTAACTTAGTAACTGTTGTAGTGAATCTCCTTATATCGCTAAGAACTACTTTCCCTTCAATATTCTTTAACTGATGATCTAAAGTTTCTTCCATCTTAGTATAAACTTTTTCTCTATTTATTAAGTCTTGTATGTTTTCTATACAATTACCTTCAATTACATCATTTAAGTTATATTGCGGGTAATCACTTTCCAACTCAAAAGGACTAACTAAACAAAGTATTTCGTATTTATTTGATAATTTATCTAACCTGCTGTATATGCTTTCTTTTCCTATAAAATTAATAGAAGCAATTTCTAGAAAATTATTTTCAAATTTGAGTGTTTTCTCTAGCAATACTTTCATTGTTTTAGCACTTCCTTCACCAGTAGTGCATACTGTTACAATTGCTAGTTTTCTTTTTTCAAATGCCTCTGGAATATAATCTAATATATTATTATCATACAAATTATTTACCTCTAAGGTATCTCTATATATTTCATCTAAGGTATACCCAATCATAGCTTTTCTAGTTGCTTCAATGCAATGTAAAGTACTTACTAATGGAATTGTCCTTGTCTTTAATTTAAATTCTTTTTCTATTTCTCTACCAAATGTAACCAAAGATCCCATATCCACTAAGAATAAAATATCTGATTTAATTTTATCTTCCCTTATATAATCCTTAGTCTTCTCTAATATGACCTGTGGCTTTTCTTCTATTGGTGCATTTATTCCCTTTGCATATTGTGTTCCTAAAAGTCCATTTACTGCATTAGCCATGCATGTAGCAGTTCCTTCACCGTGAGCAATAATTATTACATTTACATTACTATGTTTGTTTTTAATTTTTTCATTATTGTAAATTAGAAACATAGTTATAAATCCAGCTTCATCAATAGGAACCTCTCTATCTATTAACTGTTCTATTATCTTTAAGGCATCTATTGCAATATTAAATTCTTTATTATACTCTTTTCTTATTTTATTTAACTTTGGATTTTCAATTTTTTTATTTTTTTTAATTCTATCTATAGAATTACTTATGTGAACTGCTAAACCATAGTGTATTTGTTTATCAAGTTCTCTTTTTAATTCTGCTTCGCAAAATTTTATCACCTTTTTTATTATACCCATAATATATGGTTCTATAATATTCTCTAAATTCGTGGAATTTACTTTATTATGGAACTTAATCATATAATTTTTAAAATACTCTTCTATATCGCTTTCCATTTCTTCTTCAAATTGTTTACCGTTAATACCTTTTGCTTTAAGCTCCCTAGTTTTAGCTTCTAACATCTCATAAATATTTCCATCATGTTCTTTTTCTTCAAAAATCATTTGTTTTTCGTCTTTATCAAAAACGCAGTATCTATTATTTATATCAATTAATTTATTCCATAGTTGTCTATGCTCAACTTCTTTATATAACCCTTCTCTTATATACGGTTGTATTTCTAAACTGCTTATTCTTATATCATCTTTTCTATTAGAAAGAAATTCCGCATATGCTTTAGCACAAGTAAGCTGAATATCAGACTTTAACTGCCCTATATTATTGGGGCAGTCATAAGACAAAAAGGCTTTTAATGAATTTACAGATACTTTAATACTTTTCCCTAAACGTCCAGACTCTTCAATCATGAATTGTTTTATAAGATTAAATCTTTCTTCCATCCCTCTATTCCTTAAAGCTGGTATGTTTATTACCATTGGAATTCTTCTGGTGAAGGTTTGAAGTAAAGTTGTGTTTGGGTCTTCAGTTGTAGCTGTTATTATAAGTACATTTGCACTTCTTTCACTATCAGTTTCCCCAAGTTTTCTGTATACTCCCCTATCCATAAATGTAAAAAACATTTCCTGCCCTTCTGCTGGCAGTCTATGAACTTCATCTAAAAATAAAATTCCACCATCAGCTTTTTCTAAAAGACCTTCTTTATCAAAATCAGCACCTGTATATGCACCTTTTTTTACTCCAAACAATTGTCCAAGCAATAATTGAGGATTATTAGCATAATCCGCACAATTAAAGGTTATAAAAGGACTATCCTTTAGTTTTACATTCATTTCAACTGCATACTTATATATTAATCCTGCAAAAGTAGACTTACCAACACCAGTTTCCCCAAGAAGCAATATATTCATTCCATTAGGCGGATATAATATCGCTGCTTTAGCTTGTTCTATTGCTGAATATAAACTTGGATTAGCTTCTGAAAATTTATTTATCATTGATATCCTAGATTCAACATTATCTTCTTTAGCTGCTATAAATAAGGTTGGTTTCCCTTTTACCTTAATAGCCTTTCCTTCGCTTACTAACTTATTTAAATCATTGCTTACATTACCTCTAATAAGCTTTAAATCTTCTGCAATTTCAGTAGCCGAGCATCCCTTTGGATTTGCACTAGTTTTCTCTTTAAGCTTCATACGAATTAATTCAATTCTCTTCATAAATCAATTCCTTCTTTCTTAACTTCATTCTTATCTAATTGTAAATACTGTTTTTCATTGGCAAGTAATATATAAATTTTATCCTTAAATATTAATATACATTCATACTTTCACCTATATTAAACATCTTTTCTAATAAATACTTTTCAATATTGAATATAGATATAAATCATTCTTTTGCAATCTTAAGATTATTCATTACTAGCAAATCTCACTAAAGTATAATTCACTCCTTAATATTTATTTTTCAATAACTTCATATTTTTACTTTAAGATCGATTATATCATAATATCAAGTATAATTAGTATGTTATTCTTGCTACATGACTTGTAAAAATAGCTCAGTTTAAGCAAGCAATTTCTAGGGCTTAACTTATTCACAGTAATTTCTAGTACATATTAAAACAATTAATAAATTATAATTGATTTCTTTATACTCCTTGCAATAACAAATGAATAACCATAATATTATTTTCTCCTTAGAATCTATATAACAACATATCCTCTGTTCATAAAGTATAATGCGAATTATCAAACTGTGGTATTATAAATATAAAAATAACCAACAAAAATCTAACTTTTAGATTTTTGTTGGTTTCATGGTAGATGCAGAATACACCTAGCCAATATTTTATTATCCTATATCAGTAAATTTCACATTCATTTATTATATATAGTTCCATCTTAATAATCCTAACACTCCATAATCTCTACATAAATCGTTCACGTTCAAAATAAAAACCTCAATATAGCAATTGATAGTATTCCAACAATAACTGTCAATAATAAATTATTCTTTTTGAGAGCAATTAATACTGTAGGTATTACCGCAATTAACTCTAAAGAATTACCTTCAATTGAAATTTTATCGTTAACAGTAAGAAGTTCTACTGCTATTAATGCAGCTAATATTGATATTGGTATGTATGTTAAAAATTCTTCAATCTTTTTATTTAATTTTATTTTTGATAATACTGTTATAGGCAGCACCCTAGGAAGTATAGTAACAATGCATCCTCCTATAATAACACACCAAACATATAAATTCATTCTTTAATCACCACCCCGATTAATGCTCCAACAATTGCTGCTATAATAATTCCAGCACTAGTTGAAACTATTTGTGTACTTAATATTAAAGTTATAATAGAAGTAATGATAATCATTATAGCTTTATTGGTTTTTAAACTCCCCTTTATAGATGAAATTATTAATCCTATAAACATAGCTGTTAATGCAAAATCTAATCCAAACACTTTATAATCAGGTATAATACTTCCAAGCATTACTCCAATTCCTGTAGCTATAATCCAATTTAAATATGCAGTAATATTTAATCCAAGCATCCAAAAATAATTAATCTTTTTTCTATTAACCCCTTCTGCTGCTGCAACTAAAAAAGTTTCATCAGTCAAAAGAACTCCTATAGATAAATTTTTCATGAATGAATTTTTCTTAAAATATGGTGCTAGTGCTGCACTCATAAATAGGTGTCTGAAATTAACAAAGAAAATAGTAGCTATTATACTTACTATCGATGCATTTGATAATATCATACTTGATGCAATAAATTGAGCTGATCCTGCATAAACAAAAATACTCATTCCTATTGCTTCTGCAAAAGTTAATCCACAAGATTTTGATAAAATTCCACAAGCAAAACCTATGCTAAGATATCCAAATATGGTTGGTATACAAGCTTTTATTCCTTGTATAAAATAATAAGTATTTGTTTTTTCCTTTGTTTCTAAAGGTTTCTGTGTTCTTTCTTCTACTTCCATAAATTTGCCCCCTTGATTGTTTATCCCCAAAATCGTAATATATAATATATGTATTGTACGTAATACTTTCCACATGTTATATGTTACGTTTGTACGTTATATTTGTCAAGGAGTGAAAATATGAATTTGAATAATATTATTGCCGAAAATCTAAAAAGATTAAGAACTGAAAGACAATTAAGTTTAAGTAAACTTTCCGAAATATGTGGTGTTAGCAAAGTTATGCTAGGACAAATTGAACGTGGAGAATCAAACCCAACTATTAATACAATCTGGAAGATAGCTACAGGTCTTAAAATCCCATATACACACCTTATTGATGAACCACTAGAAAGTGATGTTTGTATCAAAAAAGAAGATGCTAAAGAACAAGTTGCTCTTGATGGCAAATACAGAGTGTACTGCTACTTTACCAGTCATGCAAACAGAAATTTCGAACTATTTAATGTTGAATTAGATGCTGATTGTACCTACGAATCACGCTCTCATGGTGAAAAAACTCAAGAATATATTATCGTAAATAATGGTCAATTATCCTTAGATGTTAATGGGACAAAACATATTTTAAATGTTGGGGATTCAATAGTTTTTGATTCTTCAAAACCCCATTCTTATTCTAATTTAAGTGATCAAATGATAAAAATGACAATAATTAATTACTATTTAATATAAAAATAGCAAAATCAACATAGTTATTAATGCTGGCATACCTTGTTTTATAAAAATTGATTTTGAAGCTGTTATTGCTCCATAAGCGGCTGCAACTATTACACAGCCTAAGAAAAAAGCAGCTATATTTTTAGACCAAATTGGATCACCAATTAATAATGACCAAATAAGACCTGCTGATAAAAAGCCATTATAGAGCCCTTGATTTGCTGCTAAAGCCTTCGTTTTTGGAAATAACTCTTTAGGTAATGATTTGAAAGTAGAAACTCCTTTTGTAGTCCATGCAAACATTTCTATCCATAATATATATATGTGCTCAAGTGCAACAATCCCAATTAATATTTTTAAAATAAATTCCATTTTATTTCCCCCTAAATAATAATATATAATAATTAATACTAATTATTATATATTATTATTTTCTAAGAAACAACTATGCCCAATTTTATTCTAACCATTATTTTAATTAATTACCAATCTGCATCCTGTAATTTTTTCAAATTCTTCTTTAATTCCTTCAAAACTTTCTTCACCATTTATAATATTTAAAGAAATAGTCATATTACCTGGATTATACGATGGATTTTTCTTTAAACCTACATCATTTTTATCACATAAAAGTTTTGCAATATTAAATAATTCATTTTGATTTACTTTATCTGCTACTGCAATGCTCCAGCCTGTTTCATAAGAAATATGTCCTAATTTTTCTTCAAATTTCTGCCCTATTTTAGGTGATATAAATACAAGTTCAATATATTTTCCCTTTTCATTGGTCTTTACACTTTTTTTATAAGGTTTATATTCTTCATTTTCAAAAGCTTTGTCAATTAAACTTATAGCTACATTTTGTTCTACAACTTTAACACCTTCAACTTCAAAATATAACTTATCACTACTCATACCATTATTAACTGCTAGGCTTCCTTCTTCTACTATGCATAACTTCCAACCTGTTTTCTCTTCAAATACTTTGCTTTTATTTCCTTCATCTATATTTTTACCATTAAGAAATACGCTAACAGAAAATTTCTCTGGATAAAAAGATATTTTTTTAATCCTTGTAGGCTCTATTAATTTTTTAATAAGCAGCTCTGCAGAACTATTATTTATTTTCTCATTCATATTTGTTCTCCACTCGGTTTCCTTATAAAAATCCTGCATAATATTCTTAATAGATGGATCTACTCCTTGAGGAAAATCAAAATTCAATATAATTTCCTTTTTATCTAGCATTATACTAATTTTTTTATAATCAAATTCTTTAAATTTCTCTTCTGCAAGGCTCATAAGTTTTTGTTGCGTTAATTCCTTCGGTTTTAAGTCTTCCTTTATATCATCTTCTGTTCTTGCTTTAAATAAAAAGAGCCTTTTTAAATCACTTTCAAAATATATGCTATTTATAATAACAGTTTTAAAATTAATAATATTATTAGACCAACTATTAATTTCACTATTCTTTTCTGTATTATGTTCTATTTCTGAATTTTGTGAAACTCCAAAATTATTTTCACCACTCCACACATATAGCAATTCTTCAATAGTTAAAAGCTTGTTATTATATTTTTCATAAACAAATTCCTGTAATTCCTTTACGTTTTCTTCACTTAATTGTTCTTTTCTATTTAAGGAATATGGAAAATTTTTATTTAACTGCTTTCTTGGATTTCTAATATTTATAGTGATTTCCTCTCCACAAGCTGGTGTAAAAGTTCTTCCTATAAATTCATTTGAAATTTCTTTTCCAAGACTTTTTATAACCTCTTCATTTCCATGAACTAATATAATGTTTCTAGGTGATATTCTTTCTAGAACGCCTTTTATTTCGTTTTTATCAGCATGGGCAGATAATCCAACTTTTTTAACCTTGCATTTAACTGGAATATTGAGACTATTTATATTTAAATATCTATCACTATCTTCATCTGCTTCTAAAAGCTCTAAAATCTTTCTGCCTGGCGATTCTTCATCTTGATATCCTGTTATTACAATATATCCATTTTCCATAGGCGCTATTTTTTCTGCATAAAATGCACTTGGTCCTCCAGTCAGCATCCCTGAACTTGATATTATAACTGCTGGTTCCTTTTGATTTAATATTTCTTCTCTATTGTCAGTTCCCTTAATTTCAATTATGTTATCATCATAAAAAGGACTTAATCCTCTTAATATCTTTTTACCAAGAAAATTTTTTAAATATAATGGATTATTTTTATATACTCTATTTATATCTCTCACCATTCCATCAATATAAACCTTAACATTCTTCAAACTTCCCTTATTCATCGCACTCTTTAATATGAGTATTACTTCTTGCGCTCTTCCTAAAGCAAAGGCCGGAATTATCATCTTACCATTGTTTTCTATACATTCATTTACCGCTTCAATTAGATTTCTTTCTTCTATTTCACGATTAGAATGAAGTCTATCTCCATATGTAGATTCAACTATTGCTACATCTGGTCTTAATTTAGGCAATTTTGCCCCTTCAACAGTTCTTTGCGAAAACACTGAAAAATCCCCTGAATAAAATACAGCCCCCTCTGGACTTTGTAGATAAACACAGCTTGCTCCAGCTATATGGCCTGCATTATAAAATGTAATAAACATATCTTCAAATATAGGAAATTTCACTTCATAATTTATCGTAAATATTCTATTTAGTGTGTTTTCCACATCAATCTCAGCATATAAAGGTATTTCTGCATCTCTATGGTTCATTATTTTTAAGCTGTCATATAACAAAACTTTAACTAAATCCTTTGTCATATTATTCATATATATTTTAGCATTGGGATATTCTTTGCTTATAATAGGTAAACATCCTATATGGTCTAAATGAGCATGACTTATAATTATTGCATCTAATCCTCCATAAGTTTGAACATCTCTAAAATTAGGAATACTATCTTTATTCGCACTTTGCCTAATCCCAGCATCAAATAATATATTTTTCCCATTAATCTTTATTAAAATAGAGCTTCCTCCAACTTCCAAAGCTCCTCCTAAAAAATCTATGTTAATAACTATCAACTCCCCATTCTTTTATGGAATTTTCTATTTTTATATATATAAGTTCTAATTAAGAAAGTTCATAATTTAGTTGGTTGTCTTATCCAATCACTCTAATATAGAAATTAAATCTTAATGAACAAAATTTTTTAGAACATATATATAAGTTTCAAATAAACTATATAAATATGTATAATGTATGAAATCAATTAGAACTTATATAAATATGTTAAAATTAAATTTCTTATCTACAAATAACATTTTCCCTTAAATTTATATATTACTCATTTTATCACATTTAATTTATTATTAGTGATAATTTAATTAATACGTTTTTCACTTTATTATAGTAATTATGAATTTTTAGAATAAAAATTTTTTTACAATTCTTAATAAAATGTAAAGAATTTTTCATTTTATTAAAATTTCTTGTTTTATATTATATAATATTAAAGTACAGCAACAAGAAATAAGGAGATGTATATAATGAACGGTAAAGAATATGTTTCAACTGTCTTAAAAAAAGTAAAAGAGAGTAATCCAGCAGAAAAAGAATTTTTAGATGCAGTAACGGAAGTTCTCAATTCTTTAATTCCAATTTTCAATAAGAACTCTAAATTTATAGAAGCTGGATTATTAGAAAGAATAGTTGAACCAGAAAGACAAATTATTTTTAGAGTTCCATGGATAGATGATAATGGCAATGTACAAGTAAACAGAGGATTTAGAGTTCAATTTAATAGTGCCATAGGACCATATAAAGGTGGATTAAGATTCCATCCATCAGTAAACTTAAGTATCATTAAATTTCTGGGGTTTGAGCAAATATTCAAAAATTCTTTAACTGGACTGCCTATTGGCGGGGGTAAAGGTGGTTCCGATTTTGACCCTAAGGGAAAATCTGATAATGAAATAATGAAATTCTGTCAAAGCTTTATGGCGGAATTATATAGATATATAGGATCAGATACAGATGTCCCAGCTGGTGATATCGGTGTTGGTGCAAGAGAACTTGGCTACCTTTATGGATATTATAAGAAAATAAGAGCATTAAATGAAGGTGTTTTAACAGGAAAAGGCCTAACTTATGGCGGAAGTTTAGCAAGAACTGAAGCTACTGGTTATGGTTTAATATACTTTACTGAAGAAATGCTTAATGATAATGGAGACAGCTTTAAAGATAAAACTGTTGTAATTTCCGGTTCAGGCAACGTTGCTATTTATGCTACACAAAAAGCTCAAGAATTAGGTGCTAAAGTAGTTGCTTTATGTGATTCTAATGGATACATCTATGATGCTGATGGAATTAAACTAGATGTAGTTAAAGACATAAAAGAAGTCCGAAGAGCAAGAATAAGCGAATACGTTAACGCAGTTCCAACTGCTGAATATCACAAAAGCTGTAAAGGAATTTGGACTATAAAATGTGATATAGCTCTTCCATGCGCAACTCAAGGTGAAATAGATGCTAAAAGTGCTAAAATCTTAGTTGAAAATGGAGTTAAAGTTGTTTCAGAAGGTGCAAACATGCCTTCAACTCTTGATGCAATTAAAATCTTCCAATCAAGCAATGTATTATTCGGTCCAGCTAAAGCAGCTAATGCAGGCGGAGTTGCTTGTTCAGCCCTTGAAATGTCACAAAACAGCATTAGATTATCATGGACATTTGAAGAAGTAGACGAAAAGCTTAAACATATAATGAAAAATATTTATCATAACTCTAAAAATGCTGCTATAGAATATGGTTATGAAGGTAATATATTAGTGGGTTGTAACATAGCTGGATTTATGAAAGTTGCCGAAGCTATGATAGCACAAGGAATTGTGTAGTTTTGTAATTTTTGCAATCTATTAACAGAAATAAATGAATCGATATCATCTGAAAATCTCGATTCATTTATTTTTTATAAAAAGTTGTCTACAGCCACTGTTTTTCATCTGTAATGCTTATTATATTTGCTGCAGCTTTAATTGTTAATTATATATTCTAGTTAGTGCTATGAAAAACTACTTTTCTATAAGTTTCAAACCTAACCCACTTATTTAAGAAATCTCCTTGAGATTTTTCATCAATTTCCTTATATTCATTTAAGAACTTTATAACTTCTTCATCACAATTTACCTTTACTTCAAATCCTCTACCATTAATAATTGGAACTCCTTTATACTTATAATCATCTATTGATTTTATATTAATAATTTTCTTATCACGCACTTCAATTGCTACCTTATCACGAAGAATTAATAAATCAAAATTCTCTGGATATTCGTAACTATCACCTTTTACTGGAAGCTCATCACCTACAGTATAAGTTTGTTCTTCTGGCTTATATTTGAATATTGATAAAGTTTCTGTATCATAATAGAATTCTTCAAAAATATCTCCTCTTGCTCTCAATTGATTATACTCAAAACAGAATTTTCCATTTTTAATATCATTATTATCATAAATTTCTTCTATAACACCACAAGCTGATGTCATATTTGTAATACGATCTATTAAAATTAGCTCTCCTAATGATTTATGTGCATCAAATTTATCAACTACAATCTTTTCAGAAAGTAAAATATCACATGCAGCTATCTCATTTTTTGTTAAAAAACTAGCTTTTAAATGCTTTCCTGTGTTTACATCAATTTTATACTTTACATCTGTAACAACACCAGTTAACATTTTAGTTCCTACTTTTACAAAATATTCTTTACCTGCTGTTAATTCCGAATCATCCATCCAAAGAATTTTTGCACTAAGTGATTTACTTGTTGCAATGTTTGCTCCTTTTGTAAGTACACAGCCTCTTGATACGTCTACTTCTTTATTCAGCTGTATTGTAACAGCCTGCCCTTGTCCCGCACTTTGTGATTCTTTATCTGTAATATGAATGCTTTTTACTAGAGCTTTTTCATTGCTAGGAAGTGTTGTAATTTCATCTCCTACAGAAATACTTCCAGCTTCAATCTCCCCTTGGAATCCTCTAAATGTATGATTGGGTCTACATACTCTTTGAACTGGCATATAGAAACCTGATTCTGACTTACTATCAATATCTACATTTTCTAGATGTGTTAATAGTGATTCTCCTTCATACCATAGAGTATTTTGTGACTTCTTTGTAACATTATCACCCTCTGTAGCTGATACTGGAATTATATAAACATTTTCTAATGAAAGTTCTTTTTCTAATTCTTTAATTTGATCTTCAATTTCTAGAAATCTTTCATGGCTGTACCCTACTAAATCCATTTTATTAACTGCAAATACAAAATGTTTTACCCCCATTAAAGAACAAATTCTTGCATGCCTTCTCGTTTGAACAAGTACACCTTGCTTTGCATCTAATAATATAATGGCAAGTTCTGCAAAAGATGCACCTACTGCCATATTTCTAGTATATTCTTCATGTCCTGGAGTATCTGCTACTATAAAACTTCTATTATCAGTTGTAAAATAACGATATGCAACATCTATTGTAATCCCTTGTTCACGCTCTGCCATTAAACCATCTAATAATAGAGAATAGTCTATCGCTCCTCCTCTGCTTCCAACCTTACTATCTAATTCTAAAGCTTTTTCCTGATCTGCATATAAAAGCTTTGAATCATATAAAATATGTCCAATAAGAGTAGATTTCCCGTCATCTACGCTACCGCATGTTATAAATTTTAATAAGCTCTTCATCTTAGAAATACCCCTCTCTCTTTCTTCTTTCCATACTACCTGCTGCTTCACTATCAATAACTCTAGTTGTTCTCTCAGATGATACGGCACTAAGGGTTTCCTCAATAATCGCATCTAAAGTAACTGCATCTGATTCAAAGCCACCTGTTAGTGGATAACATCCAAGTGTTCTGAATCGTATTTTCTTATGCTCAATCTTCTCACCTGGCAATAACTTCAATCTATCATCATCTACCATAATAATATTGCCATCACGAGAAATACATGGTCTTTCTTTTGCAAAATACAAAGGAACAATATCAATATTTTCACGTTTTATATACTGCCAAATATCATTTTCAGTCCAATTTGAAATTGGGAAAACTCTCATACTTTCACCTTTATTTATTTTAGTATTATAAAGTTTCCACATTTCTGGTCTCTGATTTTTAGGATCCCATGATTGTGCTTCATTTCTGAAAGAGAATATTCTTTCCTTTGCACGAGATTTTTCTTCATCACGACGTCCACCACCAAAGGCTGCTGTAAAACCATATTTACTTAATCCTTGTTTTAAAGCTTGTGTCTTCATAATATCAGTATACGCCGAACCATGGTCCAAAGGATTAATTCCTTGCCTTATACCGTCCTCATTTGAATGAACAATCATTTCTATTCCTAATTCTTTTGCTTTTCTATCACGAAATTCAACCATTTCTCTAAACTTCCATGTTGTATCAATATGCATGAAAGGGAATGGCGGCTTTTCAGGATAAAATGCCTTCATTGCAAGATGCAGCATAACTGAACTGTCTTTACCAATAGAATATAACATTACTGGTTTTTCACATTCTGCAGCTACTTCTCTAATAATATAAATTGCTTCTGCTTCTAATTTATCAAGATGTGATAATTCACTCATAATTAATCCTCCTATTATCCTAATTAAAAATTTCTAAAAATCATTAAAAATATTTAGAACGAAAATAATATTATTTTTCATTATGCTTATTAATATTGATTTGAATCCTTGCGATTTATATTAATTGAATGTTGTGTTCCATTACTTTCTTCAATTTTCCAATGCGCAAGATCATTTTCTAATTGAACTGTCAGTTTACTTCCTCTTCCGCCAATATCTGCTCCTAAATATAATGAAATTGAACTTGTAGGACATTCTTTTATGCAAGAAGAACAGCCCCAGCAATCTTTAGGATATTTAATATATACTTTCTTCCCATTTTCACTTGGTTTGATTAAACTTCCTGGACACACAGATAAACATTTTTTGCATCCAATGCATTTCTCTTTGTTAATTGCTATGCTCATAGACTTCACCTCTTCCTACTAAATCTCTATATACAATTGTAAGTTTTCCATCTACAAGCTTTGAATTCACATATTTAAGCCATTTATCACTTTTCTCTGGATAATCCAGATTCTCGGCAAAACTATGCCATCTAGTTTCTTTTCTTGCCTTTAAATGAGCAATCACAGATTTACAAATAGTAAGTCTCTCTTTTAATTCATATACAAACATCAGTTCATGCATATCTTCTGCATGTAAACTCTCACTTAATTTCTCAATCTGTTCAATTTTTTCAGCTGCCAGTTCTAGCTGCTTTTCATTAAACTGATAATTACTTCCTATTCCACCTGCATAGGTATCCATCACTTTTTGCATAGCTTCTTCTAGCTGTTCTTCATTAAAAATTTGCGTTTCAATATTCAATACTTTTTCAATTTCTTCTTTCTTTTTCTTTATAAGTAAATCTTCTTCAGCTTTTGATAATATAACATCACTTTTCTTATCGCTATCTATTGCTTCTATTGCTGCTTTTCCTGCAATTTCACCTTCTACCAATGCACCCGTTACATATTTTTGTGGACATCCACCAGCCACATCACCAGCTGCGAAAAGACCTTTTATTGTTGTTTCTCGTTTAGTACCAACCCAATATCCACTAGCAGTATGTCCTCCTACTATGTATGGTTCTGTTCCTTCAATTTCTACATTTTGTTCACTTGGATTTTTACCTGATTCTATCCATTTTAAAGTCTGACTAGGTGCCATGTTTAAATATGCCTTTTTAAGTTCCTCATCTTGAGCTGCATTAATACCTTCTGTTCTCAAATAACAAGGTCCTCTCCCCTCTTGGTTTTCCTTTACTGTTCCATAAACCCTTTCAGAGGTAGTTAATCCATATTTGGTTTCATATACTTCACCTTTTGCATTTACTTGCTTTGCTCCTACACCTTGTGCAATTGTGCCTGTAGGTGCTATAGTGTCTTTACATCTTAGAGCAATGAATCTCATTTCAAAAGTAGTCATTTCAGCTCCTGCTTTTATTCCCATAGCATATCCTGCTCCAGTATTAAAAGGAGGGTACCACATTTTATGTCTTGAAAAACCTGGATTGTTAGGTTTATATAAACCTGCTGCTCCACCTGTCGCACATATTACCTTCTTTGCTCTGATTTCATATAAAATTTCTTCTTCTGCTGAAACAGCAAAGGCTCCAAGTATATGATTATCTTTTACAATATAATCAATAACATTAACTTGATTCATAACTGTTACTTCTGGAAGCTTTTGGACTGCATTTGCTAAAATAGGCTTAATATTTTCGCCATTAATTTTTATATTCCTATTTCCTCTAGATACATATTCACCATTTTCATCTTTTAAAATGACAAGTCCTAAGTCTTCTAGCTTTTTTGTTACTTTATTTAACCCTTGTGACATTGTAAGTAATAGATCTTCACGTACAATATTATCTGCATCTTTTTTAGCATAATCCACATAATCTTCTGGAGTTCTTCCCTTTACTATATATGCATTGATTGCATTTACTCCTGCTGCCAAGCAGCCACTTCTTTTAATATTAGCTTTTTCAAGGATAAGTACGGATGCATTAGAATTTTCTCGTATTGTTAAGGCTGCATAACATCCAGCAGTACCTCCGCCAATAATTAATATGTCTGTCTCTAATTGTTTTACTTGAACCTTCTTACTCATAGTATATCTCCTTTTTTAAGGTCAATATTTACTAAATAAACACTGATGTTTCTTGTGATTTAATTTTATTTTGAACCACTTTTGCATTTTTATCGTTAAAAGTATAAACTCTATGAATTAAAACTAATACTTCATCATTAATATTAAGGGGTTCCTGTTCTAAACGTCTATAACCAATAAGTATTTGATTTCCAACCTGCACATCAATTTCAAGATTATTTCCTCTAAAAGCAATATCTTTTACAATTCCTTTTTCTGCTGCAAGCGGAGTTAATATTTCCTTGTCATTTTTAGCAATCTCTATAAACTCGGGACGTAATACAGCTTTAGTTTCTTCTAATTTTTCTTCAACCTCGAATCCTTTTAACTTAGTATAATCATCTATAAGGATTGATTCTCCAATAAATTGTGCAACAAAAGGAGTTTGAGGATTTTTGTAAATTTCAGCAGGACTTCCCTTTTGTTCTATTTGACCTTTATTAGTTATTATTATTTCATCTGCCACTTCCACAGCTTCATCTTGATCATGAGTTACAAAAATACTTGTTATACCTAATTTTGTTATAGTTTCCTTCAGCCATCTTCTAAGCTCTTTTCTTACTTTTGCATCTATAGCCGCAAAAGGCTCATCTAGCAATAATAATTGCGGGTTTGGTGCTAATGCTCTTGCAAAAGCTACACGCTGTCTTTGTCCACCTGATAGCTGACCTGGATACCTCTTTTCAAGCCCTTTAAGACCGATTAGTTCTATAAGTTCTGTAACCTTTTTATGTATATCCTGCTTTTGGGCTTTTTGTACCACAAGACCAAAGGCAATATTATCATAAACAGTCATATGACGAAATAAAGCATAATTTTGAAAAACGAACCCAATACCTCTTTTGCCTGGTTCTATATCATTAACTTTAATTCCATTAATGATAATGTCTCCTGAATCTGGAGTTTCAAGACCTGCAATCATCCTAAGTATTGTAGTTTTCCCACTTCCACTTGGCCCTAGAAGTCCAATTAGTTTACCTTGTTCTATTCCAAAATTAACATTATTTGATGCTTTAAAATCTCCGAAGTTCTTATTTATGTTTTTTAACTCCACATACATCTTCTAGCCCTCCTTTTTACTTTTCCATTCCACAATATTTCTTAAAATTAAAATAATAATTGCAATAATAACTAATATAGATGCAACTCCAAAAGCTGCTGAAAATTGATATTCGTTGTATAAAATTTCAATGTGTAATGGAAGAGTATTTGTCTTTCCTCTTATATGACCAGATACAACTGATACTGCTCCAAATTCACCCATAGCTCTTGCTGTGCAAAGTATTACTCCATAAATAAGCCCCCATTTAATATTAGGAAGTGTTATTTTTCTAAAGATCTGAAATCCACTAGCCCCCATCATAGCCGCTGCTTCTTCTTCATCTGTACCTTGAGCATTCATTAAGGGAATTATTTCTCTTGCTACAAAAGGAAAGGTTACAAATAAAGTGGCTAATATAATTCCTGGTGTTGCAAAAACTATCTTAATATCGGTTTGTTTTAAAATGTCTTCAAATAAACTTCCTCTTCCAAAAGTTAATACAAATATAAGACCTGCAATAACAGGTGAAATTGCAAACGGCAAATCAACTAATGCCCCTAATAAATTCTTACCTTTAAACTTAAACTTTGTAAGTGTCCATGCTATGCATATACCAAATATAGTATTCACAACAGTTGCTATTATTGTAGTAACAAATGTAAGATTCATAGCTTTCATAGTATATCCTTCTGAAATAGCTTTAACATAGGCATTAACTCCCTTTGCTAAGGCTTCAGAAATTATTGATATAAGTGGAATTATAAGCATTAATATAAGAAATAACGCACTAATAGCTATCAATCCATACTTAACAAATTTATTTTCACCCTTATTTATTAATGTTTTCGCCAATTTACTGTCACCTCATATCTTTTTCAATTTACTATTTCTCAGTTGAATTCCGTTTATGACAAACAATATTAAAAATGATGTTAATAACATGACTAATGCTATTGCTGTTGCGCCACTATAATCATATTGTTCAAGCTTTGACATAATTAAAAGTGGTGCTATTTCTGTTTTCATAGGTATATTACCTGCTATGAAAACAACGCTTCCATATTCACCAACTCCTCTTGCAAAAGCTAGTCCAAATCCAGTTAATAAAGGAGCGGATATCTCAGGAAATATAACTTTAAAAAATGTCCTTATTCTACTAGCTCCAAGCATTATTGCTGCTTCTTCATATTGATTATCCAAATCTTCTAGTACAGGTTGAATTGTTCGTACAACAAATGGAATTCCTATAAAAGTTAAAGCAATAACAATTCCTAAAATGGAAAACGATGATTTAATTCCAAAAGAATAAAGCATTTTTCCTATCCATCCATTTTGTGAATATAAAGTAGTAAGTGATATACCTGCAACAGCTGTAGGTAATGCAAAAGGTAAATCAATTATCCCGTCTAAAAACTTTTTAAATGGGAATTCATATCTTACCAAAACCCATGCTAATATTAATCCAAATATACTATTTATTATTGCTGCTATAAAAGCTGCTCCAAAACTAACCAAATATCCATGTAATACTCTTGCTTCCAATATGGTATTAAAAAATTTATCTATCCCCATTCCTGCTGATTTCATAATTAAAGTAGATAAAGGAATTAAGACAATAAGGCTTAAATAAACAAGGGAAAAACCCATCGTTAATTTAAAGCCCGGAATAACTCTTTTCGGTTTGCTCATATTTATCCTCCACTCTTTTTTGTTCATATATACCAAATCCTAATTTATTAAAGTAAATAAAAGTTTAATTTCTTCTTGCGTTTACGGGTAATATATACTTCTGATGGATAGTATTAATAATTTACAGTTAAAGTAAACATATAAATTATTAATACTAAACATCACACAATTTCTATTTCTTATCTTTTTTAAAAAGTACATAAGTCAATAATTTTTATTTCTTTGGTTTATAAATTTGATCAAAGGTTCCTCCATCTGAAAAATGCTCTTTTTGAGCCTTTGCCCAACCTCCAAATTCACCATCTATTGTAACTAATTTGATCTCAGGAAATTTATCCTTGTATTTTTCAGCAACTTCCTTATCTCTAGGTCTATAATAATTTTGTGCTGCTATTTCTTGGCCTTCCTTAGTATATAAATAATCTAAATAAGCTTTTGCCACTTCTCTAGTACCTTTTTTGTCTACTACTTTATCAACTATCGCAACTGGTGGTTCAGCCAATATACTTAGTGATGGTACAACTATTTCATATTCGTCTTTGCCTAATTCATTAAGTGATAAAAATGCTTCATTTTCCCAGGCTATAAGCACGTCTCCCATGCCTCTTTCAACAAAGCTTGTTGTTGCCCCCCTAGCACCTGAGTCTAAAACTTCAACATTTCCATATAATTTTGAAACAAAATCTTTTGCTGCATCTTGATTTCCATTATTTTTTGCTGCTGCATAAGCCCATGCAGCTAAGTAATTCCATCTTGCTCCTCCAGAAGTTTTAGGATTTGGAGTAATTACAGACACATCCTTCTTTATTAAATCATCCCAATCTTTTATATTTTTAGGATTTCCTTTTCTAACAAGAAAGACAATAGTTGATGTATATGGAGAACTATTTTCTTTAAATTCACTTTGCCAATTATTTTCAATAAGTCCAGATTGACTTATCTCATCAATATCATATGCTAATGCCAAAGTTACAACATCAGCCTCTAATCCTTCAATAACCGCTCTTCCTTGTTTACCAGATCCTCCATGAGATTGATTTATAGTTACTTCCTGGCCCGTTTTTTCTTTCCAATACTTGGCAAAACTTTCATTAAACTTTGTATATAATTCTCTTGTCGGATCGTAAGATACATTTAAAAGTTCTACTGGTTTATTGCTCTCTGCTCCATTTTGACTACTAGCTTCTTGCTTTCCACAGCCTACAAAAACCCCCATAATTATAGTTGCTGAAAGCACCAAACTTAAAATTCTAGTCTTCTTCATAATATTGCCCCTCTCTCAAATTTCAAAATCACTCATATATGTTTAGTAGGCTTTAATGGTAAAAAATCCTTAGTAAAAATTATTTTTATTATACTATGTATATATTGCGAAATTGTTCTTTCATAAAATTTATAACTCCTACTCTATTCTGTATAAGTTTCCAATTGCAATATGTAATTCTTCTTTTCAAATCTCCTACTATTTTTATAAACTTTCTATGAGTTATACTATAAAATATATTAGTAATTTTGTCAACAATAATATTAAATTTAATATTTTTATCAATATTATTAACAAAACTAACTATAAATTATTATATTATTAATATATTTTGAAAATGTTTCATATTTTATTTACTACACAATAAAAATAAAGGCAACATATGGAAATTGATTTCACCTTTCTCCTCGGTTATCTTTACTTACATATATAAAATTCTCTAACTAGAGAATTATTCTTGAAAACATTAAGTTTTTTTCAACTTGGTATAATCAATATAGAATCAACTCTCCTTACCTTATATTGCCATCACTTGTCAATTAGTATAAAATAAATTATGTAATTTTAAAAAGGAGATGCAGTAAATGATAGATTTACATATTCATACAACTTCATCAGATGGTTCAGATGAACCAAAAGATATTCTTATTAAAGCGCAGCAAGCAGGTCTAAAATATATATCTATTACAGATCATGACTCCATTGGCTCTTACAAAAAGCTCCAAGATATTAAAGTAAATAACTATTTTGAAGGTAGTATAATTTGTGGCTGTGAGTTTTCTGCTGTTCACAATGGAAAACCTATTGAAGTATTAGGGTATGGTATAGACCTTGAAATAATAAGTTCAATTGGAATTGTTTCAGATGAAAAATTCCTTGAAAGAGAAAATGCTTATCTAAGAAAATTAATGACAGTATGTAAAAACCTTAGCATTAAGTGTAGTGATAATCTCTCAATTAATGGCAAGTATTTTGCAACACAAATAATGCATGGTGATCTTAGGAAATACCCTGAAAATGAGAAACATTTCACTAAAGAAATTTGGGAAAGCCTTAATGCCTTTTATAGAACTTGCGTTAATAATGAAAATAGTCCATTTTTTCTCGACCAAACTAAAAACTATCTAACAATTCCTCAAGTTGCTGCTATTATAAAAAAAGCAGGTGGGAAATCCTTCCTTGCTCATTTATATGGTTATTTTGCAGATGATCATGAAGAATTTCTAAATTCCATAGTATCTTTAAATGCACTTGACGGAATAGAATGTTATCATTCACTTCATACTATTGATAAGACAAAGTATTTACTTAATTATTGCAATAAACATAAACTTTATGCATCAGGAGGAAGTGATTATCACGGAAAACTTAAACCTAATGTTAAACTTGGTGAGAGTATCACTGGCGAAAAAATTCCATATGAAATCTTAGAACCATGGATGCCAAGTGAAATAATATAACAATTATTTTTTCAACTTCTATATTATCTATACATATTTATATGCTTTCATTATTAAATATAGAAACTTAACTAAAAAACTACCTATACATTTTTTAACACCTAAAAAAGCACTAATACATTTAATTTTAAGTGTATTAGTGCTCTTGCTTTATACTTTACTCTATCATAAAATTTTGAAGGTGAAACTTTTTATATTTTCAAATTTATTTATTTTGTGCTTTGGTTCCGTGACATACATTAGCTGAAGAGCAACTAGAACAACCACAGCCACAACCACTTTCTCCACTTCTTGCTTTTTTAACTTGTTTTACTATTACAAGTGCCATTAATCCCAAAATAATTCCACCTAATATAATTGTTGCTACCATAAACTATCACTCCTCATTTTTAAATTTAAGTAGGTAGTCTATAATAATAGAACCCACCTACTTAGTTTTTTTACTTATTTTGTATAACTTAATTGTCCATTAACTTTATTTTCTTTTGAACCTCTGCCAGTTAATATAACTATTGAAACTACTACAATTGCTATAATTACTGAAGTTATAGCTCCTATTAAACTTCCACTTCCTAATAAAAAGTTACCAACTTGATTTATAACAAGTGCAACTAAATAAGCTGTGAAGGTTTGGAATCCCAAAGTAATCCATGTCCATTTCCAAGAGCCCATTTCACGTTTTATTGCACCAATTGCTGCAAAACAAGGAGCACAAAGCATATTAAATGCTACAAAGGCAAACGCACTAGCCGCAGTAAACATTCCTGCTACATTTCCAACAAGTGCTGGATCATCTTCTACTGCATCAGCTATACCAAATAAAACACCAAATGTTCCAACAACATTTTCTTTTGCAACAAGTCCAGTAACTGTTGCAACAGCTGATTGCCAATTACCAAATCCGAGTGGTGCAAAAATAGGAGCTATCACATTCCCCATGCTTGCTAGAATACTGTCACCTGCATCTACCATTTCAAATGACCAGTTAAATGATTGTAAAAACCACACTACACCACAAGAAACAAAAATGATTGTACCAGCTTTATAAATAAATGCTTTTCCTCTTTCCCATACATGCATTAAAACACCCTTTAAGCTTGGAATATGGTATTGTGGAAGCTCCATGACAAATGGCGATGGATCTCCTGAGAACAATTTAGTTTTCTTCAATATGATTCCACAAATGATAATCATTACTATTCCTAAAAAATAAGCAGCTGGTGCTACCCAAGATGCTCCACCAAAAAGTGCTCCTGCAATCAATGCAATAATAGGTAATTTTGCACTACATGGAATAAATGTAGTTAACATGATAGTCATTTTTCTATCTCTATCATTTTCCATAGTACGTGTTGACATTATACCAGGAACACCACAACCTGAACTAATCAACATTGGTATGAATGATTTTCCTGAAAGTCCAAATTTACGGAAGATTCTATCCATGATAAATGCTACTCTAGACATATAACCACAGTCCTCAAGGATTGACAATAAGAAGAATAAAACCATAATTTGTGGTACAAATCCAAGTACTGCACCAACACCACCAATTATTCCATCTACTATTAGTCCTTGTAACCAATCTGCAACATTTGCATTTACTAACCATTCTGAAACATTACCTTGAATAATTTCTGCAAATAATGTGTCGTTTACCCAATCCGTCATCATAGTACCAACTGTACTTATTGCTATGTAATAAACGCCAAACATAATAGCAGCAAAAATTGGTAATGCTAAGAAACGATTTGTTACAATTCTATCGATTTTATCTGAAGTAGTTTCTTTACCTTTATTTTGCTTTTTTAGAGCAGTTGAAACAACTTGCCCAATAAATGCATATCTATCTGCTGTAATTATACTTTCACTATCATCATCGAGTTCAGTTTCATATTTTTTTATTATTTCTTCTATTTCATCTGATATATTTTTTGAAATGCTTAACTTATCAATAATGTTTTCATCTCTCTCAAAAAGTTTAATTGCAAGCCATCGCTTTTCTATTCCTTCAGTTGAAATATTTTTAACTATTACTTCTTCTATTTTTTCAAAAGCTTCATTAGCTTCATCTGAATAAGGTAATATAAATTTAGGTTTGTTTTTTGCTTTAGCAGTTTCAACTGCCTTTTCTGCCGCTAACTTAACACCATTCCCTTTAAGAGCAGATGTTGTAACAACAGGACATCCAAGAGTTTTTGATAATTTATTAATATCAATTTTATCTCCATTTTTCTCAACAATGTCCATCATATTAAGTGCTACAACTGTTGGAATTCCAAGTTCCAAAATTTGAGTTGTTAAATATAAATTTCTTTCAATGTTAGATGCATCAACTATATTAATTACTGCATCTGGTTTATCATTTATCATAAAATTACGAGTTACAACTTCTTCGAGAGTATATGGTGACAAAGAATAAACACCAGGTAAATCAACTATTTCAACGTCTTTATTCCCTTTTAGTTTACCACCTTTCTTTTCAACTGTTACTCCAGGCCAATTTCCAACATATTGAGATGAACCTGTAAGTTCATTAAACATGGTTGTTTTTCCGCAATTCGGATTACCTGCAAGTCCTATTTTAATTGACATTTTTATTCCTCCTTTTTAATTCATAACCTATAATTCATGTTTTTATCGTGATTAATAAGTTCTTCATTGTGCTTCGCACTTTTTTTTATAAGTGAAATGATCTTGGTTGTGCTTTGCACTTTTTTTACTAAGTGTATAATTTAAATTTACTCTTTAATTCTTAATTTTCCATTACTAGATGCCTAACATTATTCTACAACGATCATTTCTGCGTCAGCTTTACGAAGTGATAATTCATATCCTCTTACTGTTACCTCTATTGGATCACCAAGTGGCGCTACTTTACGTACATACACTTCACATCCTCTTGTAATTCCCATATCCATAATACGTCTACGAACCGGTCCAAGTCCTTCAACTTTTTTTACCGTAACAGTTTGTCCACATTTTATTTCTTTTAATGAACTCATAATATCTCTTCCTCTCTATACTATTATTCGACTTGCCATACCTTTATCTAATGCTACTCTGCTATCTTTAACATTTATTATAAGATTCCCGCCAAGTTCAGAAATAATTTTAACCTTTTCTCCTGCTACAAAACCCAAGCTATTTAAAAATCTTTTTGTTTCATCATTTCCAGTTATCTTTATAATATTCATTTCATTTCCTTTATCCGCTAATATTAATGGCATATATCTCACCTTCCAATTGATAATGATTTTAATTAACTATTCCATAATTTATATTACCACTTTTTTTAATAGTTGAAAATGATTTTCAATACTTTTTCATATAATTACGAAATTATCATTAATATCGTTTTATTTTTGATAATTTTATTCAAGATTTCGTGATATGTGAATATTCTTTATTATATTAGTAATTTATTAATCATTAATTTCCAAAATTATCTTTTTATAAAAAGTATTCTATATAATTAAAAACAAGAAGCTTCTTATAAATCTACCGAAATCCAGTAATTTTATAAGAAGCTCCTTTATAAATAACTATTGATAAAATACTCTTTTGATTAATTTAAATTTATTTTAAAATTTTTCTACAAACTCATTGTATATATTGTTTAATAGATCTTTACAACCTTCAAAAAATCACTAATTTTCTTATACACAAAAAGAGAACATATATTTAATTACCTAAAGTAATAAATATATATCCTCCCTTTTAACTAAAGTTAATTACTCACTAGACTTTAAATTTTAAAGTATTTCTTCTAATGTTTTTCTTATAGCCTTAATAAAATCAAATGTATTTAATGTTTGTATATTATTATGTTCTGCTATTAATGCTAAATCCTTAGTCATCATTCCATCTTCAATTGTCTTTATCGAAGATTTTTCCAACTTATCTGCGAATTCAACCAATGCATCATTATTGTCAAGTTCTCCTCTTTTTCTTAAAGCTCCAGACCATGCAAATATTGTTGCTATTGAATTTGTAGAGGTTTCTTCACCTTTTAAATGCTTATAGTAATGTTGTTGAACAGTACCATGAGCCGCTTCGTATTCATAGTTTCCTTCTGGTGAAACTAATACTGATGTCATCATTGCAAGAGATCCAAAAGCTGTAGCTACCATATCACTCATTACATCTCCATCATAATTTTTACAAGCCCAAATCATTCCACCTTCAGATTTAACTACTCTCGCTACAACATCATCTATTAATGTATAGAAATATTCAATTCCTGCTTGATCAAATTTAGTCTTATATTCAGAATCAAAAATTTCTTGAAATACATCTTTAAAAGTATGATCGTATTTCTTTGAAATTGTATCTTTAGTTGCAAACCATAAATCTTGCTTAGTATCTAAAGCAAAGTTAAAGCAGCTTCTTGCAAAGCTTTCAATTGATTTATTAAGATTATGCATTCCCATAACAACACCGTTTCCAGCAAAATTATGTACTAACTCTCTTTTTTCTTCTCCGCTTTCAGAAGTAAATACAAGTTCACACTTGCCCTTTTCTTCTATTTTCATTTCTACATCTTTATATATATCTCCATAAGCATGTCTTGCTATAGTAATAGGCTTTTTCCATGTTCTAACATATGGTTTTACTGGTTCTACTGTAATTGGTGCTCTAAATACTGTACCATCTAATATTGCTCTTATAGTACCATTAGGGCTCTTCCACATTTCTTTTAAATCATATTCTTTCATTCTTGCGCCATTAGGCGTTATCGTTGCACATTTTACACCAACTTTGTATTTTTTAATGGCTTCTGCCGAATCTACAGTAACCTGGTCATTAGTTTGATTTCTATATTCTAATCCAAGATCATAATATTCTGTGTTTAATTCAATAAAAGGATTTAATAATTCCTCTTTTATTGCCCCCCAAATTATTCTTGTCATTTCATCTCCATCCATTTCAACTAATGGAGTAGACATTTTTATTTTTTCCATATTTATTGCCTCCTATATTGCTTATATTACTTTAATTTTCTCTAAACAATTATACAATACTGGTAGATTTTTATCAATTACAATGGCTGTTTCAATGGTAATTTTTAAATGATAATATAGTATTTTAAGCCTGTAAAAATTTTATATATAATTTATATATTCCATAAATTCATCTTACTTCCCTCTAAACGCAAAATTAAAATATTATTATCCATCTCATCTTTAGATTTGTTCATTACAGTTTTTACAACATCTATTTCACTTTTGTCTAAATCATTAGTTTTAGCAGCTACATTCAGAATTACTATTTTAACACATCCCATTTTGTCAAAACAAATTTTTATCTATTAAAACCTGAATAAGCTTCTTCTCCATGTAAAGACACATCTAAGCCCTCTGCTTCTTCTTTTGATGTAGCTCTTATATTCATAATATAACTCATAATTTTAATTATTAGGAAAGTAACAACTGCTGCATATAATGCGGTTGCACAGGTTGATATTAAGTGAACTTTTAGAAGTTCAAAATTACCATATATTAATCCATCTGCCCCTGCTGGATTAATTGACTTTGATGCAAATATAGCTGTAGCTATAGAGCCCCATATTCCAGCTATCCCATGACAACCAAAAGCATCTAATGTATCATCATAACCTAATTTTCTCTTTAATATTGCTATAGCAAAGAAACTTAATATTCCTCCGACTAATCCCATAAATACAGCTGACATAGGACTTACAAAACCTGCCCCTTGAGTTATTGCAACCAATCCAGCTATTGCTCCACTGACAATTCCAAGTGCTGTAGGCTTCTTATACATAATCCATTCACAAGCTATCCAGCCAACTGCTCCCGCTGCTGCTGAAGTATTGGTTGTCACAAATGCATTAACTGCCACATAATTCATAGAAAGAGCACTTCCTGAATTAAATCCAAACCATCCGAACCATAAAAGTCCTCCACCAAGTATTGCCATAGGTATATGATGTGGCTCTGGGCTTGCCTTTTTTCTTTTACCAATAACAATTGCTGCAACAAGTCCTGAAACACCCGAATTAATCTCAACAGGATGTCCTCCCGCAAAATCAAGTACTCCTAAATTCTTTAACCATCCATTTGTTCCCCATACCCAATGAGTAATCGGATCATAAACTAGTGTACTCCACAAAAGAGCGAATAATAAAAACGCTGGAAATGTCATACGTTCAGCAACTGACCCTGAAATAACAGCTACAGTAATTGCAGAAAACATTAATTGAAATATTACAAATTCTAAATGTGGTATTGTGGATGCATAGTCTACATTAGGTGCTATTCCTATGTTCTTTAAAAAACTCCAATCCAATCCACCGATTACTCCATTTGTATCTGGACCAAAGGCTAATGAATACCCTATAAAAATCCACTGCAAAGATATAATAACAAGAGCTGCATAATTTTGAACTGTAATACTTAATACATTCTTACTCCTTACCATACCACCATAAAATAAAGCTAACCCTGGTACCATTAGCATTACTAAAGCAGCACTAATAATTACAAAGCCCATATCTGCGCCGTTTAACAAATCCATTTTTTATTCCCCCTTGAATAATTGATTATTCAATTTTATTTTTAAATTTAATAATAAAAAAACGCTCTCACTCCAAAAAGGTATATTGTAGTTAAATATATCCTTCTTAGAAATGAAAACGTCATTGTTTTCTATAAATTTATTAAGTTATCTTAAATTTCTTTTATAAGTTTACTAGGATAAGTTTTCTATGTCAATACAAAATGTAATGTTTTTTTCATTTTATATTTTCATATGCACTGTCATATTACAATTTATTGATTTCGACTTGATTAACATATTCTACTTTTGCTTGAAAATTCTTTTCCTGGATTTATATCTAATACAACCCTTTCTGGCTCTGCCAGTGCAACTTCATGTGTGCATTTCCATTTATCATTCTTGCAAATCCCCTCAACTGTTGTCATATTATCAATGGCATCTTGATTATCAAAAATATAGTATCCATATGAATATAAAATATTTAATATTCCATTCGGATCTAAATTCTTAAAATGACATTGCAAATCACATAATCCAATTGCTGAAAGTCCTAGAGTATCCATTATATACTCATTTTTTTGACCTTCAATTTTGAATAATCTTACATTTAATATCCCAAATAAAAGATCATATTCATCATTTAACGGATTATTTTCTAAGTAATCCTCTCTACTTATAACTTGCTCTGAAATATGAAAATTAATCCCTTCACATGGTATCAATTCAACAATAGCATAAAGTGCTTTTTGAAAAAGTTCTACTCTTTTAGTATACTCTAATCCAATTGCCATTAAATCTGTAACTAAAACTTTAATTTTACAACTTTTAATAGACTCCTTATCCCTATCAAAATTCCACGATTGTTCTAAAGATCTTCTTAATTTTTCTCCTTCTGATGGCTCATCACTTATACTGATCATCATTGTAACCGGAACACTTACGTTTCTATAGTCTAGTATATGATCCATAAATGCAAACGTAAGATTTGCTTCTTGATTAGATATAATTTTAACATTACCACAATATTTTTTAATATTTTCTAATAATTTATTTTCTAAAATAATTGGCTTCTCTTTTATATAAAGTTCTACACTATAGGTTTCTGCAAAGCCATCTGATACCTCTGTTAATTTTTCATTATATTTCTCCATTCTTATCAACCTTCTTTCTTATTTAGAAAAATAAAAAAGCCACCTCAAAATATTACTCATTTTGAGACAGCTTCGTCCATTAAATTAAAATTAATTATATCATAATTAATTAAAGTTTAATACTTAATTCACCATTTATTTGATTTTTTATAAACTAAAATTACCATTTTCATTTTTTTACCAACAAAGAAATAAACATTACATATTATCAAGGCATGAAGTTGCAGGGCTTTCCACCCAATTTCCATTATAATCAAATCTTGAGCCATGACAAGGACAATCCCATGTCAATTCATCAGCATTCCAATGAAGTTCACACCCTAAATGAGGGCATTTTGTTGATACTGCAAATATATTTCCAGCTTTATCTTTATATACACCAGCTTTTTCCCCTCTATATTCTACTATTGCTCCATGACCCTTTTGAACATTTTCAGTATGCTCTTCTGGAATATTTATTCTTTGAGCAATAAAATTTTTCGCAGTTTTCATTAGATCATTTGCTGCATTTTTCATAGACGCTGACATATCAAATCTACTAGGTGAAAATATTTCTGAAAAATCATTTTCCTTTCCTAGAATCATATCGCTTATTATCATTGAAGCTACCATTGAACTTGTCATTCCCCATTTTTTAAATCCAGTTGCAACATAAAGATTAGGCGTTTTAGATGAATAATGCCCTATATAAGGTATTGTATCTAAGGCCACACAATCTTGTGCTGACCAATGATATTTTTCAATTGAATTAGGATAAAGTTCTTTTGCTACCTTTCTTAATTCATCATACGCTCCACCATCTTCATTTTCCCCAGATCTTTGCGCTAATCCTCCAAGCAATAATAAATTCTTATAATTTCTAAAGGAATATCCTTTTTTATCATTGTCTTTGTACATCCCATTTACATCTGCAGCATTTTCTAAAGCTAAAACATAAGATCTTTCTTGATGCATCCTCATAAAATAATATCCTGGAACATTTAAAAATGGAAAATGTGTTGCTACTACTATATGATTTGCACTAATCTTTCCACCCCTTGTAACTACCAAATTCTCTTTAATCTCTAATGCTCTTGTATTTTCATAAATAGTTAAATTCTCTGAAATGGGTTTTAAAAATTTAAGGGGATTAAATTGAGCTTGATGCTTAAACTTTAATGCTATTTTAATATCAAAGGGAAGACTTACTTCCTTCACTAATTCTGCATCAATTCCTAAATTTTTAGCCACTTCACATTCATCTTCAAGATCTTTAATATTATCTAAAGAGTATATATAGGCATCCTTTTCTTCAAAATCACAATCTATCTTTTCCTCATCAATTATTTCTTTATATTTTTTTATTGCAAGTCCATTAGCCTTAGCATATTGTCTTGCTTTTTCCTCATCAAATTCTTTAATTATATTATTATAAATCAAATCATGCTGAGATGTTATTTTAGCAGTTGTGTTCTTTGTATTTCCACTTGCAATACTTTTTGCCTCTATAACCACAACATTTCTTCCACTTTTATTAAGCATATATGCTGTTAATAATCCAGCTATCCCTGCCCCTATTATAACAATATCACATTCAATATCTTCACTTAAAGTCTCTCTTTTTCTAAACTTAAAACCTGAATTCCATACACTTTCCATATAATTCACCTCATCTTTAGTATTCCATCTTTTATGATAATATACACAAAAGGTTACTAAAATTTTAATTGAAATAAAATATTATAGAACGTATTTTTAATTTCCTCTTTGCCTTTTATTTTTTAATAAAGATGATGTATCTAGTTTTTCTGTTTTGTTTTTTGACCTTTCCTTCTTTTCTTTTGGTTTATCTTTTGTTTTTTCTATATTTTCTTGAGTTACTGCTTCTTCTTTTCCTTGATTTTTGTATACTTTATCAGAATCTACAGCATTTTTGTTTTCTTTATTATTTAAATCATAGTTTTGATTTAAATTTTCAAAGGACCTTTTTTCTTTTTTCTTATGAATATCTATATTCACTTTTCCTTTATTAAGATTAAATTTAACTTTAAACCTATTAAAATATTTCTTTAAGTCTAAATTTAATCTTCTATAAGCTATATCTAAAAGGAATAATAAAATAGCTTCTACTAATGCTGGTATTGTTAAATTTACAGGTTTATAGTTACTTTTAAGTTCACCTTTAAATACATCTTTAGGATTATTAATAAAACTTCCTTTTACTTCATTAACTAAGGTATCTACTTTATTCTTATTTTTATTAAATTTATATTCCTCAGAATATTGAAGTGAAAAAGCTCCATTATAATTATTTAATACTTCACCATTATTTTCTTCTCGTATATTAAAAGTATAAAAACCTAATTCATTTAACTTAGCTCGTCCTACAAATTTTCCTGGCTCTTCTTGTGTTAATTCCAATTCTCCACTTTCGCCTTTTTCACTATTATATACACCTTTAATTTTAGACCTATCTTTTACAGAATCACTATAAAATTCTACAACTGCTTCGTTTCCACTTTGATTTATTGATACTTTTCCTTCCTCACTAAGATCTGGAATAGTCCAATAAATTGCATTTTTTATTAATTGCGCACCCTTATTCCAAGTTAAGAAATTGCCGCTCCATTGTCCATTAATATCTGCCATCCAGCTTACAGTCTTCCCCAGTCCATATTGATTAGCAGCAAGTATTGGCTCATCATGATTTGATGATAAAATTTCTATAGCTTTATCTTTAATTGAAGTTCCCACATATCCATACAAGGTTGGCAGGGAATTATCCACTAAAACTCCACTTAAAATTTCATGATTGCTTACAACTTTAGGTTGAAATTCTTCATTAATAATATAAGTTCCTGTTGATAATAAAACTTCTTTTGCAAAAATTCTAGGTATATCTGTGTATTTATCCGTATGATATGATCTACCTTTTCCCATTTCGGATAATTTACCAAGTAATCCAGCATCTGCATCTTCTCCAACTGAAACTGTAGATAAGGTTATTTCTCCACTATTAATATTGCCTATTAATTCTTCATAATTATTTATTCCCAAACCATCTTGTCCATCTGTTAAAAGTATAATATGTTTGATTTTAGCACTACTCTCGCTTTGAGTCTTATACGCTTCTTCTAATGCTGGATAAATTGATGTTCCTCCACCATTTCCAATCCCTGCAATCATTCCTTTAATTTCTTCTTTATCCTTAACACTTTGCCTTTCAACTACTTTTTGATAACTATCATCAAAAGCAATTACATTTATTTCATCTGTAGCTCTTAAATTATCTAAAGACTTCATTGCAGCTTCTTTAGCTAAAGTAAGCTTGCTAACATTTCCATCTCCACCTGACATACTCCCTGATTTATCTATCACCAAACTTATGCTTATTTGAGGAACTTCATTTTTCCCCTTCTTATCCATATTAACTGGTAATACCTTTTCTAAAGCTGTGTTCTTATAACCACCTAAAGCATAAGAATTTTCTCCACCAAAAGTAACTATACCTCCACCATAATCCTTAGCATAAGATTCTACATTTTCCATAAAACCTTTATTTAAGTCATCTACATGTACATCTGCAAGCACTATAGTTTTATATTCCAACATTTCATTTAATGTTGTTGGTGCTCCTGCTGGTAATATTACATTATATTCACTATTGGCAGCTTTTAAAGTTTCTATTATACCAGCTCCGCTGCCTGTTTTTCCTTCAACGACAAGTATATTAGGCTTTGAAATAACATTTGTAAAACAACTGTATTCATTATTTTTCTTGTTACTATCCTTTTCTGGTTGAATTAAAACTCTATAAAATTTAAAACCACCAGTAGTTTGAATATCTTTAAATACAAAAGTATTGGTTCCCTTTTGCAATTCAACTTCCTGCTCACCCTTTTTATCTCTTCCTGAAAATAACGTTAGTTTTGATTTAGTTTGAACATTAGATTGAATTTTTGTAATTACTGAAAATTCTTCTCCAATAGAAATATTATCCGGAACCTTAACCTCTTCTACATAAACCTCATCGCCTAAAGCATTTTCAACCTTATAAACCTTAAAATCTATATTTTCCTTATTTATTACAGGTATATTTTTTAATGCATCCCCTTGATTTTCTTCACCATCAGAAATAAGTACAATTCTCTTAGCTGCTCCTTTATCAAATAAACTTAAGGAACTATTTACAGCTTCTTCTATATTAGTTGAATTTACAATAGGTCCTGATTTAATTTGTTTATATTCTTTACTATCATCCATAAACTTATCGATTGAAGCATTATCACCAAAAACAACTACTCCTGCTTTATTGTTTTTAGGCATTTCCTTTAATGCATTATCAATAAATTTAATTCCCTCACTTTTAAAATCACTCATACTGTCTGAAACATCTAATAAAAATACTGTAGAAATATTTTCACCTTTTAAATTTATAGTTGTATCAGAAATTCCTATTACTATAAGTATCAATATTATTATTCTACTAATTAATATTAATTTATCTTTTCGGACTATATTATTTAACTTCTTTAAAGTTAAATACATAAATAGTAAAATCATTGGTATTAATATTAATGCATATGATCTTGTTATTTCTATACTCATAATAATCCACCTAATTTCCCTTTAAGTATAATATCCATTCTGTTAATAATCCTATTAATGCAAGCATTAGTAATAATGGTACTAAACTTAAACCTTTCTTTAAAATCTTCATCTCTGATTTTAAATTATTTTCTTCTCCTATACTTTCTTCCCCTAAATTGCTTTCTTCATCTGCTGGAAAATTAATAGAAAATATTTCCTCACTTTTTTCACTTTCATTAGATTCTTCTTCTACTTTGTAAAGTCCAAGTTCTGAAATACTTTCATATTTTGAGCCGTGCGTAACCCCTGTATAATTTTTATTTGGAGCCTTAACTCTAAGATTTTTGCCATTTGGAGTTCCCTTAATTAAAATTTCGTCTCCACCCTTGTAATTGTTCTTATATAATATTCCAGATTTAATTAGCTTATCTCCAAGCTCATAAATTAAAATTGGGAATTCTTTTTTTAGTGCAAAATCACTGTTATGAATATCAAAACCTAAAGCACCAATGCTTCTCCCATTCACTTCACCTAAAAATCCAATTGTATTTCCATCAACCTTTAAAAATGCTTTTCCAAAGTAAGGTAGTTCTATACTTTTATAATTTGAAAGTGTAAAATTAATATCTTTTGTGTATTTAGAAAGTTGACCTTCAACACCTGTTGCTTGTCCTAATTCTTCCTTATTCTCCACCTTGAAAAACTCATTCGAATCAGGATTTATAAACAATAAACTTCCATTTTTAGGCATAACCTTTGGCATAACACCATCAAAAACATACAAATCATATGCATCTTCAGTCATGTTACTTACATCATTTGTTTTATATAACTCAACATTTTCTATATTATTAAAACTCTTTTCTAAAAATACATTTTTTTCAGTTACCAAAAGTACTTTTTTTCCTTTATTATTACGAGTCACATCATAATAAATATTATCATCTTTTATTAAATCCTTGTTTGACAATTCTCCCTTTAAATAATCTCCTTTGAAATCTTCAAGTTCAAAATTTAAAGTTTTACTTACTCCTTTAGGTAAATCTAGTGATTCAACCTTTAGCAATTCTTCCCCATTATATAATGAAAGATCTCCTGCATAATCAGTATTTCCAGTATTCTTTACTGTAGTTATAACTTTCATTTTGTTTTCTGAAAATTTATGTGACAAATTAGTTATGGTTGCATTTTCTCCACTATTGGCTAAAGAAATTACCTTTCCATTAATATTTCCTAACTCAATCTTTTTATCACTTACAATTAAGACCTCATATTCTTCTAACCCTTCCCCTAAAGACCTGACATAAGATAAAGCATTACTTATATCACCACTTCCATAGGTTTGAGTAATGTCTTCTATACTATTTTTAGTTTCTATATTAGTCTTTCCATTAAATGCTATTATATAGCTATTAGTACTTTCCTTTATTGATTTTATATAATCCTTTGCTATTTCTTTTCCAGCCTCAAGCCTAGTTTTATCCTTATCATATAAAGTACTCATACTTGCTGTAGTATCAATTACTATAATTAAATTTTTATAAGTCTTTCCACCAAATTTAAAAAATGGACTCATTAAAGCAAATATTATTAACAATATTACTATAATTTGAAGTATCATCATTATATTTACCCTTAGCTTTTCCCATGGAGTATTAGCTTGTGTATTTTTATAAGCTTCCTTCCATAGTAATGAAGAGGATACTTCAATTTCTCTGTATTTCCTTTTTAATATGTAGAGCAATATTACTAAAGGAATGGTTATTAACAATGCTAATGGCCAAAGACTTCCTATTCCCACTTTTCTATCCTCCTTATTTTTAGAAAACATCTAGTATCATACAATAAATTAGCACTATACACAATTACTGCTTTTATTTAAGCAAATTTAAAATTACTTAATAAATTACTCTCTGCCTTCCAAAATCATTTAATATTATCTCTTCTAAACTTTTACTTGTATTTACGCTTATTAACGTTCCACCATATTTAGTAGCTAAATGTCTAAGCTTTTCATTAAAATCTGTTAACGCCTTTTTGTATGCTTCAATAACTTTATAATTAAGATTTAGTTTAACTCTTTCTCCTGTTTCAGAATCAATTAATGTAATTTCCTCTTCAATAGCTGGATTTATTTCTTCATCTGCCAATATTTGAACTAAAACAATCTGCTGCTTCTTATAAGCTAAATATTTTAAACCTTGTTCAATTGAATCTATACCTTGATTATTAAAAAAATCTGAAACAATAATAGATACTCCCTTATTATTTATCCTTCTCTTTACAATAGCTTCTGAAAGCTTTGTAGCTCCATTAAACTCTATATTTTCAAGTTCTTTTAGCACCATTCGAAAGCCCTTTTTACCAGTACCGCCACGTAAAAGAGAAAGGTTAGCTTCTTCTGCTACATTAACATAAACCCTGTCTAAATTATTTAACGCAATATAGGTTAAAGCTCCTATAATTTGAAGTGCTTTATTCTTTTTGCTATCTTTTCCGTAATCCATAGATTTGCTTTTATCTAAAAAAAAGTTAAAAACACCTTCTCTTTCTTCCATAAAAACTTTAATAAACAGCTTATCTAATCTTCCATAAGCATTCCAGTCAACTCTTCTAAAATCATCGCCTGGCATATATTCTCTAAAATCTGAGAATTCAACTGATGCTCCCTTTGCTTTTGATTTTCTTCCTCCTTGAGCACCATTTGATAATCTTAAATTTATATTTAAATTTATTTTATTTAACTTTTTGAAGAAATCTTCATTAAAAATTCTCTCTTCCATTCTTTACACAACCTTTAATATTTCTATTAATATTACAACTATTAAATATGCTAATTTTAATATTGCTTCGATCACCATTTAATATTAGACCACCTTTAAGTCTTCAAGAATTTTATCTATAATAAATTCTTCAGTTATCCCTTCAGTTATTCCTTCAAAGTTTAAAATAATTCTATGCTTTAGTACCGGATAGACAATTGCTTTAATGTCATCAAAAGATACATTAAATCTTCCCTCCATTATTGCTCTAACCTTTGCACCACTAAATAATCCTTGTGCTGCTCTTGGACTTGCTCCTGCTTCTACATATTTTTTAACCAAAGCATGTCCTTCATCTATTTCTGGGTGAGTTGCAAGAATTAATTTTAATGCATATTCTTTAACTGGATTTGCCATTGGTACTTCTGAAATTATCTTTCTAATTTCTAAAATTTCATTGTCACTTAAAATAGATTCAAGCTGAACTTCTTCATTAGATAAGGTTAAATCCATTATTTTCATAAGTTCATCTAATTTAGGAAAATTAACCTTTAGTTTAAATTGAAATCTATCAAGCTGCGCTTCTGGAAGAGGATATGTCCCTTCCTGCTCAATTGGATTTTGAGTTGCAAGTACCATAAAAGGCTTCGGTAATTCATAAGTCACTTTACCAACTGTTACTGACTTTTCCCCCATTGCTTCTAATAATGCAGATTGTGTTTTTGGTGTTGCTCTGTTTATTTCATCTGCAAGAAGCAAATTGGTAAATACTGGTCCTTTTTCAAATTTAAATTTAGTAGAACCATTTTCCTTAATTATTAAATTTGTTCCAACTACATCTGCTGGCATTAAATCTGGTGTAAATTGAATTCTAGAAAAACCAAGATTTAGCACCTTTCCTATAGTCTTAACTAGTTGTGTTTTTCCAAGTCCAGGCATACCTTCTAAAAGGACATTCCCACCTGAAAAAATTGCTATTAATACATCTTTGACTATTTCCTCTTGTCCAATGATTCCTTTTCCTATTTCAGTTTTACATTTGCTTAGCTTTTCTGCTACTTCCTTTATTGATTGTTCATTTATCTTCATTATTTATCTCCCTTCTATTCCAATCCATTAAAATAGTCTTTTACTACATCCTGCAGATTTTCTGGTAATGATGAATTATTCATTGAATCTATTTCTTCCTCGCTATAATCTCCCACTACACTATTGTAATCTTTCTTTTCTCCATTAAAATTTAATCCCTTTTGAGTTTCAATACTTTGAGAAGTTCCATTACTACTTTTATCACCTTTTAGATTTTCATCATTCCCAACTTGTCTTCCTGGAATAAATACTTGCTCTCCACTGTTTGGAATAGAAGTATTCTCATTTCCATTTTTACTTCCTGTATTCCATCCGCCGCCATTTCCGCTTCCTCCAGATCCACTTCCAGAACCACTACCACTGCCATTACCTTGGCCTGATCCATTCCCTGAACCCGAGCTACTTCCATTACCTTTCGTAGCATCCTTACTATTATTGCTTTTTGAACTTCCATCACTTTTTGTCTTTAAGGAAACTAATGCATCTGCAAGCTCTGATGGATCTATCTCACCCTCTAACAACTTATCTGATGATTCTTCTAATAGATCCTTTAATTCTTCATCACTTAAATTAGCCGCTGCTTCTTTTAGTGAATTTGAAAGTTCACTTTTTTCTTTATTACTTAAGTTTGGCATAGAACTATTTAATGCTTTTAATTTATTTTTTAAAGCCTCTTTATCTCCAGATTTTAAAGCTTCTAAAATGTCTTTTCCAATTTTATTTTTATTTAAACTCTTATTTATCTCATTTAAGTTTTTTAAGGCTTCTTTAGCTTCTTCATTTTTTTGCTTTTCTACTAAGTTTTTCTTTACCTGATCAACTAATTCTTTTTTCTTCTGTGAATCAGTTTTTTCTTTCATTTCATCAAATTTCTTTTCTAATCTATCCATTAATTTATTTGTATCTTCTTTTTTATTAGTTTCCTTTAATTCTTTTTTTGCTCCTTGTAATATTTTTTTTAATTCTTCCTTTTCCTCTTTTGTTAATTCTGTATCTTTTTCAAGTTTCTTTTCTTCTTTATCTATTTTATTTATAACTTCATTTTTACTGCTCGTAAAATCCCTTAATTTTTCTGCTTCTTTTTTGGAAACTGTAGGAATTGCAGTTATTATACAGCATAAAATTACAAGTATTATAATATTATATACTTCTCTTCTTTCAACCTTTATAGGTAAATTTCTTTTGAAATCATATGCTTCTATGCTGTGCGCAGTATCCTTTTTTTGAGCTACCGCTATTTCACTTTCATCTCTAATAAACTCTAAAGCTGTAGTCACTCTTTCCTTTAATCCTTTAGAATCTGCAATTAATGCTATTTCCTTTTTCTTGGGAAATTTAATAATTCCCCAAAGAATACTTGTAAACGCAGAAATGATTATAATTCCACTAATTAACTTATAACAGCTTTCAAAAGGTATGAACAAAGCTATTATTAAAATAATTAAGGTTAAAACTAATGAGGCTTGAAGCCCCATTAATATTTTACTTATAAGAAAATTTAATTTTATTTTCCGCCCAGATTTTTTTATAAAATCCAATATCTTTTTATCTAAAGCATTCATAAAATCTCCTCTATTTCAATTTTTTTAATGAGTTATATTCAAATTTTAATTTTCTCCAAATAAATTCATAAGACTTATTTTTTTGAAATATGTACTGAAAACAACTTATAATTTATAATAATATTTTATCAAATTTGCTATTTTGATTTTTTATTTTTCCTTTTCCTAATTTTAAGCCCCCTATTTAAAGGATTTAGTTTATATGCTGATATAAAGACTAAGATTACACTTAAAGCTAGTTGAATTCCCATAGATATAAAAGTTCCATAATCAATCATAAAACTATTTATTCCTCTTCCAAAATATCCAAAAGTATTTGTTCCTCCTAATTGCTTAGCAAGTAAACATAAAAATCCAACAGTTGGACTTAAATAAGAAAATATTGGCGCTGTTAAACTTTGAGCATTAGGATTTTTAGAAGCATTGATTGTTGCAACTATTATAGCTAAAATAATTATAACTACAAATATTACTAAGGTCACTCCATATGCAACTGCTGTTGCTACCTTTGATGTTTTTACAAATGTTGATATACAAACACCAATAGAACCAACAAATATTGTAGTTACAATAAAGAAAAGACTTAATTCTAATATATTTCCTAGATTTACTCCACCAATTAGAAATGCAATTGAATATATAGGCATAGTGCAAATAATTAAAATTATAACTCTACTTATAGATGCTAATAACTTTCCAGTTATTATTGATAAGGTACTCATCTTTGTAGATAAAAGAACCTCTAAGGTTTGCTTTTCCCTTTCTCCACAAATTGCTGTTGATGTTAAAGCTGGAACTATAAACATTAACAAAATAGCTTGAATTACTGACATTCCAATATAGAAATATACTATGCTCTCTAAATTTATTCCATTAAAATATGCTTCTTCAATATTAATATTAAATATGAAAAGTGCCCCTGCTGATAATAAAAGTACATAAAAGAATATCATTAAAGTAAATTTAAAACTTCTTACTGAAAGCTTTGTTTCATTTTTTAAAACTGGATTAATTTTCAAAACTATTTTCCCCCTTTAATGCTTCTTTATCAGTTATTTTAATAAATATATCTTCAAGACTTGTTGATTCCCTATTAAAAGATATTATAGGGATTTCATTATTTATTAACATTTTAAGCAAAATAACACATTCCTCTTCATTACCATTAAAGGCAGTTGTTATTTTATTATTTTCAAACTTAACCTTTCCTACCTTAGGTATTTCTTTTAATATCTTAATTGTTTCTTCAATTTTATCTAATACTGTAATTACAATGGGATGATTTCCGCTTACTGCTGTCATTATCTCTTCCACAGTTCCTTGACATACCATTTTTCCACTTTCTACAATTCCAATATTCGTACATATTTCACCCAGTTCTGATAAAATATGAGAGCTTACTATTATTGTTTTTCCCATGTCTTTAAGATTCTTTAATATGTTCTTCATTTCAAATCTTGCTCTAGGATCCATTCCTGAAGCTGGCTCATCTAAAATCAATAATTGCGGATTATGAATTAGACATCTTGCTAAACATAACCTTTGTTTCATACCTCTTGATAATCCATCAACATAAGCATCATATTTATTTTCTAGATTTACTAATTCTAATAAATCCATTGATAAATCTTTAATTTCCTTTCCATTAATACCATGAATTGATCCAAAAAATTCTAAATATTCATATGCCTTCAAGTTATCATATACTCCAAAGAAGTCTGGCATATATCCTATTTTTTCTTTTAACTTTTTATTATTTTTAATGGCATCCATTCCATCAACATATACTTCCCCACTATCTGGAGTTAAAAGCCCTGATACTATTTTCATAGTAGTACTTTTACCAGCTCCATTAGGACCTATAAATCCAAATATCTCACCTTGTTTAATATCTAAATCCAATTTATTAAGGGCTTGAAATTTTCCATATGATTTTTCTAACTCTTTAATAAGCAGCATTATTTAGTCCTCCCCTTTACAGTAATTTGTGGAACTCCTGTTTCCTCTTCATTATTACATTGCATTTTTACTCTTACTTTTCCGTCCTTAATATATTCAGTTGGATTTTTTAAACTTTCACCATTTACAATGTAATTTATTGGTTTATATTGATTCTCTTTATAATTATAAACAGACACAGATCCCTTAAAGCTTGATTTTTTAAGTTCTGGATTTTCTACATATCCAACCTTTAAATCTAATAAATTTATGTCTTTATCTATTGTATAATCTAAAACCAAATCTCCGCTTCCAAAAATTACATTGTTTTGAGTATCAATATCTACATTTTCATTTATTTCTACTATACTTCCCTTAAAATATCCTAGTGGATAGTCTAAATTTCCTTCATTGTCAGTAAAATCTACATTGATCTCTTGAATAATTGCAGTCGTATCGTATTTAGATACTGACTTTCCACCAAAATCAAATCTATAATCTATAGGCATATCAGTTACTGCAATTAAATATGTTGATTGATTATTGATATTTGTCTCTCCTATGCTAGATATTAAATTACTCATTCTCAATACATCTTTAAATTCTTCCTTTTTTTCTTTATGGCCTGATCCAGACCTAAATTGTCTATAATAGTTATTTCTCAAACTATCTCCATAAGAAGCTAATCCTGAAGCAGAATAACTCATTGATTCTATTTCCTTTTCTTCATCAGATTTCATCGCTCCTAGTTCCCAAATCGTGTTATAAGATACTACCAATAACTTTTGAATATCATATCCTAAGGTATTCTTAATCTTTCCTGATAATTTTCGAGAACTATAGTTTAAATTTGCATCAATACTTGGAACTATTTCTTTATGTCCAGAAATTTCAAACTGCTTCATACTTAATGCTGATAAGTTTTTGAATTCAAAGTAAGAATTATTTTGTCTATATACAGTTTTTGTTCCTAATTTAGTAAAATTATTTGTATCAGCATTTTCATGATAATTGTCATTAGTAAAATTTTGAAGAGTAGTTCCGATAGGCTCTTGAACTTTCAAATCATTTTTATATTTTGATCCAATACCTGCATATCCAATAACTTTGCTTGTACCATTTTTATCGCTTGTAACAATATTCACTTGATTTAGAACTATATCTTTAATACGTGTACTACTTCCAAGTATATATAGTGAAAGTGAGAAAGCTATTGCTATAGCTGGAATAATACCCCATAACCATTCTCTCTTATTTAACTTCTTCATTATCAGATAAATAATAAGACCTACAATTAGTGCATAACTTATAAATATAATTATTAATACCCACATATTAAAAGTTTCCCTATATGGCACATTATTACTTAATTCTTCAATACCATACGGTACACCATTCCCTCCATGTCTGTAAGAACTATTATTTTTCTCTAAAAAATCCTTTCCTAAACACTCTTTCCATATATTCATAGTCTTATCTTTTGTAGCTATTGTTTTATTCCCTAAATCAAAGGTTGCTATATATATTTTTCCTTGACCTTTATTAATTAAATAGATTAATTGATCCTCTCCTTCTTGCAATTTTACAGTTGCATCTTTTAAATTTAATTTAGCAAGAGTATATCCATTAATATCCTTAGTACCATTATAAGTTATATTAAAAAATTCTTTATCCAAATTTTCTATTGTTTTAGGTGAATTTTCTCCACTTCCTATTATTAATATTCCACCATTTTCAACCCATGTAGATAAATTTTCATATTGCTCTCTTTGTAAATTAGAAGTGTTATAATTGTTAATTACAATTACATCTAATGATGAAATATTTTTAGGACTTCTTAATAAGGAATTCAATTGTAAAGGGACACTAGTAGTCTTATTAACTCTATCTCCTCTTTTATTATTTGAATTATTCAAACTACTAAAATCTAAAAATCTTATGGCAAGTCCATTAAAATCATCCGCTAGAATTCCCATAAACATATCTGCTCCGCCAACTCTTCCATTACTAATCAATACAGTATTTTGCTTTATAATATTTTCACCTTGCTTCAGTACTACTGCTAATTTTAAAGCGTTTTCAGGCAGATTAATTGGAATAGTTACTGTTCTTTTTTCTTTAGCTCCTATATTAATTTCTGATACAAATGCATCATATGTATTAGGAGTATTAGCTGAAACTCTTACTTCCAATTGTCCTTCTATATTTTCTCCATTGTTTTCTACTTCAATATTTACAGGTACTGCTGTAGAACCTTTAAAATTCCCTTGAATTCCATAGCTTACCTTCATTGTAATGGAAGTATTTTCTTCTGTTTTATTTTCTGCTTTACATATTGTTGGCATAAAACCAATTAATATAAAAAATATAGCTAATATACTTAGCAGCTTAGTCTTATTGATTCTGTTCATTCATTTTTCCCCCATATTACATAATAAATAATTTTTTAACACACTCTTACTTTTTTACAAACTTATCTTAATATTAATAAATTCTTCATTATTTCTTAATTGTCCCAAGTGTACTATTTGTAGTGGTACACTTAGATTATAGATTAGAATATATTATTTATCAATTAATAATTTCTTAATTTTTCCTTAATTGAGAATAATATAATATACAAAAGACAGATATTAATTCTAAAAATTTAATATCTGCCTCATTGTAATATGTATTTCATATTCTTTTTATAAACATATGATAAAATTTATGAAACAACTCATTTAATCTTATTACTATATTTTTCACTTCAACTCCAAGCTTAATCTATAAATTCAATTTTCCAATTAAAATATCCTGTTTCCTTATTCTTTTCATATTTAAAATAAGCCGAAAATGTATTTCCTTTTTTACTTTTTAAATTTCTAAAGCCTACCTTACCATTTTTAAGTAAAAGTTCTACCATTTCTTTTGATATTTTCTTTCCAAAGGATGCAATATATTTATCATCCTTCCAAATGGTATACTTGCAACCATTTTTCCAATTGCTGCATCCAAAGCTTTTTTCCCCTTCAACTACTGGATTTCCGCAAATAGGACAAGACCCTAAGTTCACCATATCCTTAGATATCTCAACTTTAAACCTTGATAATGCACCTTCATCCTTCTTTATTTCCTCTACAGACTTAATAGTAAAATCTATTATTAATTTCATAAAATCACTTTTAGCAAATTTACCTTTTTCAATGTCTGAAAGAGTTTTTTCTAGCTTTCCTGTATATTCTAAATCCAACAAATCCTTCACTGGAAAAATTTCCACTAAATTTCTTCCAAGATCACTGCACATAAGGTTTTTACCTTTAGTTCTTAAATATCCTATATCTTTTAATTTTTTTATCGTCTCAGCTCGAGTTGCTGGGGTTCCTATACTATAACCACTTAAAATAGCCTGCATCATCTCATCAGTATCTTCTTCTTTATCTTCGACACCTTTTCCACAAGTTTCCATAACCCTAAGCAATGTCTTTTCTGTATGATACTTTGGTGGTTTTTTAGTGACTGAACTAACTTTTGAATCTACAATATCCACATTTTCATCTTTTTCAATCTTTGGAAGAATCACATCTTTACTTTCTATTTTTTCAACTATCTTCCAACCTTCTACAAGCTTTACTTTTCCCTTTGAAACAAATATACCTTTAACTTCTGCATTATCAGCTTTTAACGTTACCTTAGTTTCTTCAAATTCAGCTATAGGCATAAACTGCATTATAAATCTATTTTTAATAGCTTCATAAACGATTTTTTCATCTGCTGATAGTCCTGATGGCTTAATATATGTTGGCGTTATAGCACTATGACTCTCAACTTTTGAACTATCAAAAATTCTTTTAGAGGTATTAAATTTAATATCTGCTTCATATGGTAATCCAACTTTTAAGGTATCCAAAACTTTTTTTGCTCTATCTTTTAAGCTTTCCTCCAGAACTACACTTGCTGTTCTTGGATAAGTTGTAAGCTTCTTTTCATAAAGTGATTGTGCAACTTTTAGAACCTTATCAGATGTCCAGCCTTTATACTTACTTGTAACATATCCTTGTAAATTTGATAGATTAAATAAGTATGGCGGATATTCTTTTTTTAGTTCTGTTTGTTTGTCAATAATCTTCGCTATTGACCCTTCAAGCAAAGGAAGAAGTTTATCCAAATCCTCTTTAATATCGAATTTTTCCGAATCATTTTCATAATAAAGTCCTTCAAACTCTTCATTTTGCGAATTCTTAAAATTTGATATTAATTTATAGTAAGTTGTCGCAGTAAAATTTTCTATTTCTTTATCTCTATCATAAATAATCTTTAAAGTAGGCAATAAAACTCTGCCTATATTAATAGTTTTATTTTCTTCAAATTTATATTTCAATGTACTTACAGACGTTAAATTAATTCCAATAATCCAATCACTCCACTGTCTTCCTATCCCAGCATCCTGTAGTGATTGCATTTCTTTATTGTCTTTTAAAGCTTCCATTCCACTTTTAACTTCATCTGGCGTCCATTCGTTTAAAAGTAATCTATATATAGGCTTTTTAACCTCAAAATAACCAAATAATTCATCTGCTATAACCTGACCTTCCCTATCATAATCGGTAGCTGAAATTATACTATCCACATCATTTTTGTCAATTAAAGTCTTTATTATTCCCAACTGTTTTTTAGCACCCTTATCCTCTATAGTTCTATCCACCCCATCACACTTTACCTTATACAAAAAATTTTCTGGAATAAATGGAAACTTCTCAAATCTCCACCCCTTCATATTTTCATCATAATCCTTTGCATCGTACAGCTGCAAAAGATGTCCAAATGCCCAGGTTATATAATATCCATCACCTTCAAAATAACCATCTCTTCTAGTTTTTATCTTAAATGCATCTGCAATATTTTTAGCAACAGATGGCTTTTCCGCAATAATAACTCTTGCCATGATATTTTTGTATCCTCCTTATAGTTATTACTTTTAGGCACAAGAAATAAAATAACAAATCTCTAATACATGTATATTTTTCGTTGGACAAGAAAGTATATTAACCTCATAGAGAGCTATTAGGTTAATATAGTGACAAAGTATAACGAAAAACAGACTACCATTCTGACTTATTATTTTTTGAATATGCCTTAGCAATATCTATATTAACATTAAACTAAAAATAAAACCAGTTGAAGTTATTCTTGTTTTTAATGAGAGTACTTGATATTAAAGTATTTAATTTACATCCATAAAATAGAAAATCTAATTATTACATTTTCTTTAACATTCAATCTGCAATATGAATTATTATCAAATCACTGCTATAATTAGTATATAATAAATTGTAATTTACTAATACTTATAAACAAATTAGAGTTTATACTTAGTAATTATTATATATTGATTAGGGGATAATACTAATTATTATTAAATTGAATATCAAGGGGGATTTAATAATGCCGAGAAAAATTATATTAAATATTATTATTTTATTATTTATATCAACGTTATTATTAACAGGCTGTGAAAGTATAACTCAAAAAAATTTTCGCGAAAAAACAGTTGTCAGTTCTGATAATAATATAAAATCTAAATTAGCTAAATATATGGATAGATATTCTAAGAAGAATGAATTTAGTGGCTCAATTCTTATCGCTAAGGATGACGAGGTCCTATTAAATAAAGGATATGGTATAGCAGATTATAATAAACGCCTTCCTAATAAACCACAGACAATTTTTGAAATTGCTTCTCTGACAAAACAATTTACTGCTACAGCAATTTTAATGCTTCAAGAACAAAAACTTTTAAATGTAAATGATTCTCTGAGTACGTATATTTCTGATTATCCCAATGGAGATGATATAACAATTTATAATCTACTTACTCATACGTCTGGTATTCCTGACTATTTAGATTATGCTGATTCAATAGACACTGAAAATCATAATCTTGTTTACACACCAGAAGAACTTATTAAGTTATTTAAAAATGAACCTTTTAATTTTAATGCTGGAACCTCATTTGAGTACAGTAATTCAAACTATATACTACTTGGCTACATAATTGAAAAAGCATCAAATATAACGTATGAGGATTATATAGAAAATAATATAATAGTTCCATTGAACTTAACTTCAACAGGTTTTTTAAGCAATGAAACTGATGTGAAAAATAAATCTATTGGGTATTATTTTATAAACAAACATTCAAATGAACATGCTGAAGCTCCAAAGATGGAAGGCTTAATGTCATACTCTGCTGGTGAGATTTATTCTACCTCTGAAGATTTACTGAAATGGGAAAATGCTTTATTTTCAGAAGAATTAATTACTAAGGAATCATTAAATGAAATGTTTACACCTTATTTAAATAATTATGGTTATGGCTGGTTTACTTATGAAAATGAAGATGAGGACAAAATTGTTTTTCATAGTGGAAATCTACCAGGCTATACTTCATTTGTAGAAAAAAATCTCGATAAAAATTATTTGATTATTATATTATGTAATGAAAATATTGACGAAACTATTAATAATCTTTCTACTGAATTATCTGAAATTCTAGATCGTGAATATCTACTAGATAATGAATAATAAAAATAGTCTTCCAGAAAATAAATAAAAATTTTAATAAAACAAAACCATTCATAAAGTTAAAAAATAACTTATGTGAATGGTTTTTTAATTATAGAAAAATAATGAATTATATTTTTATCATTTTCAATTGCTTTATTTATGAAAGTTTACAAACATCCTTTTTGAGAGTAAGTATTTTTTTACTTTTTATGCAAAACAATTTTAAAGTTCAACTCTATTTCTTATTTCTTTTCTATTGTATGCACTAATATTTTCTAACAAATCAGCAAATAATCTATTTCTAGCTTCTTCACTTGCCCATGCTACATGTGGAGTTAACACTAGTTTATTTTTATTTTTAATATTTATTAATGGATTCTCTAAAGGAATTGGTTCAATCTTAAATACATCCAAAGCAGCTCCGCCTATTATATCTTCATCTATAGCTCTAGCTAAATCTTTATCTACTATTATAGGACCTCTTGCAACATTTATTACCACTGCATCTTTTTTCATTTTAGTAAAAGCTTCATAATTAATTAAACCTTCAGTTTTTTCATTTAAAGGAGCATGAATAGAAATAATATCACATTGTTTTAATAACGAATCAAATTCTACTCTTGCATAATCTGAATCTGCGTTTTTTCCTGAAGTTGAATAATATACTACTCTTGCACCAAAAGCTTGTGCTATTTTAGCCACTCTTTTTCCAATATTCCCAAGTCCAATTATTCCCCATACCTTACCGCATAAATCTTTATATGGCACTTCAAGATTAGTGAACATTGGAGATTTAGAATATTCTCCGCTTTTTATATAATTATCAAAATAACTTATATTATCATATAAATGAAGTAACATAGCAAAGGTATGTTGTGCTACAGTTGTAGTTGAATATCCAGTTACATTAGTAACTGCAATCTTTCTTTCTCTAGCGTATTCAATATCTATATTATTGTATCCTGTAGCTGCTTCACAAATGAGTTCTAATTCAGTTGCATTTTTTAAGTTTTCTCTATTTAATACAACTTTATTAGTTAATATAATATTAGCATCTTTAATTCTATCTGCAACTTCTTCTTTTAAAGTTAAGTCATAATAAATTACTTGACCAAATTCATTTAATTTAATGTAATCTACATTACCTAAGGTTTTACCATCTAATACTACTATTTTCTTCATATTCAATCCCCTTTTCTAACTTCAAAATAACAATTATTCATATTTAATAATTTTATGTAGAGCTTTAAATTTTATTTATATTACTATTCTTCTTAATATCTATACTTAATTATTATGCATAATTTTCTATATTAATAATATCGTAAATATAAATAAATGTAAACTTGCTTTGTATTCATCTCCATTTAATCCTATAATATTATTACTTAATTTTATTTAAATTTCTATATAAATTGAAACTTATATCCTAAAAATATGCTCAGTTTTAATAGTAATTAAATT
>NZ_LZZM01000081.1 GCF_002006345.1 Clostridium puniceum
GGTAAGTAGCCAAAAGGAATCTCACCTTTAGGCTCTCTCAGAACCGGACTTGAACCTCTCAGCTCATCCGGCTCCCATTATCTAGTCGTTGGTAAAATTCCCATTTGCCAGTGTGCAAATAATTTTGGAATATTCCTTGCTATTCTTCCTAGCCAGTTTTTGGCTTTTGTCCTTCCCCTGGCTAGCTTTTTATATTTTCTTTTGGCCCATTGGACTAATGCTTTATTCATATGTCTTAAAACTTTATATAGTTCTGATTTATAAAAGCTTCCGTAATAGTTTATCCAACCTCTTATTATAGGATTGAACATGTTAGATATATCTAATATTTCTTTATCGGATTTTAGTTGTATTCTCCAATTTCTTATTGTTTGTCTCATAACTTTACACGCTTTATTGCTAACTGCTGGTGAAAAATTTATAAAGTGTTTTCCAGTTCTACTTTTAGACCTTCTTGGTCTGAAAGTATATCCTAAGAAATCAAAAGTTGTATTTTCTTGGTTTTGCTTTCTAAAATCGTCTTTACAATATACTATTTTAGTTTTATCTGGATGCAGTTCTAAACCACATTCTTTAAATCTTTGATTTAGTTTCTTTAGTAGAATTTCTGCTTGCGCTTTAGTTCTACAATGTGCAACTGCATCATCTGCATATCTTGCCCATGGATTTTGTGGAAAATTTATTTCCATCCATCTATCAAAAGTATAGTGCAAAAATAAGTTTGCTAAAACTGGACTTATTACACCGCCTTGCGGCGTTCCGGATTTTCTTTCTACAATAGTTCCATCTTTCATTTTAAATGGAGCATTTAACCATCTTTCTATGTATAAAAGTATCCATTTTTCATCAGTATGCATTTTCACTGCTTTCATTAATAATTCATGGTCTATATTATCAAACAATCCTTTGATGTCAAATTCTAAAACCCAATCATATCTCCAACATCTTTCTCTTATTACTTTAATTGCTCCTATTGCACTTTTATTCGGTCTATATCCATATGAATCTTCATGAAAAATTTTATCTACACTTGGTTCAAAATATAGTCTTACAACCATCTGTGCAATTCTATCTTCCACTGTTGGAACTCCTAATATTCGAGTTCCTCCATTTTTCTTAGGAATTTCTACCGCCCTTACCGGAGGTGGAAAATAACTTCCTGAAGATAATCTATTCCATAATTTATATAGATTATTTTTAAGATTTTCTTCAAATTTTTCTATAGTTACATTATCCACTCCTGCAGAACCTTTATTTGCTTTAACTTTCTTATAAGCATCCCATACTGCCTGTTTGTTTATTTTAAACGACTTTGTTTCATTCATATAGTTCCTCCCATTTCATTGGTTGACTAAATTCTTAAAACTAGATAATACAATCTTCTTCACTCCACTTTTATTACAAAAGCTTCATCGCTACTACAAGTTGTTCCGCCCCTATACCTGCATTGGTACTCTCATTCTTATGGGATTTCCACTTGAATTTCTTCCTTAACATCAGGTCGTAGGTTCCCAAGTTCCATACAGAAGCCTATACTATGTTCATGCCATCTTCATGCCGGTCACCATTTAGACAGTAAACAGGTTTCCTCTAAATTTATCCCAAGTTAACGACTCCCCCTTGGTTTTGATGACATTCCTACGCTTTCGACACTTTATCAATGATTCACTTTTGTTCATCTCCATAGTACATACCTGACAAAATCTTGTTTTGCCTTTTCCTTAACGCTCACTACCTTAACTTTTGACCAAAGCAGCTTAAGGTGGTTTGAAACCTCCGCCTGTACAGCGGTTTCGATGGACCTTCCATCATCTTCTGTATAGCATAGCTACACTTTATGCAACAAATATTGTTGCATAGGTGCGCCTTCTTGGCGCACAATCATCAGC
>NZ_LZZM01000082.1 GCF_002006345.1 Clostridium puniceum
TGGTTCTTTCCATAGTTAGTTGAACTTCTATTTAATCTGATATATTATTATAGAGATTTATTATTTTGAAAGTAGGATTTTTAATGGATAACTTTATTAAACTTTTAGATAAAAACCTTAATTTTATTAGTTATGAAATTATTAATGACACTATATATGTACATGCTATTTCTAATCGACACGAAGTTACTTGTCCTTTTTGTAAAGAGATATCAGTTAAAGTTCATTCCCACTATTCAAAAAGCTTTCAAGACTTACCAATTCAAGGTAAAAAAGTTCTTATTGTTTTAAAGAATAGAAAAATGTTTTGTAATAATCCTAAATGTAATCATAAGACTTTTGCAGAAGAATTTGAATTTATAGCGCCTAAAGACAAGAAAACTAAGCGCTTAGAAAATGAGATTATTAGTTTATCTTTAAATGTAAGTTCAATAACTGCATCTAAATATTTAAAGCGAAGCGTTGCAAATGTAGGTAAAAGTACAATTTGTAATCTTTTAAAAAAAGAAAGAAGTAATAATCAATAAAGAAAGTATAACTAAAGTTTGTATTGATGATTTTGCTATAAGAAAGAGACAAACATATGGCACAATAATGATTGATATAGATACACATAGAGTCATTGATATGATATTTTCTAGAGAAATTAATGATGTTACAAAATGGCTAAAAACTTATCCTAATATGCAAATAGTTTCGAGAGATGGTTCTATAACGTATAATAATGCTATCTCTTTAGCACATCCTAAAGCTATTCAAATTAGTGATAGATTTCATTTATTGAAAAACTTAACTACATATTGTAAAGATTACTTAACTAAATTCTTTAAACCTCAAATAGTGATTGATAAAAACGTTGATACATCTAATAAGCCTCAATTTTGTGTCAATGAAAATAAAAATATCTCGCAACATGAAAGAGCTTTAAAAGCACTAACTATGATTAATAGTGGACATACTAAAACAGAAGTTTGCAAAACTCTAAATATGGATATAAGAACATTAAATAAGATACTCAAATTAAACGGAAATGATATAAATTATTATTGTAAGAATAAACTCACCTTAATACAAGAAGAGCGATTGAAAATTAAACAGGAACTTATCAATAAAGTTAGAAAAATGAAAAATAATTATTGTTCTGTAAGTGAAATAGCTAAAAATTTAAACCTCGATAGAAGGACTGTGACTAAATATTTAAATCCCCATACAACAGGGATAAGTGGCAATTCAGGAATGAAAAGAAAAAGTATATTAGATACATATATTTCATATATAGACGGAATGATTGATTTAGGGGCAACATCAACACAAATTTTAGAAAAAATTAGAAAACAAGGATATATAGGTTCATCATCCACCATTAGAAATTATATGTCTCAAAGAAAGAATTTATTAACTTATAATCATAAAAATAATTCTTATAATAAGACAGATCATATGCTAATTGAACGAAAATCACTTATAAAACTGCTTTTTAATCCTATTGATAAAATTAAAGGTTTAACACCTATGATTTTAAATAAAGTATATGAAAAGTTTCCAGTTTATAAAGAAATAATTGATATAGTTTCTGATTTTAGAACACTATTAAAGAATAAAATCTCTGAAAAATTAGATAATTGGTTAAATAGAGCCTCAAATTTAAATATTGGAGAAATTAACTCATTTATTAATGGAATTAAAAGAGATATAAATGCTGTCAAAAATGCAATAATTTATGATTATAATAATGGATTAGCGGAAGGTAGTGTAAATAAATTAAAGGTAATTAAGCGCATTATGTATGGCAGATGTAGTTTTGCTTTGTTAAGAAGCAAAATTCTAAATCTCGAATACCTAAAATTCAACTAACATTGGAAAGAACCA
>NZ_LZZM01000083.1 GCF_002006345.1 Clostridium puniceum
TCATGAGGTGTCATATCTTTAAATTGCATTTAATCCACCTTCTTACTATTCTTTACTTAAGTATTCCCTTACTGAATCTATCCATTTGATTAGATCCTCTTTTTGTTCATCTAAAGTTAAATCCAATACACTCATGGATTCCTCTATTTGTTCAAGAACTTCACTTGCATGCTTGCATTTAGTTTTTAATCTTTTTATTTCTCCATCTTTACGGATATCTGTTGCATAACTCATTCCTTCTTCACATCCCTTTTCCTGAATTTAAGATAAAATGACCATCCTGTTAACTTGTTATTTTTAGCTTTACATGTTGTAAAAATCCAACCTGGATATTTCTTTTCCCAATACTGTCTATCTTCATAACATCGAGATATTTTTTTTATTTCTGTTTTTGTATATCTATAATCATTTGTTCTCATTACTGGCTTAAGTAAATTTTGTGACTGTGTCCATCTTTTTTTGTTATCAGGATTTTTAACTAAATATTTACATAAATCTTTGATTCCAAATTCATTAGGCTGTAATCTATCGGCATTTACATATCCAATTTTTTCAGCAATTTTTTCACCTTTTTTTCTTCTTTTACACCATAAATCTTCTACAACATCTCTGATTAATCCACCACTTATAATTGCATGATGATGAATTCTCGTAGGTTTTTCTGTTTTTTTATCCTCTGTGTACTCTGTAACTAAAATATACTTTAAAGGGGATAACCCTTCTTTTTTTCTTCTATAATCAATTCTTCTTAAATAATTATTAGCTTGCTTTTGTGCTTCTTCATAACTTGATGGTAAAGTTTCATTTGAATAAGTGAATGATACATGTAAATCTTCTCTTCCAAAATTTCTATTTCCTAACTGAACAAAATATCTTTTTGCATTCTTATCATTCAAGTTTTTTTGTTTTGGTGCTGATACTTTTTTCTTCTTACTTCTTTTCCCTTTTTTATTCTGCTCTTCTGTACTTCTATAAATATCAACTTCTAAATATTCATTACAAAATATCTTCTTCTCTCTTATAAAACTTTTCATAATTATAGCCTCACTTGTCTCTAGTTAATTTTCATCTTCAGTAATACTTTTAGAGTTTTCTTTATACACTCTCTGTAATGGTATTTCTTTATTCTATAACTTCTTATATTAATGTTTAGTTATAAAGATAATACCTATTACAAGCTCTCTAAAGCCTTGAAAAAATGTTCAAAAAAATTGACATTATACCTTATATGAGACTATAATTAAAATATGTTGAGTTCATATTTTAGGTATTGGGAATGCGTTTCACTGCTAATGAACCGCATTCTTTTTATGTCATTAATGTAAAAATATTTCATTTTCCTTTATAACTTGACATTTATATTATCTTTACTGTAAAATTTTAGTTAGTTTCTATTGAATTATTTTATTGACTGCATGATATTTCTATTAATTTATCATGTTACTATCAATAAATTAGGGACTGTATGCTACCGACTGCTCTTGAACTGGTACTTCAAGGGCAGTTTCTTTTATATCTACTTCCAAATCTGATTTGCCTCCTCTTCATTATTTAATTGCTTACACCTTGGACAAATGTAACCTTTAGGATCTATATTTTTCTTTATACTTACATTCCAATGTAAATTACACTCAATGCATTTTATTGTCATAATTATTACTCCTAAACCATATTCCATCATATGAATAAAATCATGGCCAATATTATAAACGTTAGCAGCAGTGATGCTTTTATAATACAAATATCTTCTTTCCTTTTTTTATTTAAATAATATATAGCTGCATTAAGAGCTGCTGCATCTTGCTTAAATATTTCATCTGCGCCTTCACTTTTGGCCATATATTCAGCTTCAC
>NZ_LZZM01000084.1 GCF_002006345.1 Clostridium puniceum
ATATATTTACAAAGCTGCCGCAAGCGGTACGCCGATAGAAGAAATTTTTGAGTCATTAAAAATAGCCTAAGAATCTGTTTTTTTTATTCAACTGTAAAATTATTCAAGTAAAAATGCACTATTATAGTATACAATAAGTGCATTAACTATTATTAACTATTATTAACTATTTAATAATTCTTTTACTCTACGTTCAGCATCAATCAATTCATTACAACGTTCCTTAAGAGCTTTATGTAAGCCAATATCAAATTTAACTAATTCATCTGATAATGTATCTGCACCATCTTTCTCTGTCATAGTTTCCATTGTATCTGCTAATTCACACAACATTTCAAAATCTAAATTCTTTAAACTTTCTATAATTTTTCTATCCTATAACATAATTATGCCACCTTTCTCAATCTTGATGTAATTTGATTTACAACCATGCTAATATTTGAATATGAATCGATTTCTATATCAAACTTATCTAGCACAGCAGTTGCATTATTATTATTTTTCATCACACTCAATCTACTATCTATGTAACTAATTCTAATGTTCTTTATGCCAAGTTCAGAACATCTTTTGAATGCAGCTTCTTTTATGTCTTCTAATTTCCAATTTTTATCTAAGCAATTTAATGCATAGTAAAGCCTAGAAATAAACACTTTATAATGTGCAATATCACTTTCAACTCGCTTTGTAGTAGAATATCTTTCTGCAATATCTTCTACTATCGCATCAATTTTAGCTCTATTATTTCTTTCAAACCATGTATTTAAACTTTTGTGCTTCCTAGAATACCAACCCTTATTTGCCTTCAAATAACTGTTTCTAAAATTAATCTCATTTTCATAAAGATAATTTATATATCCCTTTAAGATATCCTTAACGCTAGTAACATCATTTGGAATAGCCATAACATATTCGCACCATTCACCATCGTAAATTCTACATTCAATATCACTATTTTTCTTTAAATTGAATTTGTAAGTCCAAGCATCACCATTAGAAATTTCATATTCTTCGTAGTCGTTCATAACTCCTAAAATCTTTTGTAGACTATCCTTAATTTCCTTGTTTGTTAATACCTTTGCTAATTTACTCATAATAGTTCTCCTTCTCGCTTTTTGGATAAAGCATAACCCTAATAATATTTTTTAATGAAGTAAATCCGTACAAAGAATGACTGCACATCATCATGCAGATTACAAATAAATCTATGGATAGGCAGACAATTGAATACTCAACTATCTATCCACCAAAATAAATTAATAAATTATAAAAAATCCCCTAGCGGGGACTATGAGTTTTGTGAATTTTAAAACGGAGAAGGTTCATCTTCATCAATCCAATATGAGCCTTCTTCTCTTTTCGTTTCTCCTGAATAATAAAAATCCGCATTACAATTAGGGCACTCCATTACTGGCATTCCCTTCCTTTTACATTCTTGTTCTGAACTGTATTCTCCATCGCAATATTCATCCATATCAGCAAACTCATCTACGATGTCCGCGGGAGCGAATTCACTATAATTACATTTATAGCAATGATATTTGTAAAACTTTTCTATGTACTTTATCTCTTTTTGGTTCATATAATATATCCTTTCTGTTACTCGTTTCCCTTATATCATATATCACCCCATAATCCTTATGCCATATTTTCCATAAAAATTTTTCAGTTCCACATTTATTGCATAATAATGGATTTCTTTCAAAACTCTCTATTATTCTTTGTTTCCATGATTTCTTAACTTCATTTTGTTTATTCTTTTCTTTTAATAATTCATCAATATTTCTTTGTTTCACAAAATTATAAAGATTAACAATATCT
>NZ_LZZM01000085.1 GCF_002006345.1 Clostridium puniceum
TTGCCAAATCTCCTGTCTTATACATTTTTGTCTCCAGTTCAAAAGGATTGTCTACAAATTTTTCTCTAGTTAACTCTAAATTATTTAAATATCCTCTTGCAACACCATCACCGCCAACACATAATTCTCCTGGAATACCTATTGGTTTAAGTTCATTATCTTTTCCTAATATATATACAGTAGAATTACTTATAGGTTTTCCTATTGGAATATTATTTTCATAATTCTTTCCTATCAGGAACGTAGTTGAAAATGTAGTATTTTCAGTCGGACCATATCCATTTATTATTTTTAAGTTTTTATTTCTATTTCGCACAAGATTTATGTGTTTTGGTGATAAGGCATCTCCACCTACTAACAAGTTTTTAATTCCCTTAAATATCTCTGGATTACTTTGGGATAACTGACTGAATAATGCAGAAGTTAACCATAACGTTGTTATTCCATATTTATCTAACTTATTCTCTAAAATTTCCGAATTTAAAACATCTTCTTTTTTAATTAAATATAATGAACCACCATTTAACAGTGAACCCCATATTTCGAAAGTTGATGCATCAAATACTACAGATCCAGTTTGTAATATACGGTCGCTTTTCTTTAAGTTTAGATAATTTGTATTCTTAACTAACCTAACTACATTTCTGTGTTCTACTAAAACTCCTTTTGGCATTCCAGTTGAACCTGAAGTATATATTACATAAGCAAGATCTCTGGAAGTATTTATTTTTTCAATATTTTCTTTGCTAGAAGCATAATTTTCTTGGTTTTCTAAATCTATTATTTCGCCTTCAAAATTTATATCTTTTAGCAAACTTTTTTTAGTTAATAACAGTTCTGTCCTGCTATCTTTCAGCATATATTTTATTCTATCCTCTGGATACTCCGGATCTATTGGTAAATATGCTCCTCCTGCTTTTAAAATAGCCATTATTCCTATTATTGTTTCTAAGGAAGGCTCCACTATTATACCTACGATATTTTCTGCTTTTATCCCTTTTTCCCTTAAAACTCTTGCTAAAGAATTTGCTTTTTCATTTAATTCTCTATAAGTGAGTTCTTTTTCATCTAAGGATACTGCTATATCATTTTGTGCTTTATCTGCCTGTTCTTCAAATAGTTCCTGTATTGTAGACCACCTTGGGTATTCTGTTCTAGTGTTGTTAAACTCATATATTAATTTGTTTTCTTCTTCTTTGCTTAACATATTTATTTCATGTAGTTTGGCTTTTGGATTTAATACTATCTGTTCTAATATGTTAACAAAATGTTCCCACATCTTTTTAATAGTATTACTTCCAAATAACTTGCTACAATACTCTAAACTAAAGCTTATACCTTCCTTTATTTTCATTGCCGTTAATGTTAGATCAAATTTTGCCATATTTAATTTTGGCTCAATAGATTTAATTTTTCCATTATCTTCCGAAATATTAAAATCTATATTTTCAAGTACAAACATTGTATCAAACAATGGATTTCGGCTAGCTTCTCTTGTTAAGTTCAACTTATCAAGTAATGTCTCAAATTGATATTCTGTGTTTTCAAAATCCCTTAGTGTGTTATTTTTTACTTCTTCCAGGAATTCTTTAAAAGTTTTATCTCCTTTTGGATAATTTCTTAAAGCTACAGTATTTACAAACATTCCCACTACATTTTCTAGTTCTGTTTGAGGCCTTCCTGCCTGAGCTGTTCCTACTATAATATCTTCTTGTCCACTATATTTTGACAACAGAATATTATATGCTGACAGAAGCACTGTATAAAGTGTTGCACCTGTCTCCTTAGCTATATTATTTAATTTATCTGCTGTTGC
>NZ_LZZM01000086.1 GCF_002006345.1 Clostridium puniceum
AATCTATTATTTCACCTTCAAAGTTTATATCTTTTAACAAACTTTTTTTAGTTAATAAAATCTGAGCGCTACTATCTTCTAGCATATAGCTTATTCTCTCCTCTGGATATTCAGGATCTATAGGTAGATAAGCTCCTCCGGCCTTCAATATACCCATTATCCCTACTATCATATCTAAGGATCTCTCTACCATTATTCCTACAATTTTTTCTGAGGATACTCCTTTTTCTCTTAAAAGTCTTGCTAAAGAATTTGATTTTTCATTTAGCTCTTTATAAGTTAATTCTTTTCCATTAAATGTTACTGCAATATTATTAGGACTCTTTTCTACCTGTTCTTCAAATAGTTCCTGTATTGTAGACCACCTTGGGTATTCTGTTCTCGTGTTGTTAAACTCACGTATTAATTTATTTTCTTCTTCTTTGCTTAACATATTTATTTCATGTAGTTTGATTTTTGGATTTAATACTATCTCTTCCAATATGTTTACAAAATGTTCCCACATCTTTTTAATAGTATTGCTTCCAAATAACTTGCTACAATACTCTAAACTAAAGCTTATACCTTCCTTTATTTCCATTGCCGTTAATGTTAGATCAAATTTTGCCATATTTAGTTTTGGCTCAATAGATTTAATCTTTCCATTATCTTCTGAAACATTAAAGTCTATATTTTCAAGTACAAACATTGTATCAAACAATGGATTTCTACTTGCTTCTCTTGTTAAGTTCAACCTATCAAGGAAGCTTTCAAATTGATATTCTGTGTTTTCAAAATCTCTCAGTGTGTTATTTTTTACTTCCTCTAAGAATTCCTTAAAAGTTTTATCTCCCTTAGGATAGTTTCTTAAAGCTACAGTATTTACAAACATTCCCACTACATTTTCTAGTTCTGTTTGAGGCCTTCCTGCCTGAACTGTTCCTACTATAATATCTTCTTGTCCACTATATTTTGACAACAGAATATTATATGCTGACAGAAGCACTGTATAAAGTGTTGCACCTGTCTCCTTAGCTATATTATTTAATTTATCTGCTGTTGCTTTATCTAGGGTAAAGTTTATACGGTCTCCTTCGTAGCTTTGTACATTTGGCCTTTCATAGTCTGTTTGAATATTTAATACAGGTATTTCTCCCTTAAATCTATTCATCCAATACTCTTCTTGTTCTTTTATAATACCTTTCTCTTCCAGAGTATTCTGCCATTCTGCATAATCTTTATATTGCAGTATAGGTTCTGATAACTTTTCTCCTTGATAAAGCTTCACAAATTCATCCATCAATATGCTTGTGGATACTCCATCTACTATAATATGATGGAAATCTATCATGAATATATATTTTTGTGCTTCACATTTTATAAGTTCCGCTCTCATCAGTGGTGCTTTTGTTAAATCAAAAGGTCTAATAAAGTTATTTGTTTTTTCCTTAACCTCACTGCTCTCCAGTTCTTTGTATATATAGTCAAGCTTCCATTCTTTTTCTACTTTTTGTACAACGTCACCATCTAATACTTTAAAGCTTGTTCTTAATGCTTCATGCCTTCTTACTAATTCACTTAGTGACTTCTCTATTTTTTCTTTATCTAGTCCTTCATTTATTTCTAATATCATCGGAATATTATACACAATGCTGGTTTTATCCATTTCCCATACTGCAAATAATCTTTTCTCTGCAGATGATACCTTATAATATTCCTTTTCTTCTGCTTTATCTATTGCTATATATTCTTTTTTATCTG
>NZ_LZZM01000087.1 GCF_002006345.1 Clostridium puniceum
ATTAATTTTAAGTTCTGAATAAATATTTGTTTGTATAATCATAATTACCTCCGTTAAATCTTGAGTAATTATAATTTATAAAAACTAAATTGTACATTCTTATATGATCATTTCCTTACATTCTTATGGTATCATTTATAACGATATCGTTCAAAACGGACACGATCAATTGTCTTATGATGATAAACCATGCATATACCACGTAGAATTGCAAGGTCACCATAACTGAATACGTTTGGTCTTTCCAAACAGAAAAGCAGAATCATTTCTGCAGTCCATATGCCAATTCCTTTTAATGAGGAAAGAACTTTGATTGCTTCTTCGTCGAACAGTTCAGGTATGCGCTGAAGGTTAAATTCTCCTGAGTCCACTTTTGCTGCAAAGTCAGTAATATATTCTTCTTTTTTATATGTCATACCCATAGACTGTAGCTCTGGAACGCCCACTTTTAGGATTGTTTGTTCATTCACCTCTCCAAAAGACGTCTGCATACGGTTCCATATGGTTTTTTGCGCTTTTGTAGAAATTTGTTGTCCGATTATATGATGAACTACAGATGAGAACAAACCATCATCTGTAGGGCGGTCAATATGCCCAATCTGTTCTATCACTTCAGCTAAACGTCTGTCTTTTCTTTTCAAATAGGCAATTTCCGTATTACCATAGGGAAAATAGTTGTTTTTATTCATATTTAAATTTGATAGTTTCATTATCACTGCTCATCACTGTGTTGCGTTGACACACTTTTTATTTTTTGTTAGTATTATATCATTAAAACAGAAGATTAAATATTAAAATATTGTGCAAAAATATCACAATATCTCCAAGTAAGGGTTCGTATCACAGGTGAATATATGAAAAAGATTATGAATGAACAATTAATTTATGAAATACTTTCCGTTGTGGAAGAAATCCCAGAAGGGAAGGTAGCTACATATGGACAAATTGCCAGCCTTATTGGCAGAAACAAAAATGCACGGCTTGTCGGGAAGGTTCTTAGCCAGGCAGAATTTTATGGGAGATATCCATGTCATCGTGTGGTAAATCATGCTGGAAGGTTGGCACCGGGGTGGCAGGAACAACGATTTCTGCTATTAGAAGAAGGTGTATCATTTAAAGATGAGAATCATGTTGATATGAAGGAAAATCAGTGGGACTGTTAGGATGGAGATGCAAGATGAATTAACAGAATTATTTAAATTCGATAAATCTAAATAAGGAAACCAATTTTCCATATGTATTTTATACATAATTTTTAGACCAAATTATAATTAAAATCCTTTCCACCAAAAAATGGTTATTGCTATTCTAAAGTATTAAGCTAAGCTTTGGTTTCTTTCATTCTATACGAATTACCATTCATGTTAACAACATATGATTTATGTGTTAGTCTATCGGTCATAGCAGCTGTCATCACAGGATCTCCAAATATTTCACCCCATCTATCAAATGATAGGTTCGTAGTTATTATGGTGGATTTCTGTCCGGCTCGTAGATATATATTTGTAAAGAGTAGCTCTGCCCCCTCTTTATCAGCTGATATATAACCAAATTCATCTAAAATAACCAGATCATATTTAAATAATTTGTTTTGATATGTCCTTAAGGTTTTAGTTGATTTTAATTCTTTCAATTGTGTAATAAAAAGCGGAACAGTTGTAAATAATACTTTATATCCCTCTAAGCATGCTTTCATTCCTAAAGCACT
>NZ_LZZM01000088.1 GCF_002006345.1 Clostridium puniceum
AATTTCATTTAAGATAGTGTTTATAGGTCGTTTTAACTCTTTTGCTATCTTATAAGGTGAAAAGCCATCTTTTAGACGAAGCTGGATAAGCATACGTTCTTCAAAATTCAAATGTTTATTTTTACGTAGTTCTGTGTTATTATTTGGGTAGTCCATAGTGATTATCCTCCGTGTATGTTTTTTGTTTAGAGATTAAATCATAACACAGAATAATCCACTATGGATTTTTTATTAGTTCAATTTCATTTTACAACAGGTCAAAATATTCATATTCAGAATTAAAGGAATTATTTGATAATGCAAAAACAAAAGAAGAACAAGATTTCTATATGAGTATGGCTAATCTAGTTCTTCAAAGAGAACAAAGAAGAGTTATAAAGGAAATAACTGTCTAATGAGGAATATATTGAAAAAAGGATTAATACTGATGAAATGGTTGCAAGAGTTGGATCATGGCAGGATAACAATCTTCAAATTAAAGTAGGTAGAGAAGCTGTTAAAATGATTAATTATTATATGAAAAATGATATTTCATTTCATCAAGAAACTACTTTAGCTGGTAAGAGTATAATCAATAATATAAAGAAGGCAAAAGAAAAAGGGTTTTTTGTAGTTATGAATTATATAGGTCTTGAGAATTCTGAAATAGCAAAAGAAAGAGTCAGGTTCAGGGTATCAAAAGGTGGTCATGGAATCCCAGATGAAGTAATAGAGAAGAGATATGCTGAATCATTATTAAATTTGAAAGACGCTATTAATATTTGTGATGAGGTTAATATTTATGATAATACAAATGAATTTATACAACTTATAAATATTAAGAATGGAACATTAATTTGGAGAGATAAGATTATGCCTGAATGGGCAAAAACAATATTGAAATAAATATAGGTTTAAAGGAATAAAAGGCTGTATTATTCACAAAAATGAATAGTATGGCCTTTTTATAGTGGAATGTATCGGAAATAATACATCTAAGGATGATTTAGTTATGTATATTTTATTTATGTTGAAGTAATCAATACCTTCTATTTTAACTTGCTGAGGCTTAGGTAATAAGGAATGTAAGAATTAAAGAGGACAATAAACATTATAAAATCAAATGTTTATTGTCTTTTTTAATATCACTTTATTAGAATTACAATTCTATATGGAAACTCCAAGATCTGTAGATTATGGAGCTAAAATACTTAAAGTTATACATAATGTGAGAGAATTGGAACATAATTAAAAGATCCTAAGCATCATAGATAATATGTTCAACGCTTGATTTGATAAAGATAAGAAAAATGATGGCAAGTATAAGCAATGCATATATGATTATCAATTGTTACAATTATGAATCATATATTTGCGTATTATATTTTATGGGACTCTAGATAGTTTTGTGTTATTAACACATTTATCATTAAAATATTACTGGAAATTTTGTTTTCTGGTAATATTTTTTTATTTTTAGTAAATACTAAAAATATGTTTTGTATTCACTTATAGTATTAGGGCGTGTCTGAAAACAGAAATTTGTACAAAATTTAATTTTTAGGTAAAATAAAAGAAAAAACTTAGAGGTAACTATTATGGCACAAAAACGTTATGAAATATCTGATGAACAATGGAATCAAATAAAGGATTTATTTTCAGTAGCAAAAACCGGACGTCCTCCAATGGATAATAGGCTGATGTTCAACGTAATTTTTT
>NZ_LZZM01000089.1 GCF_002006345.1 Clostridium puniceum
AAACCATAGAGGCTTTCTTTAAAATGGCTAAAAATATATACCAAATAAAAAATTTAAGAACCAGAAAGTTTCTTGGAATATACGGATTCTTATGGCTTGTATTCATAACACATAATCTTATAAGTTGTTTTAAATCTACAATTCTTTATGTTACTGAATTTGAAAATATGGGAGTTAGAGCACTAGTAAAAACTGTTGGAAACATAAAAGGTTTTGTTAAAAGAACTTCTTTTGGAATTAAAGTAAATATTCCGCCACTAACAAAGTTAGCGAAGTTAATTGCAGATGTACTTTGCAATCCTAGATATATCCAACTAACTTTCGATATTTCGAGTTAAAACAATTTTTACTAATACAATATAATCTAAAATTGGAAGATTTGCTTTTTGCTCTTTTCAGTTCGGCCATTTTTAAAATTCCTATATTATTCCATAGCATATTTATCTTAAATTGCATAGATAATAAAATATTATGGATAATAGTAACAGGTAATTATATACAAGTATAATTTTTATATTTGTACGAAATCTAGGTAATTAGAATGATAATTCTAAAAAAATGTAATTATATTTTTCTAGAATCTTGTTACATAAATAAAGAAAGTAAAACCACTATATAAATAATTAATGTAAGAATATCAGGGAACAAAAAAATGCAACATATAGTGGATTTTTTTCTTGAATTTATTAAATAAAAAAATTTTATATTAATTAGAATGATCGTTCTCGAAAAATATCCTTATGTTTCTTTAAAATCCTGACTAATACAAAGGGTAAATTATATCAGTAATAAAGGAAAGTAAAAAAATCATGCAAAGGAGAGAGTTTAATGAAAACAGCATTTGAGCCATTTAAATTGGCAAGTATAACATTTTCTAACAAAATTATTAGATCAGCAACTTTTGAAGGAGCGGGTGATGAAAATGGCAAGGTTACAGAGCAATTAATTAAAAAGTACGAAGCATTAGCTAAAGGAGGAGTCGGTGGAATTATTACTGGCTTTATTGGAGTTGGACAGCAAGGAAAGGCTTCAGATAATATGGTTATGATTAATAAATCTGAAAATATTGAGAGCTTAAAAAAATTAACTAATAGAATGCATAAAATGGGAACACCAGTTATTGCACAACTTAATCATTGTGGCGGTCAATCAAAAGAAGAAAGTGCTCATATGTCGATTGTTGCACCTTCTAAAATATCTGACTATAAAGCAAGAGAAATGACTAAGACTGAAATTTTAGAAGTAATAAAAATGTTTGTTCAAGGAATAAAAAATGCAAAAGAAGCAGGTTTTGATGGTGTACAAATTCATTTAGCACATGGATACTTACTTTCAGAATTTGTATCGCCAAGAATGAACAGGAGAAAAGATGAATGGGGAGGCGGTACAGAAAATAGATTTAGAATTGTTAAGATGATATTTGAAAAAGCTAGGAAGGAAGTTTTAGATTATCCAATGATTGTAAAAATAAATGGATATGAAACATTAAAAAATGGTATGACAATTGAAGAGTCTGTAAAAATTGCTAGATTATTAGAGCAAGTTGGATGTGATGGAATTGAAGTTTCAAATGGAACATTAAAAGCTGGGTTGGCAACAATGCGTGGGCAGGTTCCATGGAAAATGATAGTAGCCGAAAATGAGAAGTTAAATAAAATGCCAGAATTCATGAAAAATTTCATTGGTATAGTTGCAAAGAAAACAGTACCACAACCTCAGCCAAAAAGCTTATATAATTTTGAGGCAGCAATGTCAATCAAGAAAGCTGTAAATATTCCAGTTATTCTAGTAGGAGGAATAACAAAATTAGAAGAAATAGAAGACTTAATTGATAATTATAAATTTGATGCAATTTCCATGTCAAGACCACTTATAATTGAATCAGATTTAGTAAATAAATTCAAAACAGGAAAACAGACACAATCAAAATGTATACAATGCAATTTCTGTATAGTCGGTGTGGAAAAGGGACCGCTTAAATGCTATTACGGGAATGTTCCAGTAAGTAAATCTTAGCATTTACTAGATAATTGAGTTCACATATTATTGATGATTGTAAAAATGAAAACATAAAGATCAGTGAAATAGCTCAATCAATTTGAAATGGAACATATTTTGTTAAGCAAGAAAACTAAGGAGGTGATAATCAGCTGTGATATCTCCACATAAAAATATATGATATGTTGTAGAATAAAAAATCAATGAAAAGTAGTGAGTTTGATGAAAACATTATTTAATCAAACATAACTAAAAAATAAACCTGAAAAACAGATTTGTCCGTTCAGAAACCCATGATGAGATGGCAAATGAGCAAAGACATATGGAAATTCATAATGATTATTTTGATAAATATCACAAGTTAAACAAAAATTAAATGTATTCGTATCATATATGAGTATAAAAATTAATGAGGAGTGAATTAAAATGAATTTAACAACTGTAAATGAAGAAAAATGTATAAAATGTGGATTGTGTGTAGAGGAATGTCCATTAGGAGTATTAAAACTAGAATCTACAGGTCCAAAGGAAGTCAATCCTGATGCATGTTTTGCCTGTGGTCATTGTGTAGCTATATGTCCAAAAGAAGCTATAGATAATAATAAATCACCATTAGTTATGCAAAGTGAGATTGGACAAGTTAAAAAATTAAATGCAGAAGAAGCAAAGAATTTTATTAGAGCAAGACGATCTATTCGTTCTTATAAGAATACACGAGTTGAAAGAGAAAAGTTAATGGAACTTGTTGATGTTGCTCATTTGGCTCCAACGGCTAGTAATTCACAAGGTATATCTTATATAATAATAGATGATAAAAAAGCAATTCAGTTAGCAGTTGAGGAATGTATTAACTGGTTTGAAAATGATTCAACTTGGAGTAAGATGTTGTCTGGCATGATTAAGGGCTACAGAGAAAATAAAGTTGATACTATTTTAAGAGATGCACCTAGTATAATTTTAACTTTAGCTGATGATAATTTTTACAATGGCAGAGAAAATTCTATTCTTTCATTATCTTATCTTGAATTATATGCTCCATCTCTTGATCTTGGATCATGCTGGGCAGGAATATTTGAGATTTGTGCTCGTAGTGAGAATTCACCAATAAATAAGATTTTTAATATTCCAGAAAAAAAGAAAATAACAGGGGTTGTAATGGTAGGATATCCCAAGTATAGTTACAAAAGATTTACAGATAGACAACCTTTATCTGCTTCATTTTATGAAAATTAAATATTGAAATGGATCAAAGTAACATAGAAAGCAGTGGTTATTACTACTTCTACTTCACTAACATGATATTTACGATGGTTTCTTGGAAATCCTATTGGGAAGATTTTTGTAAATAGAACTTTAAAACAGTTAGGTTTCCAAAAACGTAAATGGATTCACTTTAGAGGGATAACCAATTCTCAGCCAAGTCAAAGAGAAAAGTTCTTGCAAGATATTATTCTCAAAATTTAATAGTTAATTGTAGCATAAAAAAGGGGCAATGCCCCTTTTTAGTTTATAATTATCTAACTATTAGTTACGATTTTATTCTATTATTTGTTAAAGTCTTTCATATAATCTCCATGTGCATCTATCATTTCATCACACACTTTTACGATATCATCAATAGATAATTCAGCAGCAGTATGTGGGTCCATCATAGCAGCTTGATATATTTTAGTTCTATCTTTTGTTACAGCTGCTTCAATTGCTAACAATTGAGCATTTATATTACTCATATTCATAGCTGCAAGTTGTGTTGGTAGTTTACCTACATAAGTTGGATGAATTCCAATTGCATCTACCATACAAGGAACTTCTACACATGCATCTTGTGGTAAATTATCAATAAGTCCATTATTGATCACATTACCTCCAATTTTATATGGTTTATTTGTTACAATTGCTTCCATAATATAAGAAGCATATTCCTTAGATCGTTCATGTGTAACTTTGCCATTTTGCAAAATTTCATTTTTTTCTTTTTGCCATCCTTCAATTTGTTCTATGCATCTTCTTGGATATTCATCTAATGGAATATTAAATTTATCAATTAGTTCAGGGTATTTTGACTTAATAAAGAATGGATTATATTCTGCATTATGTTCACTTGATTCAGTACAATAATAACCTAGATGTTTAATATATTCATAACGTACCATGTCATTATGTTTTTCTTCTCCAGAATTTTTAAATTCTGCTCTTTTCTTAATTTCTGGATATAAATCATTGCCGTCTTTGTCGTATATTTCTAAGAGCCATGCCATATGATTAATACCAGCAATTAGTTCTTTTCTACCGTCTAGTTTATCTTCCATGTTCAAATCCTTTAACAAATTTTCAGAACATACTTGTACACTATGACAAAGACCAATTGTTTTTACTTTAGTAAAACGTTGCATAAAACCTGTAAGCATAGCCATTGGATTTGTGTAATTTAAAAAAAATGCATCTGGGCAAACTTCTTCCATATCTTTTGCAAAATCAGCCATAACAGGAATAGTCCTAAGTGCTCTCATTATTCCGCCAATTCCCATTGTATCTGCAATTGTTTGTTTTAAGCCATATTTCTTAGGAATTTCAAAATCAGTAATTGTGCAAGGATCATATCCACCTACTTGAATTGCATTAACAACAAAGGTAGCATCTTTAAGGGATGCTTTTCTATTGTGAACACCTAAAAAACATTTAATTTGCGCTCTTCCTTTATTTATATTTTTGTTGATTGCATTCAAGATTATTTCACTTTCTTTTAATCTGTCCTCATCAATGTCATAAAGAGCAATTTCGCTTTTGCAAAGGGCTTCAGTACACATGCAATCACCTAATACATTTCTTGCAAATACAGTGCTTCCAGCCCCCATAAATGTAATTTTCATTTACTTATCCTCCTTAACTTTTTTTGATTTAATTACAAGTTAATTATATAATTATATAGGAGTATGTTTCTATGTGCTATGTTTCAAAAAGTTGTTGTTATGTTGAAAATTTTATAAACTACTAACATAGAATAGAATAAGATGTGGAAGTTAGGATATCAAAAATTGATGAAAGCAAAATATTAATAAAGGGGATTTTAATAAAAATGCAAACTAAGTTACAATTTACTTCACAAGATAAATTAAGTCGTGGGTTAACTATATATTATGGTGGCTCAGAGATATGCGAACCGTCGCATTCCTTTGGACCAGCCATTCGCCCTCATTATCTTTTACACTATATCTTAAATGGAAAAGGAAATTACTATGTAAATAATAAATGTTATGAACTAAAAAAAGGAGAAGGTTTTTTGATTTGTCCAGGCGAATCTACTTACTACAAAGCAGATAAAGAAGAGCCTTGGGAATATTGCTGGATTAGTTTTGATGGATATGAAGCTAATACTATTTTAAAGAAATGTGGATTATCAAAAGATAATTTAATTTTTAAAGACAATAGTAATGGGATTTTTAAAGAAAATCTACTTTCTTTAATATATAAGTATGAAGCTAATAGTAGTAATGAATTTGCTTTACTAGGACAATTATACATATGTTTTTCTAACATATATGATCAAGTAAATTCAAAAGCAAAAAATACAGGTGAATCCTACTTGGATAAGGCCCTTGATTATATATATAATAATTTTAGTTATGATATTAAAATAAGTGACATAGCTAAATATGTTGGAATCGAAAGAACTTATCTATATAAACTATTTATTCAAGAGAACAAAATTTCACCTCAACAATATCTTATTTCTTTTCGATTAAATACTGCTGTAAATTTGTTAGAAACTACAAAAATGAACATTACAGAAATCTCTTATTCATGTGGATTTAAAGATACGCCGACTTTTTATAAACACTTTAAAAAACAATTTAATATTACACCTGTTCAATATAGGAAAAGTAAAGGCATTTATGTTCAATTATCTTCTAAGAATATAATTGAACATAAATAAGAAACTAAAAGTACTTCAAAAAAGATTAAAAAATCAGTTTTTTGAAGTACTTTTAGTTAGAACAGTTTAATTGAACTGCATTAATTAGCTTTTAATGTCCAAGTAATACTTTGATAATCACCTTCTAAGTCAGGGATGGTAATACCACTATACATAAGTTCATCTCCACCAAAAGCTCCATCAAGTCCAGTAATTGAGTAGTTTTTATCTGGATCTAGTCCTCTTAAGTATAATTTTCTTATTGGTTCATTTGGAGTTGAAAGAACTCTAAAATATGTTGCAAAGGCTTCTAATTTATCTTCTGATACAATTATCCAAGATGCTTCATGACCATCAAATGGATTTAGTAATCTATACATATCTCCAAATTGTATAAGCTCTCTTAAAGCTTTATAAGACTTTATCTGTTTCTTTACAGCTTCTTTTTCTTCATCAGTAAATTTAGTAAGATCAAGTTCATAGCCAAAGTTACCTGACATTGCAACATCACCTCTCATTTTAAGAGAAGTTTTTCTGTGAACTTGATGATTTGGAATTGCTGATACATGAGAGCCCATAGTGCTAATTGGGTAAACAATACTAGTACCATACTGAATTTTTAATCTTTCAACAGCATCGGTATCATCACTTGTCCAGATTTGAGGCATGTAGTATAGTATACCTGCATCAAATCTACCACCACCACCAGAGCAGCCTTCAAATAATATATTTGGAAAAGTTGTTGTAAGCTTTTCATATATGTTATATAAACCTAACATGTATCTATGAGCAGTTTCTCTTTGTCTTTCTGGAGGAAGGCAAGGAGAGCCTATTTCAGTCATATTTCTATTCATATCCCATTTAACATAACTAATGTTAACAGAACTTAAAATAGCAGATAAAGAATTTACAATATAATCACATACCTCTTTACGAGATAGATCTAATACTAGTTGATTTCTTCCTTGGGTACGAGATCTTCCTGGAACATGAAGGCACCAATCAGGATGTGATCTATATAAATCACTATCAGGTGACACCATTTCAGGTTCGAACCATAAACCAAATTGTAAATCTAAATTATTTATACGTTCGGCTAAATCATTTAATCCATTAGGAAGTTTTTTTGCATCAACAACCCAATCGCCTAAAGAACAATTGTCACTATCTCTTTTTCCAAACCAACCATCATCAAGAACAAAAAGTTCAATTCCAAGTTCTTTTGCAGTTTTACCAATACTCTCAATTTTTTCAGCATTAAAGTCAAAATAAGTTGCTTCCCAATTATTAACAAGAATAGGTCTGGTTTTATCTCTATGAGTACCTCGACATAATCTATTTCTATATAGTTTATGGTATGTTCTTGACATTTCACCTAAACCGTTTGAAGAATAAACCATTACAACCTCAGGTGTTTGAAAATTTTCATTTGGTTTAAGAAGCCAAGAAAAATCAAAGGGATTTATACCAAGTGATACTCTTGTAGTTTTATATTGATCAACTTCTGCTTGTGCCAGGAAATTACCACTATACACTAAATTAAATCCATATACATCACCATATTCTTCGTTAGCATCGTGACTTAGTAATGCAATAAAAGGATTTTGATTATGGCTACTTGAACCACGTCTGCTTTCTACTGATTGAGTACCAATTATTAAAGGTGTTCTTTCAATATGTCTTTCTCTTGCCCAAGCACCATGAAGGTGAAGAAAATCATAATCAGAATTATTAAAATCTATACTCATACTTAAAGCTCTTAGTAATTTCAAATCTTCATTACCGCTATTTATAAATTTTACATTTCTTGATATAGCATCATAGTTTTCATAAGCTGTATAAGATAAAATTACTTTAAGTCCAATTAAAGAATCAGACATTACTATTTCTAAAGTTTGTGCTTCTGCATCATCTTCAACATAAGTTGCTGGAAGATTTTCTAACTTTGGTTTTCCATCTATAATTTTATGTGATTCATATCTGAGGTCAGTTATAGTAGTCCCATTTTCAAGTTGAATTGAATATGCAGGAGTACGAAAATCACTAGTTCCATAAGAAGGATATTCCTGTGGAAGTGTGTCAAGTGAAAGCATATAATTACAAGGATCAGGATTTGGAGAAAAAGAACATCTCTCTTTAAGTGATAATAAACTATTGCAATTAAAATTTCTTAATTTTCTTCCAAAATAAAGATGTAATAAATAACCATCTTCATGGATTTGTAATATATAGCTAGTATTTTTAGCTGTTAAGTGAAACGATTTTGTATTGTTGTCATATATAATACTCATATTAATTCCTCCAATTTAATTTTAAATTATAATAAAAAACGATTTCTTTTAAATATAATTATAAGATTATAATAAAAAAATGAAATGGATTAATATAAGATTAATATGGTATAATCTAAGAAAAAAATTTACATATTTTTAAAATTGGAGATTTGAAAATGAAAGAAGATATGGAAATAACATATTTACCAACGGTAAATAGAGATGGATTTGATCTGGTCGTATATCAATGTGGTATGGAAAAATGTAAGCCTTCTTATTCTTATGGACCAGCAGTTAGGGATCATTTTTTAATTCATTTTATACTTAAAGGAAGCGGTATATTTTATGTGAATGAAAAATCATATAAGATAAAAGAAAATCAAGGTTTTCTAATTTGTCCTAATGTAGTAACATATTACAAGGCTGATAATGAAGATCCATGGACATATACCTGGATTGGCTTTAGGGGAATAAAAGCTGAAAATTATTTGAATTTAGCTAATCTTAATCAAGAGAATCCTATTTTTGAATGTATAGAAGGGGAATTTATAAAAAAATGTTTTGAAGATATGAGAAAAGCTACAGAATTGAAATATGGAAGGGAATTACGACTACAATCACTACTGGGAATGTTCTTATCACAACTTATTGAGGAATCAGGAAAACACGTAGTTTTAAGTAATAATTACAAGGAATTATACATAAAAAAGAGTTTGCAGTTTGTTGAAACCAATTATTCTAGGAAATTATATATAAATGAAATGGCTAAAAGTGTAGGTCTTAATAAAAACTATTTTAGTGCATTTTTCAAGGAAAATATGGGAGTAACACCTCAACAATATATAATAAAATTTAGAATAAATAAGGCATGTGAACTTATGATCAATCGTCAATTAAGCATAAGTGATATATCACGCTCAGTAGGATATGATGATACACTTGGATTTTCCAAAATATTTAAAAAGGAAAAGGGTATGTCTCCTAAAAATTATAGAGAAAAGTTATACTTATAAGATATAACCCTATTTATTTGTTTATGATAAGAATAGAAAAGGGTTTTTCTAATTATTTTTGAGAAATTTTGACATTATCTATGTAAGGATTATAGAATATATAGTATAATTAAATTGTATTTTGACGAGTTTAATATCATGATAATATATGTGTTCATAAAATTAGTAATCATTAAGTTAATTATTATGACTTAATTTTGTTAAATAATTTTAAACACACAGATATAGTGAAAATATTTTTACTAATATATTAGTTCTACCTAATTTGCTTGATTGAAATCAATTACATAAGCATAGGTAAATTATTTATTTAAACATATATAACAATAATTTTAGGCTATATAAGTCATAAATAGCCTAATAATAAATAGTGGTAAGGAAGAAGGTATTATAAATGGGGTTATTGAAAAATATAAAAGTAAAAATTAAATTAATTATTTCATTCTTAATTGTTGCATTATTAATCGGTATCGTAGGAGGAGTTGGAATTGTATCACTTAAAAATGTTGGTGAAAATGCAAAAAAGATGTATAATCAAAATCTTCAGAATGTTTATATGTTAACAGATATGAAACAAAATTTAACTCAAATAAAAAGTGATTTGTCAGATTTAGTAAACTCTGAAGATGAACAAGAAGCTTCAATAAGAACTAAGTTGATAAAGGAAATTCAAGATAATAAGGAAGAAAATGAAAAATATATAAGTCAACTCCAAAGTGGACTTATTGAGGAGGATGAAAAAAAATCATTTGAACAATTCAATAGTGAATTAAAACAATATACAATTTTAAGGGAAAATACTATTAAGCTTATAGAATCAAGTAATTATACTGGAGCAATTGAACAATATAAAGATATACCTCAAATTACAGATGTATTATTTAAAAGTTTGGATAAATTGATAGAAAGAAATTTAAAAGAATCTAGCACAGCTAACGATAATATTGTTTCAATATATACAACATCGACTACAATTATGACAATATTAAGCATTATTGGTTTTATATTGGCGATTATAATAGGATTAATTTTAACAAATGATATTAACAAGCCTCTCCAAATAATAAATTTATTTGGTGAAAAGCTTGCAAGTTATGATTTGTCTTATGATTTTAAAGTTACAAGAGGAGATGAATTTGGAAAAGCAGGAGAATCATTATTTATAGCGCAAGATAATATTAAAGAGCTTGTTAAAACTATACTTGAAAATTCTCAAAATATGAGTGCTTCATCAGAGGAGCTTTCAGCAACAGTTCAAGAATTAACATCAAAGGCTATTAGTGTAGATGAAGCTATAAATAATATTAGTACTAATATGCAGGAAGCAAGCTCTGGAACAGAAGAAATAAGTGCATCTATTCAAGAAGTTGATTCAAGTATTAATGTACTTTCACAGAAAGCTATGGACGGAAGCAGCAATGCAAATGGTGCAAAAGAAAGGGCTATAGAAGTTAAAAATAATAGCCAAAAAGCTTTAAAGGAAGCTAAACAAATATCTGATGAAAAACAACAAAGAATGATAAAGGTTATCGAAGAGGGGAAGGTTGTTGATAATATTAGAGTTATGGCAGAGACTATAGCAGATATATCAGAACAAACCAATTTACTAGCATTAAATGCAGCGATTGAAGCAGCAAGAGCGGGAGAAATGGGAAAAGGATTTGCTGTTGTAGCTGAAGAAGTTGGAACGCTTGCAGAACAATCAGCAGAAGCAGTAAAAAACATTCAAGAAACTATAATTAAAGTTCAAGAAGCCTTTAAAAATAGCATTGATACTGGAAGTGATATATTAGGATTTATTAATGGAGATGTAAATATACAATTTGAGGCATATGAAAAAACAGGAAACCAATATTATAATGATTCTGATTTTGTAAGTAACATGTCAGAAGAAATTGCAGCTATGTCAGAAGAGGTTACAGCAACAGTTGGACAAGTAAGTGAAGAAATTAAAAATATGGCTGAAGTAACTCAAAAATCTAGTGAACATGCAGAAGTAATTAAAGAAAGAATGAATGAAACTACACATGGGTTAGAGCAGGTTGCATTAACTGCTCAAAGTCAAGCAGAGCTTGCTCAAAACCTTAATGAAATAGTACAAAAGTTTAAAATTTAAAAATTTTAGATATATTTGTTTAAGAATAATATATCTGTCTTTTAATATTAAATTATAAGACCATTTACCAGATTACTATTTAATAGTTGGCAAATGGTCTTTTTTAGTATAAAGAATATCCCAGTTATTTTATTTTTTTGTTTCAATAATGAATGATTAAATTCAAATACAAAATTTAACATTAATTTTACAGTTATTTTACTAATTAATAAAATAATGTTAACACATAAAGTTTATACTATCTAATGAAAAGAAATAAACTATGAAGAAATCATAGAAAGTCAAAGAATATGATTATAAATAGTAAAGGGGATAGTAAATAATGAATAAAACTGTTAAAAGAATTTTGGGGTCAGTGTTAGCTTTAGCAATGGTAGTAGGAGTTGGCTATACATTAAATAATCAAATAAAACCTCAAGGAGTAGCAGCAGCTTCAACTTCAAATTATAATGGAAAAGCGCCTAAATATATTTTTATGTTTATTGGTGACGGTATGAGTTTTCCACAAATTCAAGCAGCACAATATTATAAAGGAATTCAAGAACATGGAGAAATTGATGTTAAAAAGGGAAATTATCCAAATCCAGAAAAATTATCATTTATGAATTTCCCTGTAACAGGAACAGTAACAACATATGATTCAACCTCTCTTTGTCCAGATTCAGCATCAACAGCTACATCTCTTTCAACAGGAAATAAAACATTAAGTAGTGTAATTAATATGGATGAAACAAAAACTAAATCTTATGAGACTATAACAGAAAAGTTAAAGAAACAATTAGGATATAAGGTTGGAATAGTATCATCAGTAAATATAGATCATGCAACTCCAGGTGCGTATTATGCTCATGTACCATCTAGAAGTGAATACTATAGTATGGGACTTGAACTTGTGGATTCTAACTTTGACTATTTTGCGGGAGGAAAGTTCTTATCAGATGATTCTAAAGAAGTAAAAGAACAAGGTAAGGCTAAAATAGGAGAATTAGCAAAAGAAAAAGGATATACAGTAGTTAATACTAAAACCGATATAAAAAATCTAAAAAAAGGTGATAAAGCAATTGCAGTTTGTCCAGATGATGAGGTTGAAAAAGAAAGTGGCGCAATAAAATATAACTTAGATAGAACTGGAAATGAGCTTACGCTTGCAGATTATACTAAAAAAGGGATAGAAGTTTTAGATAATGATAAAGGTTTCTTTATGATGGTTGAAGGTGGAAAGATTGACTGGGCTGGTCATGCTAATGATGCAGGAGCAAATATTAAGGAAACAGAAGCTTTTAGTGATGCAGTACAAGAGGCAGTTAATTTTTATAATGAACATCCAAATGAAACATTAATTTTAGTAACAGGAGATCATGAAACAGGTGGACTCACAATAGGTTTTGCAGGAACAAACTATGATACTTATTTACAAAACATATCTAATCAAAAAGTATCATATACAGCTTTTGATAGAAACATTGAGGAATATAGAAAAAATAAAACATCTTTTGATGATGCAATGAAAGATGTTGAAGCACAATTTGGTCTTAAAAGAGCTGGTTCGAGTGGAGAATCAACAAAGGGTGGAATGGTATTAACACAAGCTGAGGAAGCTAAAATTAAGGCTGCATATGAAAAGAGTATGGTTTCAAAAGCTGATAGAAAGTTAGACGAAAATGAAAATGTAATGTATGGAACTTATGAACCATTTTCAGTAACATTAACTCATGTTTTAAACAATAAATCAGGAATTTCATTTAGTTCATATTCACATACAGGAATTCCGGTAGCAATGATGGCAAAGGGACTTGGAGAAGATTTATTTGCAGGATATTATGACAATACAAATGTATTTGATAAACTTAAAAATATAACTAAAGTACAATAATGATTTATGCCCTTTAGGATATTTTATGAGGAGTTTTGAAGATAGAATTGAGAATGAAAAAATTATTTTTTCATCCTTGATTCTAAATTCCTAAATTATAACTTTTGATTAAAACAAAGAGGAGAATGATTAATTGTTTAAAGATTTTCATAGACGTAATACAATTCCTATATTAGTAACACTTATAGCGATAACTTTACTTACACTTTTACCTAATAAGTTTCCACAAAAAATATATGAAAATACACAAAGAGTATCTGCCAAGGTATTGAGTACAGATGAGAGTTTTATTATAAATACAGGGCTTATAAAAACTGGAGAACAGCTATGTGAAATAGAAATACTTGAAGGGAAGTTTAAAGGAAAGGTAACTAGAGGAACTAATAGATTGTCAGGCTCCCTTGAAGAAGACAAGATATTTCAAATTGGAGACAAAATATTAGTTACCATTGATTATACAGGGGATGAAATTAGAGTAGCAACTCTTGTTGATCATTATAGACTTAATTATGAAATTTTACTTATAGCTATTTTTGTAGTTGTACTTATTGGGTTTGCAGGAATAGTTGGTATAAAATCAATTTTATCGTTTATATTTACAGTGTTAGCTATGTGGAAGGTTTTAATACCTTTATTTTTGCAAGGATATAATCCTGTAATAGTAGGTATAATAACAACTATGATATTAATAATTACAATAATAGTATTAGTTTATGGTATAGATAAGAAATCTTTAGCTGCAATAATTGGATCATTATGTGGAGCTCTTGTAACTTGTTTTATGGCACTATTCTTTGTAAATAAATTTAAAATTCATGGAGCAGTTATGTCATATTCAGAATCACTTTTATATTCAGGATATGAGAATTTGAATCTTACACAAATATTTATAGCTAGTATATTCATAGCATCGTCAGGAGCAGTTATGGATGTAGCAGTAGATATTACTTCAGCAGTGGCAGAAGTAATTGAAAAGAAACCAAGTATAGGAAAGATGGAAGCTATTAAGTCAGGAATAAATGTTGGACGATCAATTATGGGAACTATGATGACTACATTATTATTAGCATATTCAGGTGGATATATAGGATTACTTATGGTATTTATGGCTCAGGGTACGCCAATAATAAACATATTAAATTTGAAATATGTATCATCTGAAATTTTGCATACTTTAATTGGTAGTTTTGGACTTGTGACTGTGGCTCCATTTACCGCATTAGCAAGTGGAATTCTATTAGTAAAAATAAAAAATGATGCTGATGTTCATTCCAATAAATAAACTACATATGCGTAGTTATTGTACTGTTCTTAATGTAATATAATAATTATTCATAAAATAATATAAGAGATAATAAGATTGTTTTATGTTTTTATGTAGGAAATTAATTAGGATTTAAGTATATGAATTAGATAACATTATTTCTAATATCTATATATAACAAAAGTGAGTGATAACTAATGTTTTATTTTTTATTAGTTATTACTCACTTATTATTAATTTTAATTTGTGGTGTATTATAATAGTCAAAATGAACCTATATTTATTATAAATTATTTACTTAAAGAAGCTCCCATTTTGCTATATTTACTACTAGGATTAACCTTTAAGAACTTGCCTGTATTTATTGAACCATCTGAATTTCTCCATAAAGTATCAACATCTTCACCAAGTATAGGAGATTCAATACTTATAAAATCATTAGTAGTTACAGCATCCGCTACAGTACCCATACTACCTTTTACTCTAGAATCAGCAGTTGATTTTGCAGCAAATGAGTAATATTTATTAGTATTATATAAAATAGAATTTTCTACAGTACCTTTATATTTATCACTACCTACTTTTTTAGTACTGAAAGAAATAATATTTTTTAAGATGTTATTAGAATTTGTTTTATCTCTTGCTAAATCAATATTGCTTGATTTTCCATCTGTAGCTGCATTGTTAAAACTTGTACAGCTATCTACAGTGATAACACCTGGATTACTATTATCAGTTATACCATGTTTTTTATTTTCGAAAGCAATGCAATTATATACAGTGTGATTTCCAGGCATGTCTGAACCACCTAATTTAAATCCATTACCATCACTATTTTTAGTATATTGACCACTTGTAGTATATCCATTTCTAAATGCAATAGAATTTTTAATCGTAATTCCACCTATTTGACCAGTTTCAGTTTTTGAAAATAAGTCCCAACCGTCATCAACATTGTTATAAGAAATACAGCCATCAAATACATTACCTTCTCCACAGGTTAACTTAGCTGCAAATCCATCAGCATTTTCACCTGTTGCAGGATCGCTATTGTTAAATGAAGTGCAATTAAGAATAAGGTTATCACTTGGCCAATCTGCCTTATTTGAAAGGCTAGAAGCACGACGACCTATTTGAATCCCTGTATCTCTATTTGCTTTAGCGATACATGATTCAACTATATTATGTTTGCCAGTTACATATAAACCATTATCAGCAGCATTATAAAATTGTATTCCTTTTAAGTGCCAGTAACTTCCTTCTAATTGCACACCTCTATCATTTCGAGATGTATCCTTCATATTATAAGATTCAGCTGTAAAATCAAATATTACTTTTTTGCTATCTAAAGCAACCATTGATTTCATAGCATTTTCAGTACCATTGTTAGTATAAGGTATTGTTAATTGTTTGCTGATTTTATAAGTTCCGCTTTGTAGATATATAGTTTCACCTGGAGCAATTTTGTTTACTGCTGAAATAAGTGATGTTGGATTATTAATTGTTCCAGCACCATTATCTGATGCATCAGGTGATACATAGATAGAATTTTTTTCTGAAACAGAGCTAGAAGTTACGGCTGAGCTTGTTGTAGTTTTAACAGCTGCTGATGCAGAACATTGAGATGAAATTACTGTTGCACCTAAAATTAATGAACACGTTAACATGATTGAAAAAATTTTTTTGGCTTTCATAGATCTTCCTCCTAAATAATAATTGAGTTATTTTTAATAAGTAAATAATTAGTTTAAGTATGCCATGAGTATATTTTACAAAAAAATACATGTTTAGATATTAACATGTAAAAAACTATAAATAAATATTTTGATCACATAATTAGATTTATAAAGCATAAATGGAGAAAATGAGGGGATTTATTAGATTAAGATAAAATAAGGATAATTTATGAAAAAATAAGGGAGATAATATTATTATAAAATAAATATAATAAATAGCATTTTATGTATATGATGGTATAATAAATATAAAGTTTAATCAAATTAGAGATCTATAAAGTTTTGATTTTATTAAGGTGTGTTAGATGAAATTCAATAATAATGAAGATAAAAATGCAAGAATTTTTGAGGAAAATTTCAAAAAAGTAAGTCAAATGTTTTAAATAAATTATTATAAAAATATGAAAAGGAGATATTATTATGAACGAAGTATTACAAAACATATTAACAAGAAGAAGTGTAAGAGATTTTAAAGAGGAACAAATAAAGGATGAAGAATTAGAGTTAATTTTAAAAGCTGGAATACACGCACCAAGCGGAATGAATAAACAAAGCTGGCAATTTACTGTGGTTCAAAATAAGGAAAAGATTGAGTTACTTGCAAAAGTTATTAGAGAAGCTTTAGGAAGAGATGCAGGATATAATTTTTATGCTCCCCCAACTTTAATAATGTTATCTAATGATAAGGATAATACAAATGGACTTGCAGATTGTGCATGTGCTCTTGAAAATATATTTTTAATGGCAACTTCTCTAGGAATAGGCTCATGCTGGATAAATCAATTAAAAACTATTTGCGATGAAAAGGAAGTAAGAAAAGTATTAACAAGCTTTGGTGTTCCAGAAAATCATATTGTTTGGGGAATAGCATCAATTGGATATCCTAATAGTTTAGGAAAAGAACATGAAAGAAATAATGGAGTCATTAAATTTGTAAAATAACAAAAGAGTGCCCCTTTTATATGTTTGATTCTGTAATAACATATAAAAAGGAGCAATCTTTTTTATTGGATTTTAATATCGTCTAATGCAAGGTTACCTAAACTTTTAGTATAAGTAAATCTAACTTGTTTAGTATCTAGTCCTAAAGTATAAGTTTTAGTAGTTCCAGTAATAGGTAGGTTAGCAATTTCTGCAATGGATATCCAACTAGTTCCATCATATTTTTCCACTAATAGAGATGAACTTGAATTTGTTCCATTACCCTTTATCCAAAAGGATAGATTTGCTGGAGTTGATAAGTCAAGACTAGGTGTAGTAATTTTGTTTCCTGTATTTTGTAACTTTATAGATGGTGAAGATACTCCATAGTTGCCACTAGTAGTATATACACCTAAACCAGAAGAAAAAGTCCAACTTGTTGGAATTCCTGATGTTATTGAACTACTAGTTCCAACTACTGTATCAAAGCCTTCGTTTAAGGTAGCAGTATTTTGAATATTAGAAATTGTAATATTGCAGGTAGCAGTTTTTTTTCCATCAACAGTAGTTGCAGTTATGATTGCTGTCCCTATAGCTTTTCCAGTAACAACACCATTTGATACTGTAGCAACACTTGTATTACTACTTGACCAAGTTACAGTTTTATTTGTGGCATTAGTTGGTATAATTGTTGGTGATAAGGTTTGGATACTTCCTACATTAAGGGTAGTAGAGGTTTTGTCTAATGAAATTCCTGTTACATTAACAGTAGAATTATTATTTGGTCCCTCAGGTGCATTGTATGAACCATATGCATAAGTGTCCGTATTCCATGGATCATATGTAGGAGTTGCCCAAGGTTCGGCTTGAGTTTGATTTTTTTCTATATCTGCCATAGGAGTTGGAGTAACTATTCCTTTTGTATGATTTACGCCATCAAATCCTACATAAGCTTCCGAATTTGCAAGCCAATTTATTATATTTACTGAAAGTGTTGCTGCGTTTCCAGTAGATTTGTATCCTTCATGTGTTGATTTTGTTTTTCCAGTGCCTTCATGCATGTATTTTGGTGAAGAGTCTTCTATCGGAGAGGAATCTCCTATAAAAGCCGCTTTACCGCTACTTGGTTTTGATATTGCTACATAAGCCCCCTCTGCTTCTCCACCAAAATATAATCCTTTATCAGCAGCATTTGACCATTTTGTAGGTTTATCTGTTGAAGATAAGTATACAATTCCTTTAGCCTTACTTCCATCAACAATTGATAAGGTTGAACCTGCTGCCATTAATATTGGTTTGACATCTTGAGTAATTCCTTCTGAATCTTTTACTGATTTTATCCCACTAAACCCAGAAATTAAATTAATCGCATTAAACCTGAATCTTAATCCAAAGGTTTGAGCTAACCAGCCTTTAGTACCATCTTGTGGATTTCTTAAATCTCCATAGGCGCCACCTATATTATAGGAACCACTAGTGGATCTATTATATCCATTATAAGTCTCTGTTGAATCCCAAGTATTCATATTCCTATCAGCATTATAATGATCAGATATAAAATATATCCCTTTACCTGAATCAACAAATTGCTTTAATGCAGCTTGTTCTGTAATAGTAAAAGGTCTATTTGCTTCTGCCATGACAAAAACATCTGCATTTTTTATTGCATCATAAGTTATTACTTCTTCATTACTGCTAACATTTGCTGTTTGTCTATCATCGTAATAACGAATAACCCCATCTCCATTTTTATCTATACCGCGATACTCTTTTACGGTATAACCGTGAGAAACTAAATCATCGGCAAAATCTGAAAAACCACCATCTAAAACCCAATCTGCTTGACCAGCAGTTTCACCATGAGAATTATCAAATAGCACTAATTTTCTGTTACTAGTTTCTGGTGCAGGAACTTTTTCTGGTATGTAATTATTCCAGGAATAATTTTGTGAAGTAGTAGAAGTGGCTTGCATAATATTAAATTTTGCTTCGTTGATATTTTCTGCATTAACAGATTCATTAAATTGGAATGCAATTAATAATGTACTAATAAAAACGACTGTCTTTTTTGATAAAGTAGTTCTAAACATTAATAAATACCTTCTTTCATTTTTTTTATTTGGATTATTTTACATATATATTAACATTTGTATGTTAAAACACAATTAAGAATTGTCAACAATTTTTAAATAATTGTTAACAATTCTCAAATAATTACTTTAGAAATTATTACATTTTTATTGTATCTTAAAACGATTTATTTATTTGATAGTAATATCATCTAAGGCAACATTTCCATAATATTTATCATAAGTAAATCTAACTTGTTTAGTATCTGAATTTAAAGTATAAGTTTTAGTAGTTCCTGTAGTAGGGAAGCTGCTAATCTCTGCAACAGTTGTCCAACTAGTTCCATCATATTGTTCTACTAATAATGAACTGAAATATGTTGAATTTCCTTTTACCCAAAAAGATAGAGTTCCTTCACCTGATAAATTAAATGTAGATGTAGTAATTTTGCTTCCTGAAGATACGAATTTTATAGATGGTGAAGAAGTTCCATAATTACCACTAGAAGTATATACACCTAAACCAGATGAGAAAGTCCAACCAGATGGTATTCCAGATGTTATTGAACTGCTTGTTCCAACTACTTTATCAAAGCCTTCACTTAAAGAAGTTGTTTGCCCAGAGCTAGAAACTGTAACATTACATGTAGCAGTTTTGCCTCCATCACTTGTAGTTGCTGTTATAACTGCTGTTCCTGCGGCTTTTGCAGTAACAACACCATTTGAAACGGTAGCAACACTTGAATTACTGCTTGACCAAGTAACAGCTTTATTTGTAGCATTAGATGGTGAAACTGTTGCTGTTAATGTCTTGCTATTTCCTATATTAAGAGAAGCAGAAGTATTATCTAATGAAACTCCTGTTACCTTAACTGTAGTAGCTGAACCGATTCCTACAGCAGCAAAGCTAGTATTTATAGCTGTAACTTCACTACTAGATGCTCCATACAAATCAGTAGCGGCTTGGACTAAAGCATTTTTAGCACCAGAGAAATCAGTAGTTGAAGTCATATATTGAGTTAATGCTCTATAATATATTTTTGCAGTTTCAGCATTTCCTATAGATTTAGCTATTAAATAAGCAGCTTTATTTGGAATACCTGAATTAGTATGAACGCCACCATTATCGGATGAAGTATTATAATAGTCACTCATATTATCTGGTTGATCATATAGTGTTGGATTAGCTAAACTTCTTAAAGCATCTCCTGGAGTATTAGGTGTATATATCTCATCTCCAACTACCCAATCAGCAGCGTTAAATGTCCAGTTGCCACCATTTTTAACACCATACTTATCATATGTTTGTATAAGTACTCCAAAAACATCTGACATAGATTCATTTAATGCACCAGATTGATTTCTATAATTTAAGTTTGCAGTACGTTCTGTAACTCCATGAGTCATTTCATGACCAACTACATCTAAATCACCACTTAAATAAGTAAAGGTAGTTCCATCACCATCACCATATACCATTTGAGAACCATCCCAGAATGCATTGTTGTAATTAGAGTCATAATGAACTGTAGATACTAAGTTCATTCCATTATTATCAATACTAGTTCTGCCAAATAAGTTTTTATAAAAATCATAGACAACTCCAGCGTAATAATGAGCACTAACACCGGCTTTTAATGTTTCAGTGTTAAAGGTATTGGTTGTGTTAGTGATTAAAGTTCCAGGTTCAGTTTCTTTATTATTAGCAGTATAAGTTAATATTTGACTTCCAGAAGAAGCTTTTGAAGTATCTTTTAGTTGATATTTACTTGAAGATAAATAAAGATTAAGAGGCTTAGTGCTTCCATCAACAGCAGTTCCAGTTCCTGTTGTAGCTCCATCGTATCTAATCTTATCTTCTTTCTCTAAAATAGTTCCAGAAGATGCTTCAACATAAACATCGTAGTTTGTTATAGTAGGTTCGTAGAATTTAATATTAACTTTATAAGTTTTATATGCTTGTCCATCTTTAATGTAAGCTATAGTTTCTACCTTAGGTTCATAAGCCAACTCTGTATATGAAAATTCTTTTTTTGCAATTTCCACTGCATCTTCTGGTTGGATAGATTTACTTCCTAATTGTGAAATACTTTCAATTTTGTTTTCTGCTTCTCCTGTAATATTAGTTACTTGTCCATTTTTATTATAGTGAAGAGTTATAAATTTGTCCTTTATAGGTATATTGTTGATATATTGACCCATTTTAACATGTGTGAATCCTAAGGAGTCTTTTTCAGATTTTTGAACCTTTAGTTTATCTTTTGCATTGTCTAAATTGAATAGACTTTTGTTTTTTTCAATAAAATTAAGTGCAGTTTCATCATTTGTAATTTTTTCTGAAGATAAATTTCCAGAAATGAAAACTTTTCCTTCTGATGAATCAATATCGTACTTAAGACTATTGCCATTCAGGCTTTCAAATTTTTGCATAATTTGAGCTTCTGAATTTTGTGATGTGTTCGCCTCCTCTTCAGTTGCAGCTGAAGCTGCAACTGTTGGAAGTGATAAGATTAGACCGAAACTTAGTAATAGTGATATAATTTTTTTACTCATAAGGGTACCTCCTAATAAAATATTTTTTTGAATTTATGTTAAATAATTACATAAAGAATTATTAACATTCTGTTTTACATGATTGCTAGATGTAAAGCATTATTTTATAATCATGTATTTTTGTTTTTATAATTTGTTATAGGGTGTAAATGTTTTTTTAAACACTTGTTAAAATAACATGTATTTTTAGACAAAAAGAGGGCATACTTCTATGTTGTTTAGAGTACGTCCTCCGGTTTTCCAGTTGGATTTATTTAAAAGAAATTTTAGTACACTTCACACTTGTTAATATATGTAAAGCGATCTCTTTGTTATAATATACCGCTAGTGGTGTTTGTTGTAAATATGCGTTTAAGATTAAATAATGTCATTTCACGCAATAATATTATAGATATTTCAATTATAAGCTTAACTTATAATTGATGAATGGCAATTTATACTTTAGAAATTATGAAACATATAAATTAATCTTCTTAATAATATGGAAAAAAGTATTGACTAGATGATAAAAGAAGAATATACTAATACCATAGTAAACAGATAAGAATTGTGTGGAAGAGAATAGGAGTGGTCAAATGTCAAAAATATATAAGAATTTATCAGACTTAGTAGGGAAAACACCATTATTAGAAATATCAAATTATAGCAATGCAAAAGATTTAAAAGCAAAGGTAGTAGCTAAATTAGAATATTTTAATCCGGCAGGAAGTGTTAAGGATAGAATTGCAAAAGCTATGATTGAAGATGCAGAGAAGAAAGGCTTATTAAAATCAGATTCGGTAATAATTGAGCCAACTAGTGGTAATACAGGAATTGGAATTGCATCCGTGGGAACAGCAAAGGGATATAAAGTTATAATTGTTATGCCTGAAACTATGAGTGTAGAAAGACGTACTCTTATAAAAGCTTATGGAGCTGAAATAGTTTTGACAGAAGGAGCTAAGGGAATGAAGGGAGCAATAGCTAAAGCAGAAGAATTAGCAGCTGAAACTCCAAATTCATTTATACCAGGTCAATTTATAAATCCAGCCAATCCAGAAATTCACAAAAACACTACTGGTCCTGAAATTTTTGAAGACACAGAAGGAAAAGTAGACATATTTGTTGCAGGAATAGGTACAGGAGGAACAATAACAGGGGTTGGAGAGTTTCTAAAGTCTAAAAATCCAAATGTAAAAATTGTTGCAGTAGAGCCTGCTGATTCACCAGTATTATCAGAAGGAAAAGCAGGTCCACACAAAATACAAGGAATTGGTGCAGGTTTTGTCCCAGATGTTTTAAATACAAAGGTTTATGATGAAATAATCACTGTTAAAAATGAAGAAGCATTTGCTACAGCTAGAGAATTATCTAAATCAGAAGGATTACTTGTTGGTATTTCATCAGGAGCTGCAACATTTGCTGCAACTGAACTAGCAAAACGTCCTGAAAATGCAGGAAAGACAATTGTAGTATTATTACCTGATACAGGAGAACGCTACTTATCAGTTGGATTATTTGATTAAAAATAAGTTAGATATAGAAATCATATAAGATAAACATTAATAGTTTTTTATATTAGTATTAAATTAAGGCAGAGACGCTCTGGAAAAGAGAATCTCTGCCTTAATTATATATGGAATTATTAATATCTAATCAAATATTTTAAGTATAAACTTGTTTAAATACAACCTGTTTATATTTTAAAGTATAACTGAGTATAAATATGATTTGATTGCAGTTGGAATTAAAAATATTAACTTATTATTTTGAAAATAATTGTTTTATATATTTTTATAATACTATTTTTTATATTTATAAAGGTGTTAATTAGAAAAATTAATATAAAAGAGTATTTAGACCTTGATAAAGGAAAATTAAGTATATATTTGCGAATTATTTATAGTTTTAAATGAATATTATTCGTATTTTATAAAAATAATATGGACTTTATATTATTAAGCATTTTTGGCTATTAATTAATTAAAAATAAGTATTATGCATCCATTTTTAATTTTTATTCACAATTCCAGCTTTAATATTTACATTGATTTTAAAGCGTGATAATCTTCAATGTGTTAAGGAAATTTAGAAATAAAATACAATTTAAATTTATTTTCATTGTTTAAATATTAAAATTAAAAAATATAGAAATGGAGAATTTTATATGAAAATGAGAATGGAATCTGATTCAATAGGAAGTATGGAAATACCAGAGGAGTCTTATTACGGTATTCAATCTTTAAGAGCAAGTATTAATTTTCAAATCACAAACAAGAGAATCCACAAGGAACTTATAGTAAGTCTTGCAGAGGTAAAAAAAGCTGCAGCAATTACAAATAGAGATGCAGAACTTTTAGATGGTACCATTGCTAATGCAATAATAAATGCTTGTGACGAAATAATTTGTGGTAAACTACACGAAGAATTTATAGTTGATCCAATTCAAGGCGGAGCAGGAACTTCTACAAATATGAATGCAAATGAGATAATTGCAAATCGTGGTATTGAATTGCTTGCTGGGAAAAAAGGAGATTATAGGATTATACATCCAAATGATCACGTAAACATGGCCCAATCAACTAATGATGTTTATCCTACAGCTGGAAAGCTTGCAGTTTTAAAGCTACTTCCTGAAACGATTTCAGAACTTCAACGTTTATATAATGCACTAGAATTAAAGGCTTTAGAATTTAATAACATTATTAAAATGGGAAGAACGCAACTTCAAGATGCAGTGCCAATTAGACTTGGTCAATCTTTTCATGCTTTTGCGTCAATGATAAAGCGTGATATTAATCGATTAAAAGAAGCAGAAAAAGAGATGTTAGCTGTAAATATTGGTGGTACAGCTATTGGAACCTCAATAAATGTAAGTTCAGATTATTTATATAATATTACAGCAAATTTAAGAAAGGTAAGTGGACATAATATAATTCAAGCAAAAGATTTAATTGATGCAACTCAAAATCTTGATGGTTTTGTGAGCGTTTCAGGAAGCTTAAAGACATGTGCAGCTAATCTTTCAAAAATGGCAAATGACCTAAGGTTATTATCAAGCGGACCAAAGACTGGTATTGGTGAAATTAATTTACCAGCAATGCAAAATGGATCATCTATTATGCCTGGTAAAGTAAATCCAGTTATTTTAGAGGTGGTTTCTCAAGTTGCTTTCAATATTATGGGAAATGATCTTACAATAACTATGGCTGCAGAATCTGGACAATTAGAATTAAATGCTTTTGAGCCAGTTCTTTTCTATAACTTATTTGAATCTATAGAAACTCTTAAAAATGCAACAATGACTTTAGTAGATAATTGTATTTTGGGTATTACTGCTAATGAGGATAGGTGTAAAGAACTTTTAAATAATAGTGTTGGAACTGCAACAGCTCTTTGTCCTTATATTGGATATAAAAAAGCTGCTGAAATTTCTAAAGAATCATTAAAATCAGGAATTTCAGTTAAAGAACTAGTATTAAGAGAAGAAATATTAACAAAAGAAGAATTAGAAAAGATCTTAGATCCATTTTCCATGACTCAATTAAATTACTCTTCAATCTTAAAAGAAAAACCAAAAGTAAATAAAGCAATATAATATTTTGTGCACATTGCACTAAAATATTGTTTTAAAAGATAATGGATTTATAGATTTTAATATGCTACCATTGAGTAGACAAAGGTGTCTTTAATAAAAAGATGCCTTTATTTTTATCATGAAATGTAAAAAATATTTTATATACGTATTAGGAGGAATGTTGGATATGAAATTTGATTATAATTTGCCAGTAAATTTATTATTTGGTAGAGGCAGAATAAATGAAGTAGGCTCAGAAGTGGCTAAATACGGGAAAAAGGTTCTAATAGTAACGGGTAGAAGTAGTACAAAAAAGAGTGGTTTACTTGATAAAACTAAAAATTTATTAGAAGAAGTAAAGGTTGAATATGAAATTTTTGATAGAGTAGAACAAAATCCACTTACTACTACAGTATATGAAGGTGTTGAGGCTATAAAAGAAACAGGCTGTGATGTTATACTAGGTCTTGGCGGTGGAAGCATAATGGATGCAGCTAAAAGTATTGCTTTTACAGCTAAAAATTCTGGTGATATTTCAGAATATATATTTGGAATAAAACAAGGTAAAGATGCTCTTCCTATAGTTTTAGTTCCAACAACTTGTGGAACTGGAAGCGAAGGAAATTGTTTTTCTGTGCTTACTAACCCAGAAACTAAGGATAAAAAATCACTTAGAACTAATATAATAATCGCAAAAGCATCAATTATTGATCCAGAGCTTATGACCACAATGCCTAAGGGGATACTTGCATCTGTTGGATTTGACGCATTAGCACATAATATGGAAGCATATGTATCAAAAATTGGACAACCATTAACAGATATGAAAGCTCTTTATGGAATAAAATTATTAGCAGAAAATTTAATTAAAGTATATAAGAATTCAAATGATTTAGAAGCGTGGGAAAAGGTTAGTTTAGCTAGTACTTTAGGTGGTATGGTAATTGGAGTTTCAGGGGTAACAGCACCTCATGGAATGGAGCATCCAGCAAGTGGACTTTATGATATTGTCCATGGAAAAGGACTTGCAGCGCTTACACCAATAATTGTTGAAAGATCTTGGGAAAGTAATATAGAAAAATATAGTGATATATCAAAATTATTAGGAGGTACTGATGCAAAAGATTGTGCAGATTCAATAAAAAACTTTCTTGAAGAAATTAATTTAAAAGTAACTTTAGGCGAATTTGGAATAGGTGAAAAGGATGTTGATTGGATGGCAGAAAATTGTATAAAGGTTTCAAAGCCAAGTATGATAAATCATCCTGTAAAATTTACGTTAGAAGAAATTAAGGATATTTATTATAAAGCATTATAAAGATTAAAACATAAAGAAATTAATAAATATATTATGTTTTAATTATAAAGCTACATAGAATATTAAAGAAACGATATTAATATAAATTTTATGAAAAAATAATTTCATAAAATTTATATAATCAATCTTAATCATAAAAACTACTTTATAGTAAATAACTTGTGCACAGTGCACTAAAATATTGTTATTAGAGATAATAGACTTATAAATTAATATATGATAACATAATTACAACATAAGAAGTACTATAAAAGTTAAAGATGTTGCTTGTGAAAGCTAAATATATTTTAATTTTAAGAAATCAATGATGAGGAATAAAAAACTTAAGATTAAATATATGCAGACTGCACAAAAAGGTACTTATTAACACAGAAATTATAAAAATGTTATGATAATATTTTATAACAAGAAAATAAAAAATATAGTAAATGCAAAGGCGCACTGAAATCAGAACAGTGCGCCTTTTTATATTACAAAAAATTGGAGTTGAGAGATATGTATAAAGTTTGTGAATTATCAAAAAAATATGGTGATTTAGAAGTATTAAAAAATATAAGCTTAGATATAAAAGAAGGTGAAGTAGTATGCATTATAGGTCCATCAGGTTCTGGGAAAAGTACATTTTTAAGATGTTTAAACTTATTTGAAACTCCAACAGGGGGAGAAATGTATTATAACGGGAAAAATGCAATGGATAAAGCTACAGATATAAGATCTCTCAGAGAAGAGGTAGGAATGGTGTTTCAAAAGTACAATTTATTTCCATTACATACAGTAATACAAAATGTTATGTTAGCGCCAATACTTACAAAAAAGAAAAATAGAAAAGATGCAGAAGAAATTGCTTTTGAGCTTCTTAAGAAGGTAGGTTTAAAGGATAAAGCAGATGTATATCCTATAACTTTATCAGGAGGACAACAACAAAGGGTTGCAATAGCAAGAGCATTAGCAATGGAGCCTAAAATGCTTCTATTTGATGAACCAACATCAGCCTTAGATCCGGAATTAGTGGGTGATGTACTAGATGTCATGAAACAATTAGCGAAAGATGGTATGACAATGGTTGTTGTGACACATGAAATGGGTTTTGCTAGGGATGTATCTGATAGAGTAATTTTTATGGACAAAGGATATATAGTAGAAGAAGGTAATCCAAAGGAGATTTTCACAAATCCTAAAAACGAAAGAACAAAAGAATTTTTATCTAGAGTATTAAATTAAAATGTCTATAAAATTATACAAAATATAGTGAGAATTAAGCATAAGCTTTAAATATCAAAAAAATAAATTACAGAGGGGAAATAAATTATGAAAAAATTATGGAACAAATTATTAATATCGATGTTAGTTGTAATGAGTTGTATTGTATTATTAGCTGGGTGTGGAGCATCTGGAGCTAGCAGTGGAGCATCAGACAGCAGTAAGGCAAAAGATACTTTGGCAGCAGCAAAAGAAAAAGGGGTATTAACAGTTGCTTCGTCAAATGATGCCCCATTTGCATTTATGGATGCTAAGACAAATGAGTTTACTGGAATTGATGCAGAAATTATTGGGGAAGTTGCTAAAAGACTTGGTATTAATAAAGTTGAAATGAAACAAATACCATTTGAAAACTTGTTGATTGAATTGAATAATAATTCTGTAGATATGGTAACAGATGGAATGTATGTAAAAGATGAACGTAAAAAATTAGCTAAATTTACAAATATATGGTACAAAGAAGGCGAAGCTATTGTTATTCCTAAGAATTCAAAAATTACAAGTAAAGACGATTTAAAAGATGTAGTGCTAGGCGGACAAAAAGGAACAGCTTTCTTAGAAACTGCTCAAAAGTGGCAACAGTCTGGTCTAGTTAAAGAAGTTAAAGTATTTGGAAGTCAATCTGAATTAATGCTAGCTGTAAATACTGGGAAAATAGATGCATGTATTACTGATGGCGCAGTTGCAGGATATACATTATCACAAGATAGTAGCCTTAGTTTAAAGATTTTATCACCATATAAAGCAGAATCGGCTGGAATGATAGCAGCTGCGGTTAGAAAAAATGATACTGCCTTGGCTGATGCAGTAAATGAAAAAATCGATGAAATGAAAAAAGATGGAACAATCCTAAAACTTCTTAAGAAGTATGGAATGAATGATGATAATTTTGTATCAGTAGAAGAAGGAAAAACTTCAGATAAATAATATTACAATCTAAAAGGAATCCATATGGATTCTTTTTAGAAAAGGAGGCAGTATATATGGATATTTTATCTAACTTAGACTTTAGTACAGCGTTTAAATATTTAGTACCTTCATTGAAGGATGGGCTTTTGATAGTATTACAAGCAACAGTATTGGGATTTTTTTTAGCAATAATTTTAGGTCTGTTTATTGCAATTGGCCGTATTAGTAAAATAAAGATTTTAAAAGGGATTTTAGTAGTATTTTTAGAATTTATTAGAGGAACACCGTTATTAGTTCAATTAGTATATATGTATTATGTAGTACCACTTTTATTATCTATGATTGTACAAATTTGGAATCCAGGATATCAGGTTAAAATAAGTTCATTGGTTGCGGGAACAATAGGTCTTGGAATTAATTATGGATGTTATATATCAGAAGTTATTCGTTCATCAATATTATCAATAGATGGTGGACAAACAGAAGCAGCATTAGCACTTGGACTTACTAAAAAACAAGCTTTATTTAAAATAATAATACCTCAAGCCTTACGTAACTCAATACCTGTATTTGGAAATTACTTGGTGATGATGTTAAAAGATACTTCGTTACTTGCATATGTATCAGTTAGTGAATTATTATTACGTACTCAAAGTTACGCATCACAATCATTTTTAACTATTGAATCATATACAATCTTAGCAGGATTTTATTTAATATTGAGTTTACCACTTGCACAATTAGTAAAATTAGTAGAAAAGAAAATGCTAAAGTTTAGTTAATTAAAATAAACTTTGGCATAATAAATAGGTATAAATGATAAATTATTTTCTTTATGTACGGATTATAAAAAATATATAATCGAATTTATTTTATTAATTACGTATTTATAATTGAAACCTATTCATAAGTTACAAGAATTAACACCTTTGTAATATATCATTTTATGTGGTTATTATTTAGGTGTTTTGTTTTTTATAAGTAGTATTTAAAATAGGATAACGTTAGGAAGATGCAGTATCTGAATTATTTTTCGTGTCATCTGTTATATCATATTTGGCAGGTTTAATTGGCAAGCCTTTATTGCGAGCTCTTTTTTCAAACCACATAGTAACTATAGGTGTTAATATAGAAGTTACTAAAACACTTGTAGCAATAATAGCAGTTGCGGAACTTGCAACTGGCTCAAATTGGGAATTAGCTTGTGCTATTGCATAAGGAACAGCAACTGCAGCACCTGCGGTTGAAGATGCTGCCCAACCTGCAACGCCATCTGATCCGGTTACAAATCTATCAACAAGACTTAAAATTCCACCGGATAAGAAGACTACGGAAATTCCCATAATAATACCTATAAGTCCTGATTGAATGATCATCCCAAAGCTTAAGTTAAATCCTAATGTAAATGCAAAGAAAGGAATTAGACCTGTAACTAATGGTGCAAACATTTTACAAAAATCTTTATCCAAAGTTCCAAGAGCAATACCTAATGCAAAAGGAATTAAAGTGGAAACTAAGGTTTGCCAAGGAAATGAGGCAATACCAGCAACACCCATAGCAACCATTGTCATAAACGGACCGGATTCTATACTAATAAATGGGAAGCCAGCAGCATCTTCTTTCCTACCGAGAGTTGTCATTAATGCTAGATAAAGTCCACCATTTGTTTCATTAAAAGAGGAAATAACTGCTAACACAGAAAGTCCAGAAAAAATTCCCGATTGTATTCCATTTGTAGGAAGGATATGAGATGCAATTACGCCTAGAAAAGATGCAAAGAGGACTTTTATAATTAATAAAGAAAGACCTTTTTTTGCAATGTATCCAGAGGTACGTAAATCAATAGTAGTGCCAATAGAGAAAAAGAAAATGAATAATATGACAGATGTTCCTGTTAAAAAATTGCCTGTAAACCCACCAAAAAATTTATTTACATCTGGTGATAATGTTTTTAGTAATGCGCCCAAAAATAAGGGGACAATCATCATACCTCCTGGTATCTTTTCGATATTTTTTTTAATTTTCATAGTTATATACTCCTTTCAAGTGTTATGATTTAATTATTATTTATTAATGTTGATATTGATGCTTATTAAGATGTATAAATGATTGCAATAAATTAAAATTTAGAGTATAAATCTTTTGCTTGTTAAGATTACTATAGATAGTGAATTTTATGCACACGTTTTCCAAAACAACTATTAATTTAATATCTATCTATAAAATAGATACTTAATAGAATCAATTAAACAATTAATTCTATTATATGTAATTATATATAAAATTACAATAAATTAGAAAAAATATAGTGTTATTTAAAAATGAGAGTATATTTAAGAGTGAAAACTATACTTAGTGTAAATCATTTATTTTTGAAGAATAAAAGTTATTTTAAACGAAAATTAGAGAAGATAACATGTCTATTAAAGAAAATTTTCATTTAAGTAACTCTTTTTTTATAGAGAAATATATGATAAAAATATAATAAGTACAAACAATTTTTAAATATTTAAGGGATAAAGGTGGATTTTATGGCAATTTCGGTGAAGGATATACTTAAATTAGATTCTTTAAAAAAGATCAATCTTGTTGGTGGAAAAGCTGGGTTAGAGAAATGTATAGAATGGATATATGTAGCAGAATGTTTTGAAAATCCATTGGAAGGAATTAAGTGGTTACAAGGTGGAGAAATTATATTTATAACTGGTGTTGGAATTAAGGATAATGTAGAAATATTATTAGAATTAATTAAAGGAATAAGTGAAAAAAATGGATCTGGATTAATAGTAAATATAGGCCCATATATAAAAAGTATATCTGAAGAGGCAATTAAACTTGCAGATAAACTTGAAGTACCATTATTTACATTGCCATGGGAGGTAAAATTAGTTGAAGTTTCTAGAGAAATTAGTAATGCTATAGTTTTATCACGTATAGAAGAGAATTCACTTACTCATTTTTTAAGCAATATTTTATTTGGGGATGGAGAAGTAGAAGGGGATGCAATACAAAAGGCTGCATATTTTGGATATAATTTAGCAGGAGAATGTTGTATATGTGTAATAGATATTGATGGTTTTGAAAGATATTTAAAGTTAAAAAAGTTAGAAGATGAAGTAAGTATATCTAAAATTAAAATTACATTTAGGAAGATAGTTCAAGATATATTAGAGAAGCATGCCCTTAAAGTACCTATAATTGATAAAGATGATGCAGTTCTTTTTTTCATTAGATCAGAGGAAAATTGTATGAATAGACTAGATAAAGCACTAAAAGAAATACAAGAAATAATAAAAAAGCGCATGGATGGTCTTTCAGTAAGTGTAGGAATTGGAAATTCCTATAAAGATTTAAAAATGATGAAACAATCATTAAATGAAGCAGAACTAGCTATTGATAGTGCAAAATGTCAGGGCTTAGATGATACAATTACAAAATATAAAGACATAGGAATTTATGGACTTCTTTTCAGTATTCCAAATAGAACTGTATTAGAAAACTATTTTACAGAAGTTTTAGGTACAATTAGTAGTGAGAATAAAGATAATAACTTGATTGAAATATTAGAAACTTATTTAAATGAAAATTGTAATATTACAGTTACTGCAGAAAAGCTGTTTTTACATAGAAATACGCTTAAATATAAAATAAAGAAAATAGAAGAATTATTAAATTGTGATTTACATAATTTCAATGATTGTATGAAGGTAAAAATTGCATTATATATTAATAAGGTTTTAAAATAATAATTTGTGCTTTGGAGGTTGTGAACAAAATTATTATAGCCTTTGGACATAGAAAAAGAGTTAACTTTTCTATATAATATGTAAAAATAAGTAATTGAAAGATTCAATGGGCAACGATAGTCTATCACTTTGGGGTGATAGACTTTTGTTTTTTATAACTATAAATTAATGAAAATTAAGTATAATTTAAGTTTAACTCTTTAAGAAAGTCCATTGCTCCAAAATAAATGTTAACTGTTTACTGTTAACTGAAAAAAGGGTGGTTATATGTCAATTTTAGTAAAGGATATTTTAAAATTAAAATCTCTAAAAGAAATGGAATTAGTAGGTGGAAGTATAGGTTTAGAAAAATGTATTGAATGGATATATGTATCGGAATGTCTTGAAGATCCATTAGAAGGCATAAAGTGGCTACAAGGTGGAGAAATAGTCATTATAACTGGAGTAGGAATAAAGAGTGACATTAATGTTCTAACAAAGCTCATTGAAGGTATTAGTGAAAAAAATGGAGCGGCATTAATAGTGAATGTAGGGAAATACATAAGAGAAATTCCAGATGGAGCTATTAAGATTGCTGATAAATTTCAGATTCCTTTATTTACATTGCCCTGGGAAGTACGATTAGTTGAGGTTTCAAAGGAAATAAGTAATACTATTATATTAGCACGTATTGAAGAGAAATTTATGAATGACTTTTTAAATAATATATTATTTGGTCAAATTGATTTAGGAATAAATATTAAAGAAAAAGCAAATTATTTTGGATATAATCTACAAGGAAAATGTTGTATATGTATTGTTAAAATTAACGGATTTAAAGAATTTGCAAAAGCAAAAAAATTATATGATGAAATAAGTATAGCTAAAGTAAAACTAGTCCTTAGAAAACTAGTTCAAGACATATTAGAAAAATATTCATTAAAGGTACCTATTATAGATAATGAAGAAGAAATTATATTTTTAAATAGATCAGAAGAAAATTCTATGAATAGGCTTAATAAAGCATTAAAAGACGTACAAGAAGTAATTGGGAAGAGAATGAATGGAATTTCAATAAATGTTGGTATTGGAAATGGTTATGAGGATTTAAGTCTAATGAAAGATTCCTTTAATGAAGCTAAAATAGTTATAGAAAGTTTAAAGTGTGAAGGTGTTAGTCAAGCAATTAAAAGATATAGCGATATAGGAATATATAGTTTAATATTTAATATTGAAAATAAAAAAATATTAGAAAATTATTGTAAACAAGTAATTGGACCAATTTTAGAAAAAACAAAAAGAAATAAAGAAACTAGTTTAGTTGAAATATTGGATACATATTTAATTGAAAATTGCAATCTTACTATAGCAGCTGAAAAATTGTATCTACATAGAAATACGCTTACATATAGAATAAAAAAGATAGAACAATTATTGAATTGTAATCTTCATAATTTTGAGGATTGTCTTAGAATAAAAATGGCATTATATATTAGCAAGATGTTATAAATAATAAGCTTTTGGTCAAAATAGACAAAAATATTATGGCGATTGGACATAGAAAAGAAGGGGATAAAGTATTATTATAGAACCAAGCTAACACAGAAAAAACAATAATTTAGTAGACGATGGAGTCTTTCATGTATTTAAGACATGATGACTCTATTTTTAATGTGTAGGTAAAGTATAGAATTTTTAAATGAAGAATGAATGGTTAAGGAGGAAATTAAAAAAAATTTATCATTAATCATTTATCATTCATTCTTCATCAAAATAGAGGGGGATTTAAGATGATAAAGGAATCAAATGTAAAATTAGTAACATCAATACCAGGACCTAAATCAAAGGAAATTCTTGAAGAAAGAAAAAAATATGTAGCTAATGGAGTATCAGTGTCAACAGGTATTGCCATTGCTGAGGCAAAAGGAGCTTTAATTAAAGATGTCGATGGAAATGTATTTGTAGATTTTGCTGCAGGCATTGGTGTTCAAAATGTAGGACATTGTGATGATGAAATAGTTAAAGCAATAAAAGAACAAGCAGAGAAATATATTCATCCAGGATATAATGTAGTAACTTATGAATCATATGGAGCTTTAGCTAAGAAGTTAACAGAAATAGCAGTTGGTAATTTTGAAAAAAAAGTTATGTTTGCTAATAGTGGAGCAGAAGCAGTAGAAAATGCTATAAAAATAGCTAGAACCTATACAAAGAAAACAGGAGTTCTTTCAGCTACAGGATCTTTTCATGGACGTACAAATATGACTATGTCAATAACAAGTAAATATAAACCATATAAAAATGGATTTGGACCATTTGCTCCAGAAACATATAAGTTTGATTTTCCATATTCATATAGGGCACCACTTGGAGTTTCAGAAGAAGAATATGCTGATGAATGTATTAATAAATTAAAAACTATGCTAAAAACAACATTATCACCAGATATGATAGCTTGTTTAATAGTTGAGCCATTACAAGGTGAAGGTGGATTTGTTGTACCATCTGCAAAATACATGCAAGAATTACAAAAGATTTGTAATGAAAACAACATAGTATTTATAGTAGATGAAATACAAGCAGGTTTTGCAAGAACTGGGAAGATGTTTGCTCATGAACACTATGGAATAGAACCAGATATAATTACATTATCAAAATCTATAGCAGCAGGAGTTCCATTAAGTGCTGTAGTTGCTAAAAAGGAAATAATGGATTCTGCATGTGTTGGGGGAATAGGTGGAACATATAGTGGTAGCCCTCTTGCATGTGTTGCAGCTCTTAAAGTAATAGAAAAAATAGAAAAAGAAGATTTATGTAGTAAGTCACAAGAACTTGGCAATTATATTATTGGAAGACTTAATGAAATGAAAGAAAAATATCCGGTTATAGGTGATGTTAGAGGGCTTGGTTCTATGATAGGTATAGAGCTTGTAAAAGACCGAAAAACAAAAGAACCAGTAGCGGATTTGGTTAAAATTGTAATTCAAAAGTGTTATGAAAAAGGAGTAATATTACTAAATGCAGGACTGCTTGGTAACGTAATTCGTTTCTTACCACCATTAGTTATGACAGATGAACAAGTCAAGTATGGGATGGATGTATTAGAAGAAACAATTAAAGAGTGTATCTAATATAAAATCATAGAATTCACAAGTTAATATTTCAATGTATGAATTAATTCATGTGGTATATAAATTACAATTTATATATTGCATGAATTATATTTTTATAAAAATAATTTTAATATTCACATAGTAGCAAATTAAATTATTTTATTCTTAAATAATATAATGGATACTTTTGATATTGATTAATATGTAAAAATAAGATTGCTTACATTATATAAAAATAATTGACAATAAAATTTTCAAGTAGTAATATTTAATCAAGGCAAAGAAGCTCATAAAGCGAGATTCTTCGCCTTTTTTCATATATAGAAAGAAAATTTTTTTACAAACGAACCAATTTATTTGGGAATTTTACAATGAAAAATAATATACTTTGAAATGCTTAAGAATAAAGAGAAAAAGCAATGAGCTAATTGAGGGAGGGCAATATGGTAGAAGCAGTGGTATCTATAGGACTTGCAGTTGATGAAAAAATGATAATAAGAAAAAATAGAATTCAGCCAACACAGTTGATTGGAAAAGAAAAAAGGATATGTATTATTACAGGGCTTCATGGAGATGAGCTTGAAGGGCAATATGTATGCTATGAATTAATTAAAAAAATAAGTGAAAATATAGAATTTCTAAATGGTATAGTGGATATATATCCAACACTTAATCCACTTGGAATAGATTCAGTACATAGGGGAATGCCTACTTTTGATCTAGACATGAATAGAATATTTCCAGGGTCAGAAAATGGTGCAATGGCAGAACATGTTGCAGCCAAAATTATAGAAGATATAGATGGAGCTGATATGTGTATTGATTTACATTCTAGCAATATATTTTTACGGGAGATTCCTCAAGTTAGAGTTAGTGAGCATATTGCAGAAAAATTAGTACCTTATGCAAAATTATTAAATATTGATTTTGTTTGGGTTCATCCAGTAGCAACAGTACTTGAATCTACCCTTACATATAATTTGAACAGTAGAAATATACCAACATTGCTTGTAGAAATGGGAGTTGGCATGAGAATAACAAAAGAATATGGAGATCAACTGGTAACAGGAATATTTAATTTAATGAAAGAAATGAATATGTGGAAAGGTCAGGTTTTGCCTGTTAAAGATGCAATCGTATCAACAGAAAAAGAAGTTGAAACCATTAATTCAAAATCTTCAGGAATTTTTATGTCTACTTTAAATCATTTAGCAGAAATAAGAAAAGGGGATACTATAGGAGAAATATTAAATCCATTAACAGGTGATATAGAAGAAAAAGTAATTTCGCCTTGTGACGGAATGCTTTTTACATTAAGAGAATACCCAGTAGTTTATGAGGGGTCTCTTATTGCAAGAGTGCTTGGAGGTGTAAAATGAAAAAGGAAATATTGTTTACATTAAAGTCACCTCATAGAGATGATATGCGTATTGCAGGATATAAATTTGGAAAAGGTGATAAGGCAGCTTGTATAGTAGGTGCTATTAGAGGTAATGAAATACAACAATTATATACTTGTTCTCAATTAATTAAGACTTTAACAAAGCTAGAACGCAGGGGGGCAATTGCTAGAGATCGTGAAATTTTAGTGATTCCATGTGTAAATCCTCATTCTATGAATATAGGAAAAAGATTTTGGACAATGGATAATACAGATATAAATAGAATGTTCCCAGGAAATGCAGAGGGAGAAACAACAAAAAAAATTGCAAATGGTGTTTTTGAACAAGTTAAGGGGTATGCATTTGGAATTCAGTTTGCTAGTTTTTATATGCCAGGAGATTTTATACCTCATATAAGAATGATGGAAACTGGTTACCATAGCCCAAGCTTAGCAAATCTTTTTGGACTTCAATATGTACTTACACGTAAGCCTAAACCAGTTGATACAACAACACTGAATTACAATTGGCAATTATGGAATACAAGTGCATTTTCAATATATACAAATGCAACAGACCAAATTGATGAAATATCAGCAAAGCATGCGGTAGTAGCCGTTTTAAGGTTTTTAACTAGAATGGGAGTAATAAAATATAATAGTCATAGTGGCTATATAGCAAGTGTTTTGCAAGAAGAAGATTTGTTGTCAGTTAAAACAACAACAGGTGGAATATATAGAAGATTAAAAAATCCAGGAGATGGAGTTGAAAGAGGCGATGTTCTTGGGGAAATAATTCATCCTTATGAAGGTGAAGTTATAGAGCAAATAAAATCACCAACAGATGGAATAATATTTTTTGCGCATACATCACCATTAGTGATGGAAAGCGTAGTTGCATATAAAATAATTAGAAGACTTCATCAATAAAATTATTAAATCCAGCTTAGGGTATAAAGTTGTACTCTAAGTTTTTTAAATCTTCATACTTATTTAAAATAATTTTATGGAGAGTTTTAAAAGGAAAATTTATGTGAATATATGATAATTATATAAAATATATTAATGTTAGGTTAATTATAGAAATTTAAGTATAAATTAAGGTAAAATTAATATATAAAATAGAATTTCTTAATAAAAAGTATGTATAATAATAATTATAATACAAGTTAATCATTAACTCATATTTAATTTTTATCATAACAAATAAGTATTTACGGGGGGAACAAAAATGAAATTGAAAAAAACTTTAGCAATTATTATGACAGCAGCTTTGACAGTTGGAACAATGGCTGGATGTAGCCAAGCAACTCTCAACTATTCAAAGGAACTTTCTAATACAGCAAAATGGGAAGCTACAACTTCGAATATAGAAGGTAAAATTAATGTTGATGCGTTAGGCATAAAAGAAGAAGTGACATTTACTGCTAATGGATATGCAACAAAAGAACAAGCATATGTGGACATGAAATTTAATAATACATCAGGTAAAATTAAAATTCCAGAAATGAAAGTTTATTCAGATGGAGCTACAGTATACATTAACAAGAGTTTCTATGAAGGATTATATGCACTATCTGGACAAGCTAATTCAACAGGATTAGCGAACATAAAAGAAGAATACATAGCTCTTGAAAATTCAACAGCTAATGGAATGGATGTAAATAAAATAAAAGCATTAACTAGTCAACCAGATGCAATGATTCAATTTGGAAAGTTAATATTTGGTGAAAATAATGATATTGATTTACCTTTTGTTCAAAATGGAAGAGAGTATACAATAAAGCTTGATGCCAATCAAACTGTAGATTTGGCTGCAAAAGCTGTTAAAGCATGTGCTAATAATTTGGAAAATTTAAACAAGAGTTTTGCATTAGGATTAAGTGATGAAGATATTGCACAAATTAAAGCTGCAGCAAATGATGAAAAATTTAATACAACAGTGAATGATATTAAAACATCGTTAGCTGGCTCAACTATTACTTCAAAAGAATTATTTACAGATAGCAGTTATAACTCAGATGCTAGTATTAACTTACAAGTTAAAGATTTTGGAAAAATTTCAATGGAAATGAAAGCAACAAATACTAAGAGTGAAGTTAAAGCAATAACCCTTCCAACTAGTAAAATTAAACTTACAGCAGAGGAGTTTGCTAAGATATCGGCTCCATCAACTACAACTATAGAATCGACTACAAATGTAGTAGCAAAATAATATAAAATAAATTTATATTATAGAAACTATAGCAAAATTGTTTAAATGATTTTGCTATAGTTTTTTTGTTATATTTTAAGGATTTATATTTTTATATGCTTAGGACAAATTAAAATTTATTAAAGTAAATAAATTAATATATACATGTTAATACTAAGAATATATAAGATAAAACCTACATTGTAGAACATTAATGTGGTAGTATATAGATATATAGGAAGAATAAATAGTAATTGCACGATGGAGGGAAATTTTTATGGGAATTAAGCAAACATTAGTAAGCTTTATGAAAGAACCTGGTTATAAACCAATGGAGATTGAAGAATTAGTTGCTATATTTGATATAAAGAAAAATGAATATACTGCTTTCAAAAAGATTTTGAGGGTAATGGAGAGTGAAGGGTTTATTGTAAGAACAAAGAAAAATAAATATATGATAAATGAAAAAAATAATGAAGAAGAAGGATTAATTGTAGGAAAACTTCAAGCTCATGCAAAAGGCTTTGGATTCTTAATTCCTGATGAAGAAGATCAAAAAGATGTTTTTATTCCAAGTACATCTATGAATGGAGCTATGAATGGAGATAAAATATCTGTTAAGATAACAAGAGAAGATAGAAGTACTAAGAAGAGAGAAGGTGAAGTAATTCAAATTCTTGAAAGAAATACAACTAAAGTAGTAGGTGTATATGAAGATTGTAAGAATTTTGGATTTGCAGTTTCAGAAGATACCAAAATATCCAAAGATATATTTATTTCTAAAAAGGATAGAAATGGCGCTAAAGATGGAGATGTTGTTATAGTTAAAATAACAAAGTGGCCAGACGAAAAAAGAAAAGCAGAAGGTGTTGTAGTAGAAGTTTTAGGTAGAAAAGGAGATAGAGGAATAGATATCTTAATGATTATTAAGAAACTTGGACTTCCAGAAGAATTTTCTGATAAAGTATTGAAGTTTGCTGAGGGTATTTCCGAGGAAATTGATGAAAAAGAATATAAAGGAAGAAGAGACTTAAGAGACTTGAAAATGGTTACAATAGATGGTGAAGATGCTAAGGATTTAGACGATGCTGTATCTATTGAAAAATTAAGTAATGGAAACTTTAAATTAGGCGTTCATATTGCAGATGTAACTCATTATGTAAAGGAAAATAATCCATTAGATAAAGAAGCATTAAAAAGAGCCACTTCTGTTTATTTAATAGATAGAGTAGTTCCAATGCTTCCAAGAAAACTATCAAATGGTATATGTTCGTTAAATCCTAAAGTAGATAGATTGACATTAACTTGCTTTATGGAAATAGATCATAAAGGAAAAGTAGTAAATCATGAAATAGTAGAATCAATTATTAAAACTAATGAAAGAATGACATATACAGATGTTACAAAAATTTTAAAAAATCATGATGAGGAATTAATAAAGAAATATGACTATCTTTATGAAGATTTTAAGATGATGGAAGAACTTTGCTATATATTAAGATTAAAGAGAACTAAAAGAGGAGCCATTGATTTTGAAATTGCAGAAGCCAAAATTACATTAAATGAGCTTGGCAAACCAATTGAAATAAAGCCTTATGATCGTGAAATAGCAAATAGAATGATAGAAGAATTTATGTTAGCTGCCAATGAAACAGTAGCAGAGCATATGTTTAAAACTCATTTTCCTTTTGTATATAGAATACATGAGAGCCCAGATGAAGAAAAGTTAGCTAAATTCAAAGAATTTGTTTATAACTTAGGGTATACTATTCAATGGACTGAAGAAATACGTCCTAAGAGTTTTCAAGAAATTTTAGAGAAAGTTAAAGGTAAGAATGAAGAGACCGTTGTAAGTACTTTATTGTTACGTTCTATGATGCAGGCTAGATATGCTACAGAATGTAGTGGTCACTTCGGACTTGCAGCAGAGTATTATTGTCACTTTACTTCTCCAATAAGAAGATATCCAGATTTGCAAATTCATAGAATTATAAAAGAATATTTACATGGAGAAATTGATGAAAAAAGAATAAATAAATTGAAAAATATAGTTGGCTACGCAGCTAAGCAATCATCAGAAATGGAAAGAAAGGCACAAGATGCAGAAAGAGAAGTTGATGATCTTAAAAAGGCTGAATATATGCAAGATAAGATTGGAGAAGAGTTCGAAGGAATTATATCTTCAGTTACATCTTTTGGAGTATTTGTAGAATTACAAAATACAATTGAAGGATTAGTTCATATTACAGACTTAGATGATGACTATTACATATTTGATGAAGCTCATCTTAGTCTAATTGGTGAGAGAACTAAGAAGATTTATAAGCTTGGAGATAAAGTAAAAGTAGAATGTGTGAATGTAGATATAGCAAACAGAGAAATATTCTTTAGAATTACAGAAGAACATAAAAGAGAAGAGGGTGAAGAACAAGATATACCAAAAGATATGGATAAAGAACTTAAAAGTTAATCAGAAGAAACAGTATAAATAGATTAAAAATATTTAGATGGAGATTTTTAATCCACCTAAATTTGTTGATTTAGAAAGATATGTATAATATAATTTTAGTAATAAACTGTTAATTGTTAATTGCCACAGGGTACTCTAAAGGGCATTAACTCTTAACTTAACTAAGTGGGTGATTTAAAATGGCAAGAAAAAAGAATGAAAATTCATTAGCTGAAAATAGAAAAGCAAGACATGACTACTTTGTGGAAGAAGCAATGGAAGCTGGGTTAGTGCTAGTTGGAACAGAAGTTAAATCAATAAGAAAGGGTAGGGTTAATCTTAAAGATTGCTACGCTGATATATATAATGGTGAATTATTTATAAAAAATATGCATATTTCTCCTTATGAACAAGGAAATATATTTAATGTAGATCCAGTAAGAGAAAGAAAATTACTGCTTCATAAAGAGCAAATAAGAAGACTTGATGGATTAGTATCTCAAGATGGATACACTTTAATACCATTATCGCTTTACCTAAAAGAAGGTAAAGTCAAAGTTGCACTTGGGGTATGTAAAGGTAAGAAAAATTATGATAAGAGAGATTCTATGTTAGAGAGAGCTCATAAGAGAGATATAGATAGAGCAATAAAAGAGAGATATAGATAGTGTAATAAAAGATGTTAGGAAGAATCATTAATTATTAAATAGCAATTTTTCAAATATAAAGTATACCTCATTAAATTTTGAATGAGGTATACTTTTATTTATATTAGATAATATTCAGCAATCTATATGAGAGTTTAATGTAGAAAATTAATTGGAATGTATATATTAAAAAGCTTGCAATAAAATAAATAAATATATATAATATAACTAATCCGATTACAATACTAAGGATTCAAGAGTTTAAAGGATTATTTTTTGGGGTTGACAAATAAAAAAAATGCTTATATAATCATGTCATAAACTAAATTAAATAATCGAATATCTTATCAAGAGTGGTGGAGGGACTGGCCCTTTGAAACCCGGCAACCGAAATATTGATTCATTTATTAATATTTTTATGGTGCTAATTCCAGCAGCTTTTAGCTGATAGATGAGAGGATAAATTTACAAGTGTTTTATGCGCTAGAGATTTATTCTCTGGCGCTTTTGTTTTGAGGTATCTTCAAATAAATAGCAAACCAGTTAGTTATTTGAGACAGATATCTTAGTTATCCGGAGACTAGACAGAACAAAATCAAGGAGGAAAAGTGTTTTGATAGAAATTAAAAATGTAATTAAAAGTTTTGGGGAAACACAAGTTATAAAAGATGTATCAATAAGTATAAAAAAAGGCGAAATTTATGGGATAATAGGACATAGTGGAGCAGGAAAATCTACATTGCTTAGATGTATAAATGGACTAGAATCTTATAATGGAGGATTTGTTAATGTAATGGGTAAAGAAGTTTCTTCATTAACAGGTAAAAGCCTTAGAGAATTTAGAAAAGATTTAGGAATGATTTTTCAAAACTTTAATCTTATGAAAAGAAAAAATGTTTTTTATAATGTTGCACTTCCTCTTGAAGTATGGGGCTACAATAAGAGTGAAATAAAAGATAAGGTATTGGAATTACTTAAATTGGTTGGATTAGAAGACAAAAGATTAAGCAAACCATCAGAACTTAGTGGTGGACAGAAACAAAGAGTAGCAATAGCAAGAGCATTAGCATTAGATCCTAAAATATTACTTTGTGATGAAGCTACATCAGCATTAGATCCTAAAATAACAAAAGATATATTATCATTACTTTCTAAAATTAATAAAGAATTAGGAATAACAATAGTAATAGTTACCCATCAAATGGAAGTTATAAAAGAAATTTGTCAAAGAGTTACTTTATTAGATGGGGGAATAGTAAAAGCAGAAGGGAAAGCAGAAGATTTATTTTTAAAACCTGGAAAGTCACTAAAGAAATTCCTAGGTGAAGAAGATGATGAGCTTTTACCAGAAGATGGAGTTAATATTAAATTATTTTTTCCAAGCAATTCTTCAGAAAATGCACTTATAACTAAAATGGCTAGAGAGCTTGAAATAGATTTTTCAATAGTTTGGGGTAAACTTGAAAAATTTAGGGAGGAAGTATTAGGGGGGCTTGTAATAAATATAAAAGAACAAGACAAAGATAAGGTTATGAAGTATCTTGAGAGTAAGGATATTTTATTGGAGGTGATTGAATAATGAATGAGATAATAGGAAAAGCTTTAATAGAAACATTAGAGATGGTTCTTGTATCAACTACGTTTTCAGTTATTTTAGGATTTATACCTGCAATTATATTAACAGTAACAGCTAATGATGGATTAAAACCTAATAAAATAATTTATACTATTTTAGATTTTATAATTAATACATTAAGAAGTTTTCCAGTTCTTATATTAATGGTAATAATTATACCTTTAACAAGATTTATTGTAGGTAAATCTATAGGTACAGAAGCAGCTATGGTTCCACTTACAATTGCAGCAGCACCTTTTGTTGCAAGAATTATAGAATCATCATTAAGAGAAGTTGATAAAGGAGTAGTTGAAGCAGCAAAATCTTTTGGAGCATCAAATACTCAAATTATATTTAAGGTTATGCTCAAAGAAGCAGTTCCTTCAATAATATCAGGAATAACTCTTACAATAATAAGTATTGTTGGATATTCTGCAATGGCAGGAACTATTGGAGGCGGAGGACTTGGTCAAGTAGCAATAAGTTATGGATACCAAAGATACCAAACAGATGTAATGATAGTAACTTGTATTATTTTAATTATAGTAGTACAAGGACTACAATTGTTAGGAAATTATTTTTATAATAAATTATCAAAATAGGGGGAATAAAATATGAAAAAGAAATCAATTTTATCAATAGTTTTAGCAGGAATAGTAACATTAGGATTAGTAGGCTGTGGGGGCACAAATAATACAGCAAGTAAAGATTCTAAAAGTGATAAGGTAATAAAGATTGGAGTAACACCAAAACCACATAAAGAAATAGTAGAAATAGCAAAGCCTTTACTTGAAAAAGAAGGATATACAGTAGAAATAACTGAATTCAATGATTATGTTCAACCTAACACTGCCGTGTCAGAAGGATCGTTAGATGCAAACTTCTTTCAACATGCTCCATATTTAAAGGAACAAAATGAATCAAAGGGATTTAAATTAGTTTCAGTAGGCGCAGTTCATTTGGAGCCAATGGGATTATATTCTAAAAAGATTAAGAATTTAGATGAACTTAAAGATGGTTCCACAATTGCCATTCCAAATGATGCAACAAATGAAGCTAGAGCATTAAAATTATTGGAAAGTAAGGGGATAATAAAAATTAAAGAGGGTGAATTAGCTACACCAAAAGATATTACAGAAAATAAGAAAAATTTAAAGTTTTCTGAATTAGAAGCAGCAGCAGTTCCAAGAGCAATAGATGATGTTGATGCAGCTGTAATAAATGGTAACTATGCAATAGAAGCTAAATTTAATCCAACAAAAGATGCAATAATAATTGAAGATAAAAATTCAGAAGCTGCTAAGCCTTATGCAAACATTATTGTTGTAAAAGAAGGTAATGAAAAGCAAGAAAAAATTCAAGCTTTAGTAAAAGCGTTGACATCACCAGAAGTAAAAGCTTTTATAGAAAAAGAATACAGTGGAGCGGTAATTCCAGTATTTTAATGAATTATAAAATTAAAAATATTAGAGTTTAGCCACACCAAAATAAGTTCCTCTGCAAGTATGATAAATACTTGTGGAGGATTTTTCTTTATCTTTAACAATTAGCTAAAATAATGTATACTTTTAATTATAATTAGGAAAATAATGTTCTAAATTGTAAATTACATAAAAAGAAATTTAAGCTTAAAGGTAAAGATTTTCTTTAAAGGGGAATGAGTTATGAACATATCAGAGGTTAAGGTAAAGTTAGTAGGAAAGGATATATTAAGTATTATTAATGAATTCGTCAAAATTGATGGATTAAATTTAAAAAGTGTAACCATTGAAGATGGAATAATTTTAGATGGAAGCTTTAAAAAAGGAATTAAAATAGATTTTTTGATGAAAGTAGAATTAGTTGAATGTTTTAGTAATAAGATTACGGCTAGAATAGTTAAAGTAAAAATTTTAAACCTTGGGCTTTTTAGAATTATAAGAAGTTTTGCATTAAAGCAGCTAGCAAAAGTATTTAAAGAATATGGAATAGAAAGCCAAAAAGATAAAGTAACAATAAATATAAATACAATTATTAAAGATGTACCATTTGTTGATTTGACTATTGATGAAATTTTTATGAAGAGATCGGAATTATGGGTGGAAATTAGCAATGTTAATATATCTGTAGCTGGAGAATTAATAAAGAAAGTAGAAGCAGAAGAAGTTAAGGACGAAAGTGAAGAGGTCACAGAAGCATTAGAAATTGTAAATAAAATAGAGGATAAGTACTCTAAAGGCAGAGATATTCTAAGCAACAAGTTATCGGAAGAAGCTAAAAAATATAAAGATTATATATTTATATTGCCAGATATAGTTTCTCTAATTTACAGGTTACTTAAGGATACTAGAGTATCTATAAAAACTAAGTTGATAATGTCAGCAGCTATTGGATATATAACAATACCTACAGATTTAATACCTAGTAAAATACCATTCATAGGTGTAATTGATGATATTGGAGTGGGAATTTTTGCTTTAAATAAGGTTCTTAAAGATGTTCCATTAACTATAATATTAGAAAATTGGGAAGGCGAAAATGAGTTGCTTTTAGTGTTGAAAAATGGAATTGAATATTTAACTGATTTTACTGGAGCTAGAAATGTAGGAAAACTATATGAGGTAGTAGAAGAATTATCTACATTGTAAGTTAACTTTAATATTTGGATATAATTTATATAAATTATATATATATTTCAGTTAGCAATTAACAATGAATAATGAAATCTCTAGAGAGAAAGTTCATGTTTCAAAAGATAAAATTTACTGTATGAAAGTTTGAAAGACAAGATTTAAAATGATCACAGAGAAAGCTCTGATAGCCAAAGATAAAATTTGGGTCATCACTTTTTGATTCTCGCTTTTGGACATTCACTTTTCTTTTGGAATTTCTTAAATATTAATTACTAGAAATGTAAGATTTAAAATGCAACATATATAGGAAAAATAATCGAGGATGTAATACATGTCTTTATGAGATTAAGGATTTAACAAAGAAGGGAATAAGGAAATGGCAAAGAAAGTTTATGCAATACAATGTGGATTTGATGCTAAGAACAATAAGAGAATAGAAAATACTATAGTTAATACTTGGGATGAATGTCTTAAATATGTGAAAGGTGTAAAAGGTGCTAAATATAAGAGTTTTGAAAGTATTGAAGATGCAAATTTATATTTAAATGAAGGTAATAGAATGCTTAAAAAGAGTGATGAAAACTATCCCAAAGATTGTCTTCACGCTTATGTTGATGGCAGTTATAATTCATCTGACGGAAGATATTCTTATGGTGTAGTTTGTGTTAAAGATAATGTTGTAGAATATATAGAAAGTAATGCAGAAAAGGATACATCAGAAAAAAATATAAGACAAATAGCAGGAGAGCTTAAAGGTGCTGTTAGAGCTATTGAATATGGTTTAAAACAAAATGAAACTAAAATAGTTTTATTTCATGATTATGAAGGAATAGCGCATCATGCTACTGGTGCTTGGGATAGAAAAGAAGAATCATCTATGGAATATTATAATAAGATGCAAAAATTAATGAATTCTGGAATTGAAATTATATTTGTAAAGGTAGATAGTCACACAGGAGATTTATTTAATGAACTAGTAGATGAAAAATGTAAGGAATGCCTAGGTATAACTTCTGATAGGGTTATTGAAAAATGGCTTTCTAAAAATACTATAGAAGTTTCTAATGAGGAAGTAAAAGCTGAAATTTTAAGTATAGCTCCTAATGCTGTTAAGAATATAATTATAAGTGGACACATTGAAGTTATTAACGATGACATAAAAAATGATGTAGCTACAGACAAAGATGAAAATGAGGATAAGGAAGTAAGATTTGAGAAAATTATAAGTTTGTATAAAAGTAATTGTAAAGATGGAAAGAAGATTATTTCAAAATTGTTAAGTAAAGAAAAAGAAAGCTTTATATTATACCTATTGAATAAGTTTGAATAGATAGATAAGAATAATTTAAAATTAAAAATTGCAGCAACTAAATATAATATTCATATAAAAAGAGATATGCCGCAATAAGTAATAGCTCTTGAAAGTTCTTATTACCTTTAAAATCTAAATTTAATATATGTAATATAATATGGGAAAAAATAACTTGGATAACTTTTTAATTACTACATAATCTACATTTAGAAAATAAATTATTATTAAAGAGGTGTTAATTATGGAAAGATTTTCAAAGGGTATGGTAGCAGGAATTTTAATTGGAGTAGCTGTTGAAATGGCCATGATGCCATACTATGATAGAAGGACACAAAGGACAATGAAAAGAGCAGGAAAAAGAATGAGAAATATGGCTGAATCTACTTACAATGGAATTCAAGATTGGATGAAATAAATATTTATTATTTTGAAAGACATGAATTTGATTTATAAAAAATCGAATTCATGTCTTTTATATTATAATAAAAAAATATTTTATGTTTATAAAATTTAGTATAAAAATGGATAAAAAAATTAAATTATATAAATTTTGGACAGCATTTATATTTTTATGCAGTTTTTTATGAATTTATGTTATAATTAAGAAAAATTATATTAAATTAATTAAATAATTTGTTGAATAGAGAAGGATTGAAGAAATGGAAATTCTATCATTAGGAGAAAAAATTAAAAGAAGAAGAAAACAATTAAATATGACCTTAAAAGATTTGGCGAAAGACAGAATAACTCCAGGACAAATAAGCTTGGTTGAGTCGGGTCGTTCTAATCCTTCAGTTGACTTATTAGAATATTTAGCTGATGCATTAAGTACATCGGTAGAATACTTGATGGAATCCGAAGAGAGTCAAGCTGAAAAAATTAGTCTTTATTATGAGCAAGTAGGTGAATCTTGTATTTTACAGGAAGATTATGAAAAAGGACAAAGATATACTGACAATGCATTATATTATTGTGAAAAGTATAACTTAGAATATAGAAAAGCAATGATATATTTTATAACTGCAAAGTCTTACATGTATAAAAAAGATTTTCCGATGGCACAAAAGTTTTTTTTATCAGCAAATGTGATTTTTATAAAAAATAATAATTATGAACAAATAATAAAAACTTTTTTAAATTTAGCTAATATAGCCTTAGAATTAAGAGCATATCATTCAGCAAGCAGTTATTTAAAGCAAGCTGAAAAAGTATATTTAGATAATAAAGTAGTAGATGATTTTTTAATGGGAGAAATACATTATAATATGGCTAGAACATATTATGATATAGAAGAATTAGATTCTGCATTAGAATATTCGTATTCAGCAAAAAAAAGATTTGAACAAATATACAATGATGAAGATTATGCAAATAATTTATTTTGTTTAGCAGAAGACTTCAATAAAAAAGGTGATTTATTAAATGCTATAAAATACTCAAAGAAAACGCTAGAAGTTTATAAAAAAATACAATATAACAAGAGTATAGTTAATATAGAACATAATTTAGGAAAATTATTTTATGAATTAGGTGATTTAGACGAATCAATTAAACACTATGAAATATCAAGAAATGTCAGTATTCAAAACCGCGTTGGTTATGTAAATGATATATTAATGGATATTTGCAAACATCATTTGAAACTAAAGAATACTGAACAATGCAGCAAGATATTAAAAAATATTGAAAACAGCGTTGAAGAAGAAGATGTTGATAGGAAGATTGAATGTAAACTAATCAAATATACCATGTTTAGTATTGATGAGAAAGTTGAACAAGCAGAAAGTGTTTTAATTGATACATACTTATTAGCAAAAAATAGTGGGCGATTAGCTAAAGCAGGAGAATTAGCTATGAGAGTTGGAAAATACTTTATAGACAAAAAAGAAGAAGAAGAAGCTTCATACTATTTAAATCAAGGAATAAAATTGTTTGATGAGGCAGAAAAGTTGAAAAATTAAAAGCAAAGGGGTGATGGATTTGGAAATACTGTCAACTGGTGAAAAAATAAAGAGAGCTAGAATATTTAAAGGAATTACATTGAAAGACCTTTGTGGAAACAAAATTTCAATTGCTAAAATGAGTTGTATAGAAAATGGGAAAATTAAGGCTGATAAAGAATTACTTGAATATATAGCAGAGAAAATTGAAATTGATTTAGATTATTTAATAGAAGATGTTTATGAGCAAATTTTAAGTAACTTAAACTTTATAAAAAAGAATATTTCATGTGATAATGATTCTGAAAATAAATTAAAAGATAATTTAAGTTATGCACTTAAATATAAATATTATGATTTAGCATTTGAATTAATACATATATTGTTTTCTTATTATGTGGAAGAAAACAAAGTTGAAAACATTCAATTAATAGTTTCTCAATATTATGATTTATATCAAAGAAATAATACAGAAGAAAATACAGTTATATACTTTAAGGATATGGCAAGATATCTTTCTCAAAATAGAGAATATATAGAGGCAATATCTTACTATAGTAAACTTAGAGAAATGTTTCAACAAAAAAAAGAAGGTTTTGATAGTGGAGAATATTGCTTGATAGGATATAATGAAGCCTTATGTTATCAAAATTTAAAAAAGTCAGAGGAAGCATATAGTATTTTATCAGAGATAATAGAATATGTTGATGCACTTAAAACTGATGAAAGTAAGGGGAAAATATATCATATCTATGCTACAGTGTGCATTAAGTTAAAGAAAGATTATGTTGATGAATATAAAAATAAAGCCTTTGAGTATCAAAAATATAATCCTATTTCAGTAGCCTTATCACATGGGAACTATGGAAAGTATTATTTTGAAGTAGGGGAAAAAGATAAAGCAATTATAGAATTACAAAAAGGAATAAAAATATTCCCAAGCGATAATATAGAAAAAAATGTAGAATTTCTAAATTATTGTACTAATATATTAATTAAAAATTTAGAGTATGATACAGCATATAAGATCACAGAAGAGGCCTTAAATATGGCAATCATTACAGATAATATAAAGTTAATTGAAAAGTCATATTACTTAAAGGGTTTAATTTTACAAAAAATGGATAAATGTGTTGAAGCCGAAAAATACATGAATTTATCTTTAGATTCACTATTTAAATTTGGTACAAGAGAAGAACGAAAAAGCAGGTATATAGATATGGGACACCTTTATTATAAGCTTGGTTCTACTACAGATTCTTTAAAATACTTCAATTTAGCATTAGCAGTAGATAAAAAAATATAATTAAATAATGCAAAATTAAAATAGAAGAATATTTGTTTATAATTTTAAACAAATATTCTTCTATTTTAATTTGAATCTTATGAGTATAAATAATAATTTTTATGTAATTGTAATTTATACTTATAAAATATAAATTAGCAATTACTTCGACTGTAAACTAAATTAAAATATATACTAATAAGAACTTATTCTTCTAATGAGCCATCTGCATACCCAAAGGAATCATTTTGAGGATCTACATTAAGAAAATAGTCCAATAAATCTTCAATACTAATAATTCCTATAATCTTCTCGCCTTCAACTACAGGCATAGCAATAATGTCATTTTTCCTTAAACGTTTAGCAATAGTAAATAGGTCTTCATCAGATTGAGCAACAATTACAGATTTTGACATAACCCATTCGACAGGACAACTAACATAATGACCAGGATGTACCATAAATCTATATATATCAGCTTTAACAACCATTCCTACGAGATTATTATCATTATCTACTACAGGCATACCATTTACATTAGATTTATTCATAAAATCTAAAGCCTTATCTATAGAATCATTTGTGTGAATTGTGTGAAAATCGTGCTTAAGAACAGAATTAATTTTCATAATATCACCTCTTTTAAAAATATAATATTTCCAATTGTACATGAATTACAGATTTGGATAAACATATAACTATATATACTACTATTTTACTACAGAATTATTAATTTTTAAACAAAAGTTTAATTAATAAAAAAATATTATAAAAAAATAAATATACTTTGACTTTCTTTGACCTATGTATTATTATATATATGAGAAGGAATTATTTAGGATATTAATAAAAAAGGTACTAAGTAGAACCAAGACTTGATAAAAAGTACACACATATAAAAAAAGTGCGAAGCACAATTAATATCTTTACACCTATAAAGAAAATGCGAAGTACAATTAGGAATTATCAACCACAAGTCAAACACATATAAAAGATTAAGAAGTATAATTAAGACTTTCGAGCACAACTAAAAGTGTATATTAATATTAATTTTGAGGAGGAATAATAATGAATATTGATAAAATGACTTTAAGAGTACAACAAGCTTTAAATGATGCAAATGTTACAGCAGTTAAGTTTAATCATCAACAAATAGATTTAATTCACCTTTTTTCTGCTCTTGTGGAACAAGATGATGGATTAGTACCAAATATTTTTACTAAGATGAGCATATCAGTAAAGAGTGTAAAAGATTCAATAAATAGAGAATTAGATTTGATGCCTAAGGTTTTAGGTGAAGGTGTTGGTAATGTATATATTAATAGAAAAGTAGAAGAAGTTTTAATTAAAGCTGAAGAAATTTCAAAGAAATTTGATGATTCATATGTTAGTGTTGAACATTTGATGCTTGCTATTATGGAAGTAGATAAGAGTAGTCCTGTTTCCAAAATATTAAAGCAATATAATATAAATAAAGATAATTTCTTAAAAATTCTTGCGGAGGTTAGAGGAAGTCAAAGAGTCGAAACACAGGATCCAGAAGGGACTTATGATGCATTAGCCAAGTATGGAACTAATTTAGTAGATCTTGCTAAAAAGCATAAGCTTGACCCTGTTATAGGAAGAGACGAAGAAATAAGAAGAACAATAAGAATTCTTTCTAGAAGAACAAAGAATAATCCTGTATTAATAGGTGAACCTGGTGTTGGTAAAACAGCAATTATTGAAGGGTTAGCTGAAAGAATAGTACGAGGAGATGTTCCAGAAGGGTTAAAGGATAAAATTATATTTTCCTTAGATATGGGAGCATTAATTGCTGGTGCAAAATATAGAGGCGAATTTGAAGAGAGGCTAAAGGCAGTTTTAAAAGAAGTTCAAAGTAGTGAAGGTAGAATCTTGCTATTTATAGATGAAATTCATACTATAGTTGGGGCTGGTAAGACTGATGGTGCTATGGATGCAGGTAATCTAATAAAACCATTACTTGCAAGAGGAGAGCTTCATTGCATTGGTGCTACGACCTTTGATGAATATAGAAAATATATTGAAAAAGATAAAGCACTAGAAAGAAGATTCCAACCAGTAATAATAGATGAGCCTACTGTTGAAGATACAATAGCTATTTTAAGAGGATTAAAGGAAAGATTTGAAATACATCATGGAATCAGAATTCATGATTCAGCAATAGTAGCGGCTGCAAAACTTTCTGATAGATATATTCAAGATAGATTTATGCCAGATAAAGCAATTGACTTAATTGATGAAGCTGGTGCTATGATAAGATCAGAAATTGATTCTCTTCCTACAGAACTCGATATTATAAGAAGAAAGATATTTAAGCTAGAAATTGAAAAGGAAGCTTTATCAAAGGAAAAGGATGAAGGATCAAAAAGCAGGTTAGAAGATATTGAAAAAGAACTTGCAGAGTTTAAAGAAGAAAATGATGAAATGACTGCAAAGTATACTAAGGAAAAAGAGCAAATTATAGCAATTAAGACTTTAAAGAGTGAATTAGACGACGCTAGAGGCGAAATCGAAATTGCTCAAAGGAATTTTGATTATAATAAGGTGGCTGAAATTCAATATAGTAAAATTCCTGCATTAGAAGAAGAGATTAAACAAAAGGAAATTGAATTAAAAGAAAATTATGAAGGTGCTTTGCTAAAAGAAGAAGTTACTGAAGAAGAAGTTTCACAAGTACTTTCTAAGTGGACTGGAATTCCTGTTACTAATTTACTTGAAGGTGAAAGAGAAAAACTCCTAAGATTAGAAAGTGAAATGGGTAAGAGAGTAATAGGACAGGATGAAGCAATTGAATCTGTTACAAATGCAATACTTAGAGCAAGAGCTGGACTTAAAGATATTAACAGACCAATAGGTTCATTTATATTCCTAGGACCTACTGGAGTTGGTAAAACAGAACTTGCAAAAACCTTAGCTAGAAATTTATTTGATTCAGAAGAAAATATAATTCGTATAGATATGTCTGAATATATGGAAAAGCATTCAGTATCTAGATTAGTTGGAGCGCCTCCAGGATATGTAGGTTATGATGAAGGTGGTCAATTGACAGAAGCTGTAAGAAGAAACCCTTATAGTGTAATTCTATTTGATGAAATTGAAAAAGCTCATGAGGATGTATTCAATATATTTCTTCAAATCCTTGATGATGGTAGATTAACAGATAATAAAGGTAAGACAGTAGATTTTAAAAATGCCATAATAATCATGACTTCAAATATTGGAAGTGAATATCTATTAGAAAACAAAAACGAAGAATATGTTGAAGAAGATATTAAGAGCAGAGTAATAAGTGTATTAAAATCAAGGTTTAAACCAGAATTCTTAAACAGAGTAGATGATATCATAATGTTCAAACCATTATCAGAAGTTGGTATTAAGAAAATAATTGATATATTCTTAGGTGAGGTAGGAAAGAGATTAAAGGATAAGAATATAGAAATAGAGGTTACAGATGAAGCTAAAACAATAATGGCAAGAGAAGGTTATGATGTAGTATATGGAGCAAGACCACTTAAGAGATATATTCAAAATACATTAGAAAATAGACTTGCTAGAATGATAATAAAAGGAGAATTAAATTATGGCTCAAAGGTTAGAATTCATGGAGTAGATGAGGAAATTCTTATAACATCCGTTACATTACCAATTAAATAATTATAAAACAATTGGTAGAAATTCAGAAAAGGCTTTTATAAACAAAATCATGCATTTTAATAGTATAAAATACTATTAATTTTGATACAAATATCACTAATATATTTTAAAAGATAATGTATACAAAAATGCATACATTATCTAAATGAAACTAAAGAATTAAAATAGTAATAAATAATAAAAAGATAGGCAGTTTTATATTTTGTTGCCTATCTTATTTTAATTAAAATTTATTATTTTTTTGTTTTTAAAATTGCTATTATAACAGGTACTGAAATTACAGCACTTACTATAGCTTCTGGAATTCCGTTTGTAGCACCTATAGTTGCAATTGCAGCACCAGCAGTTTCAGGTTTTATTTTAAGGATGGCTGAATACTTTTCTAAATAAAATACATAAGTAAAACCTAAAACACCTATTGTATTGATTAAAGTAGCACATATTGATGCTATGGCAATGCTAATACTTTGATTTTTAAATTTTGTCTTAATAAGCTTGTACACATAATATGCTACAAGTCCAATTAAAATTCTAGGTACTAATGCTATTATAGGATTCCAAAAAATAAATGATGTTGGCCCAGGTGCTGTAAAGTTTTGATACATTGAAAATAAACCAAAAACTAATCCAACTGCAGCACCAACTACAGGCCCTTCAACGATTGCACCTATTATAACAGGAATATGCATTATAGTAGCTCTTACAGGTGGAATTGGAATAAATCCAAGACCAGTTAATCCTAAGAAAATTGAAATTGCAGAAAGCATTCCAACCATTGCTATTTGTCTCACTGAAAATCTTGTTTTAACATAATTTCTTTCCATGAAAATACCTCCGTTCTTACTCCTTAATAATGGATATAATTCGGAAAAATCTATAATAATATATGAATTTCCGTTCAGCTTCCAAAGGAATACCGACAAATAGTATTTTAACACTTTTAAAAAAATGTTCAACAATATTTTAAAGGTGAGAATAAAATTGTTTTTGTTAATATTGGTTAGGATTGTTATATAAGTCTTGTTTATCAGGCATTATAACTGCAAATATAAAATAAATCACAACACTAATTGGGAGAAATTCTATGCTGAGCAATACAAATAATATTCTAACTAAAGTAACATCACCATTAATATAATCAGAAAAACCAACAAGTACACCAGAAATTTTTTTTCTTGAAGTATCTTTATATAATCTTTTTTTTTCTAACATTATAACCACCATCCATGTTTTTTATTTATGTAATTTTTACTATTTATTTTCTAAGATAAATTATAAATATTTAAGTTATAGCTAATTTTCAATAGTCTTATTAATATTATTATAAATGAGAATTTAAAATTTGATAGTAGGTTTAATCTATCTTTATATAATAATAAGAAAATCATAAGATATTTAAGGATTAATTCACTTGTGCTATGAATTTAAAAAATAAGATTCAAATTCTAAAAATTTGTTTATAAATAATTGAAATATTAGAAATAAAGTGGTAATATGGAGTTGTTATGAAAACTAAATATAAAAAGGCTAGGGGTGCCAATTTAAATTGGCTGAGAGAAGCTATACTTGCTTTAACTCTTTTAACCTGATGTGGCTAATACCACCGTAGGGAAGCAATAAGTAAATTTAAATTATTTATTAAGTCATTAATAAATAGTAATATGAATTTTGTAGGACTTGCCTTTATGGTGAGTCCTTTTTTACATGTTTTTTTAAGGTGAAAAGATGGAGCTATATAATTTAGTTTGATTATAAAAATTTTAAGAAAGAGGTGAAGAAAGTGATAGTAAATGGTAAAAAAATGGAACTTGGAAATAAAAAAGTAGTTAGCGATCTTATAAAGGAACTTAACTTAAATTCAGATAGACTTGTAGTTGAGATAGATAAAGAAATAATAACTAAAGAAGATTTTGAAAATCGTGAACTTAAAGAAAGTAATATCATTGAAGTTATAAGTTTCGTTGGTGGAGGCTGATTTCAAATATTTTAGAAGGAGGATTTTAGTTGAGAATTTTAGTAAATGAAAAAGAAGTATCTGTAGAAGATGAAAGGACAGCATTTAGTATTAGAGAAAATTTTAAATGTGACGCAGACATATTAATTTTAAATGGGTTTCCAATAAAACAAGACTACGTTTTAAAAGCTGGGGATAAGCTTACATTAATAAAGAGAGGAGAAATTCCTAGAAAAGAGGAGCTTGAAGCCTTAATGGTAAGCAGACATACTCCAAAGGTTCATGAAAAGGTAAAAAAAGCAAGAGTGGCTATTGCAGGGCTTGGAGGTCTTGGATCAACAGTTGCTTTAGCGCTTGGTAGAATTGGAGTTGGATATCTTAAAATAATTGATTTTGATGTAGTTGAACCTAGCAATTTAAATAGACAACAATATTTTATAAGACATATTGGAATGAAAAAGTGCGATGCATTAAAGGAGATACTTTCAGAAATCAATCCATTTATAGAGGTATGTAATGCAGATGTAAATGTTAATACAGATAACATTAAAGAATTATTTGAGGATATGGATATTGTGATTGAAGCTTTTGATGGAGCAGAAAATAAAGCGATGATAGTTAGAGAGGTTTTACTTCAAACTAATAAGCCAAAGATAATTTCTGCATCAGGTATGGCAGGATATTATTCTAATAATTTAATAGTTAGTAGAAAAGTGAATTCACGCTTTTATATTTGTGGAGATTTTGAAAACGAAGCAAAGGTGAATGAAGGTTTAATGGCACCTAGAGTCGGAATAGCAGCTTGTCATGAAGCAAATATGGCATTAAGGCTGATTTTAAATGAAAATCATGTTTAGTAATAAGTAAATTGTAAAGGGGAATTGTAAAGATGGTAGAAAATGATGTATTTAAAATAGGTGGAAAAGAGTTAAGTAGTAGATTATTTATAGGAACAGGTAAATATGGAAAAAATTCTGATTTGCCCAAGGTCATTGAAAACTGTGCAACTAATGTTGTAACTATGGCAGTAAGAAGAATTGATCTTGAAAATAAAGAGGAAGATGTTTTGGGATATATACCAAACAATATTACATTGCTCCCTAATACATCTGGAGCTAGAAATGCAGAAGAGGCTATAAGAATTGCAAGAATAGCAAAGGCTATGGGGTGTGGGAATTGGATTAAAATTGAAGTTATTTCTGATGCTAAATATCTTATTCCAGATAATTTAGAAACTTTAAAAGCTATTGAAGAGCTAGTAAAAGAAGGCTTTGTTGTACTTCCATATATGAGTCCAGATTTAATGATGGGAAAAAGAATGGCTGAAGCTGGAGCAGCAGCAGTGATGCCGTTAGGAGCACCTATTGGAAGTAATAGAGGAATTAGGACGAAGGAATTAATTGAAATTATGATTGATGAAATAGAAGTTCCTATTATTGTTGATGCTGGAATAGGTACTCCGTCAGATGCAGCGATGGCAATGGAAATTGGGGCATCAGCAGTATTAGTAAATACAGCAATTGCATCTTCAAAGGATCCAATTCAAATGGCAAGAGCATTTAAACTAGCTGTTGAAAGTGGAAGAATTGCATACCTTTCAGGTCTTGGAGCAAAACAGGAAATAGCATCATCATCATCTCCATTAACAGGATTTTTAGGCTAAGAGGTGAAAAAATGTATGAACAAAAGTATTTAGAAAATAGCGTATACCAATTTTTGAAGAAATATGATGAATTTGATTTTTATAGATTTTGGGATAATGTTACAAAGGATGATGTACTTAGAGTTTTATCTAAAAGAAATTTAGATGAAGAGGATTTATTAATATTGCTTTCTGAAACGGCAGAGGATTTTTTAGAAGAAATGGCACAAAAAGCACATAAGCTTACAGATCAATATTTTGGAAAGACAGTTTATTTATATACTCCAATGTATATAGCTAATTATTGTATAAATAGATGTGCTTATTGTGGATATAGTCATGATAATGTTATTTCTAGAAGGAAGCTGATAATGGAGGAAATTGCAGAGGAAGCTAAATCAATAAGTCAAGAAGGCTTTAAACAAATATTATTTCTAACAGGGGAATCTCCAAAGGATACGCCAGTTAGTTATGTAGCAGAAGCAGCAGGTGTTCTTAGAAGCTACTTCCCTTCAGTAGCGTTAGAAGTTTATCCTATGGATGAAGAAGAGTATAGACAAGTTGTGACAAAGGGAGTAGATTCCTTAACTGTATTTCAAGAAGTATATGATGAAGAAATTTATGGACAAGTCCATTTAGGTGGACCTAAGAAAAATTTTAGATATAGATTAGAAACTCCAGAAAGAGCTATAAGGGCAGGGGTAAGAAGTGTTAATATAGGGGCATTACTTGGTTTAAATGATTGGAGAATAGAAATGTTTAAAGAAGGGATTCATGGCTTATATTTAAAGAAGACTTTCCCAGAAGCGGAAGTTTGCTTCTCCTTTTCAAGAATAAGACCTTGTATTGGAGGATTTAGTGATATTATAGATGTTTCAGATAGAAACTTAGTTCAATGTATCGTAGCGATTAGAAATATGTTTCCTAATAGTGTACTTAATATTTCAACTAGAGAAGCAGAAGGGTTTAGAGATCATTTAATACCACTTGGCATAAATAAAATTTCAGCAGGGGTTTCAACATCTGTTGGTGGACATACCTTAAATAAAGAAGATGCAGGAGAAAGTCAATTTGACACAAATGACAAGAGAAGTACAACTCAGATAAAGCAAATGTTAAAAAATATAGGATATCAGCCTATATTTAAAGATTGGGAAAGTTTTGTTTAGTTAAAGATGCTAAGAGGTTTTATTTTATTAAGTTTAAATTTAATGAATAAGATCTCTTTAAAATTTAGGAGGTTAAATAATAAATTATGATTATAATAGGAATAACAAATAGAAACCTATGTATGGATTTTTATGGGCAGATAAGAAAGATAGCAAAATCAAAGTTAAATTATTTAATTATAAGGGAAAAAGATTTAAAAAATGAGAAGCTATTAAATCTTGCTTTGAAGGTAAAAGAAGAGTTAAAAGATACTAAAATAAAAATAATTGTTAACTCTAATATAGATGTGGCTAAAAAAATTGAAGCAGATGGAATTCAATTGTCTTTTAAGAATTTTATTGAAGTAAATAACAAGTTATACACAGAAAATGAAATATATTTGAAAAATATTGGGGATAATTTTCAGATTATAGGGGATAGTTATAAAATATATAAAACTATAGGGGTTTCGATTCATAGCTATGAAGAGGGAATTGAAGCATATAAATTAGGTGCTGATTATGTTATTTATGGGCATGTATTCAAATGTAGGTGTAAAAAAGGAATAATTCCAAGAGGTGTAAAAGAAATAAAAAGTCTTTCGGAAAGGATAAATATTCCAATAATTGGACTCGGAGGGATAGATGAAAATAATTTTAAAGAAGTATTAAATTCTGGTGCAAAAGGAATTGCAATAATGTCAAGTTTAATGAAAAGTCATGAGCCTAAGGAATTAATTAATAAATATAATAAAATTAAATAGTAGTAATAATAAAAATACTTGTAAATATTATGTGTTCATTATAAACTCTTTAAAGAAAGATATATTAAAGTTAAATTATTATTTTAGTGTTTATATAAATATCATTAAGATAGGAGAAGTTGAATAATGAGTACAATTGCAGGAAAAGGTTGCGCAAGAATTATACCTGATGGAGAGAAAAAAACATTATATGATATTGAAAGAAGTATTATTAAGACTTATAGAAAAGACATTTGGAGAAATTTTATAAAAGCTATTAAAGATTACAATATGATTGAAGAAGGAGATAAAATTGCAGTTGGTGTGTCTGGTGGAAAAGACAGTATACTTATGGCAAAGTTATTTCAAGAACTACAAAAACATGGGCAAGTTAATTTTGAAGTAGTATTTTTAGCTATGGATCCAGGATATCACCCAGATATAAAGAAGTTGTTAATAGAGAATTGTGAACATTTAAATATCCCCATTCATATTTACGAATCGGGCATTTTTGAAGTGGTTGATAGAATGGCTAAGGAATATCCTTGTTACTTATGTGCAAGAATGAGAAGAGGTTCACTTTATGCAAAAGCAAAAGAATTTGGCTGTAATAAACTTGCATTAGGACATCATTATAATGATGTGATTGAAACAACAATGTTGAATTTATTATATTCAGGCAATTTTAAAACAATGTTACCTAAATTTAAATCAAAGAATTTTGAAAATATAGAATTAATAAGACCGTTGTATTATATTGAAGAAGATTCTATAAGACGATTTATAAATAATAGTGGTATATGGCCGCTAAATTGCGCTTGTATGGTTGCAGCTGAGAAAATAGGCAATAAAAGATATGAAATCAAGGATTTAATTAAGGAATTAAAGAAAAATTTTAGTGGTGTAGAGAAATCTATATTTAGTGCCGCAGAAAATGTAAGCATAGATGGAATATTAGGCTGGCAAAAAGGGCAAACAAAATATTCATATTTAGATTTTTATGATGAAGAATAACCTAAGAAAATTAAGGGTATTTATTAATTTGGAAAAGTATGTTATATTAAAGTAAATTAGATATTTAAAAGGATGAAGATAAAATGACAAATGATTCAATAGAAATTATTGATCCAAATATATTATTAAGTATAATGAATACAAAATTAAGAGACCAATATGCTTCATTGGATGTTCTTTGTTATGATTTAGAAATAGAAAAAGAGGGTATTTTGAGAAGATTAGATAGTATTGGTTATACATACAATGAAAGCGAAAATCAATTTAAATAACTTCAATTTGTAGGTTAATTTAAAGTTAATTAAAAAGAATGGAGGATGATGTTATATGAATTTAAAAAAGACAGGCAAGATACTTACTGTTATGGCAGCAACAGCAGCTTTAATAGCATCCTTGGTAAAAGACAAAAAAACAAAAGACACAAATGAATAAAAATAAATTATAGCTTAGGTGAAGGATTGTAGGTATGATTAGGGAAGATTTTGAAGTCAAATATGAAGAAATATTAGATTGGTCAGATAATAATGGATTTACTATAATTTGGAATCAAGAAGAAAAGAAGCTAATAGTTGATAATAAAATTATGGACAGTATAGAAGGATATGATATTAATAATCAAACATTAGAACAATTTATGAATTTTGTTGATGATGAAGATAAGAAAAATATGCTTAGCTTTTTTTATCAAGATTTAAGCAAAAGTTATATAAATAGAGAACAGATACAACAGCGATATAAAGTAAAAGGTATTAGAGGTAATACAATCGAGTGTATTATTATTGGAAAAGCAATACAAAATAGAGAAAAGTATTATTTTGTTGGAACAAGTTATTTGTTTGGAAAATTAGATGAAGATTATAAAAATATAGATTCTTGGATGGGTAGCTGGAAAGAATCTATGGTTAATAAAACCGTAAATTCAATTATCCAAAGTGATAGAATTACAGGTTTGCCAGATAAATATTTTTTTAAGAATACAGTTACTAATTTGTTGAAAGATGTAGTTGAAGAGAATACAAGGGCAGCTATGATTATAATTAATTTGGATAACTTTAAATATGTAAACGACTCCTTTGGGCATGATTTTGGAGATTTATTATTAAAGGAAGTCAGTCATACAATATTAAAGGCAATTACACCTGATGTATTATTATCAAGATATAGTGGAAACACGTTCTTGTTATTTAAACCTAATATATCAGATATACATGAAGTAATAGCTTTATGCAACATTATAATTAAATCTTTTGAAAATCCTAATAGAGTAAGTGACAAAAAGATTTATGTAACAGCCAGCATAGGAATTGCTTTATCACCAGATCATGGAATAGATTATAATACTTTGTTAAAAAATGCAGATGCAGCAATGTATGAAGCTAAAAAGAATGGAAAGAATGAATGTGATTTTTTTAATGATAGTCTTTCACTGGAATTAAATAGGATTTATAGTTTACAAAAAGGATTAAGGACTGCAGTAGAAAATAACGAAATATATGTTATGTTTCAACCTAAAGTATCACTAGATGATTCTTTAGTTAATGGTTTTGAAGCACTTGCTAGATGGGAAAGTCATGAATTTGGGATAGTAAGTCCTGAAGAGTTTATTCCAATAGCAGAAAGTTCTAAAATGATAATTCCAATTGGAAAATTTATTTTAGAAGAAGTGTTTAAAAAGACCAAATGTCTTTTAAATGAAGGCAATGATAATTTTAAAATAGCAGTTAATTTATCAGAAATGCAGCTTAGAGACGATGTTATTTTATCGGACTTTAAAATGTTAATAAAGAAATACAGAATTAATCCTAAGTATATTGAAGTTGAAATTACTGAAAGTATGTTAATGAAATCTTTTGATAAGAATGTAAGAATTCTTGAAGAAATTAAGAATTTAGGCGTAAGCATAGCTTTAGATGATTTTGGAACAGGATATTCGTCATTGAATTATTTAACAAAGTTGCCTATAGATGTATTAAAAATAGATAGAAGTTTTTTAATTGACTTAATGAGTAATCCTAAAAATAAATGTATTGTGGAAAATATAATTAATTTGTCACATCAATTAGGTATAGAGGTTGTGGCAGAAGGTGTTGAAGATAGATTTCAAGTTGAATACTTAAAAATGATATTATGTGATGTTGTTCAAGGATATTATTTTAGTAAACCGCGAATGTTTAATCAAATAAAAAATACAATTGGAAAAGAACTCGAAAAAGGTATTGACAAATAAAAAAAATGAGTATAGTATAACATTATGAAGTAAATCCTATGAAAAGGGATAGTAATCATGATACAATGTCAAAGAGAGTTGAAGATGGTGAGATTTCAGCACAGTAGTTAATGATGAATGGGCCTTTGAGGAGCGATATGAAATCTTTGTGAGAGTAGTTTAGCCGTAAGTCGCACGTTATAGCGAATAAGATATTTTTTGTATCTGAAATGAGAGGCATTTTATGCAATCTAGGTGGCAACGCGGATAATCTCCGTCCTATTAATATAGGACGGAGTTTTTTTATTATCTAAAAATGGGGGCGTGATAGTTATGTTATGAAAGAAAGTGGTTTTTACATAGAATTAAGCAATAATAAATAATAAAGGGGAGTTCAATAATGAATACAAAAAAAATGGCGGCAAACGCAATATTAATAGCAGTAGGAGCAATATTACATCAACTTACACCAGGACTTGGAATACAATCGGATTTTTCATTAGCAATGTTATTTATAATAATAGTACTTAATAAAGATTACAAAACAGCATTAACATGTGGAATCATTATAGGAGTTTTTGCAGCACTTACAACTAAAACACCAGGTGGTCAATTACCTAATATTGTAGATAAACTTATAACAGCTAATTTAGTATATTTGATATTGATTCCATTAAGAAACAAAATGAACAAATTAACTCAGATGGCATTGGTATTACCTATAGGAACTTTAATAAGTGGAACAGCTTTTTTAACTTTATTAGCTGCAATTGTTGGATTACCAGCTGGAGCATCATTTGGAGTTTTATTTGCATCAGTAGTTATACCAACAATAGTTATAAATACATTTATAGGACTTGTATTATTTAAAATTGTTGAAAAAATAGCATCAACAAGTGGAGCGTATGCAATGGAATAAGAACTTATATAAATAAAGGACAGAGGCTATAATTAAAATTTTTAATATAGCCTCTCTTCTTTATTTATTATTACAATTTTTCATAAAGTGAAATTCTTCAGGAGTATTTTCATCAATTAATTTAAATTCATAACCATTAGATTTATAGTATTTAATTATATCAGGTAAGGCTTTTACAGAATTTTTACTCATATAAGCACAATGCATTAATAGTATTACACAATCCTTATTACTCTTAGAATTTTTAATAAATAAACTAGGAGCTGCATTAGGATGAGCACCATCACCACTATCAGTATTCCAATCATAAATCTTTAAATTATTTTTATGAAGTAAATCGACCATAGATTGAGAAATTTTATAACAATTATTGTTACAACCAAAAGGGAATCTTAATATATTTGGCTTAACTCCAATTATAGAGTTTATTGCATCCTGAGTTTCAAGCATTTCTTTTAAAAATGATTCATTAGAACTATAAAGACAATTTTTTTTATGACTCATACTATGAAGCCCAAGGGCATGACCTTCATCATGCATCTTTTTTATTAAATATTCTTGATTTTTTATTTGATTTCCTATTACAAAAAAAGTTGCAGGAACAGATTCATTTTTTAATATTTCTAAAATATCCTTGGTAACTTTACCAGCAGGACCGTCATCAAAAGTTAAATATATAATTTTTTGTTCAGAAGCATTAACGTTAAATGGTGTAGCGTTTTGTAAAAAAAATATGAGAATTATTAAAATAAAAGAGAAAGTTTTTTTGAAAAACTTTAAATTCATAAAATCACCTTCATAAATTTATTTTGTATAAAAATATTATGTCCAATAATTTAATTAATATCATTAAAAATTTATTGATATAATATACTTTGGCACTATGCTAAAATATGGTATAATTTAAATTATATTGATAATAATTAGATTCATGAGGAAAAGGGTTGAATGAATATTGAGAAATGTGAATAACAAATATCTAATAGAATATGAAATCACAATGGAAGAAAATTTCTCTAACTATTTAGTTACAGATCCAGAAAAAAATGAGAAGTATGTATTGTGTATTTTGAAAAATGATTTTACATATGAAAAAACAAGAGAATATTTATTGAGCAAATTTAAAACTATTAAAAATTTTAATTTTGATTATTTAACTAATATTATAAAAATTGAAATAATTTATAGTATTAATGGTATTAAATTAAGTAAACCTCAATATGGATATTTAATGGAATATGTTGAAACAAAAATAGATACAAAAAAATATCTTGAAAAATGCACTCCTTATAAAAAACTTGATATATTTATGGAATTATGTGCTGCAATTAATACATTAAATATCCAAGGATATGTATTTGATGATATTTTAATTAAAGATATAAAGTTAATACCTACTTCAAGGAATGATGTGAAGATTAAAATAAAAAATTTATTGCAAAATGAATTAAGTAAATTTAATTTACTCAATTCTGCTATAAATTTATTACCTTACCAATATAATATTGAAACTGGAGAAGAAGGAAATCTAAATAGAGATAATATAGAACAAATTATAAAATTATTCAATCAAATATTTACAGATGAAGATCTTGAAAATGAATTAAAAGAGTTGAATTATATTAAAAAAGTATATAATCAAGTGAAAACTATAAATAATTCATTTAAACTGCACTCATTTATAAAAGATATAAATGATAAGATGCATACAGATTATAAATATTTTACATCAAGTGCTTTAAATAAACTTCAAACTGATTTAGACATAATTGGTATGGAGGAAGAAATCAAAATAGTAGAAAAAAACTTTCAAAAGATATTAGAAAGTAAAGAAAGTTATAAGATTATAGGGTTCAATGGAGAAGATGGAAGTGGAAAGACTAGGCTTTTGGAAGAGTTAAGATATAGGATTGAAAATAAGTATTTTGAAGATATCTTATATGTGACCGATTTCATTGACAAAAATATATCAAAAGAAGATAGATATGAAAAGGTAATAAATTTTGTTCTTGAAAAGGTAGATAAGAATTTAAAGGATAAGTATGAAATTTATATAAAAAAATTTGTATCAATATTAATTAAAGAGAATCCTAGTAGGAGTGATAATAAACAAAAACTTCAACTTATTAATAGAATAGGAAAGTTTGTGAATGAATACACAATGAGTAAACCTTTTGTTATATTAATTGATGATTTACATCAAAGAAGTGAAGTCTTTAAATTGTTTATTAAGTATATTGCCTTCTTAGGACATAAGTTAGAAAATGTAATGATAATATTTTCTGCAAATGAAGAGAAGTATGATAAAAATTTTTTGAATTTTATAAAAGAGTTAAAAGAATTAGAACAATATGAAGAATATAAAATAAATTATTTTAATCAATATAATACAACTCAAATGATTAAAAGAATGCTTAACACAAATGAAGAAATAAGTAAGCTTTCATTAAGAATATATTCTGAAACTTTAGGAAATCCTCAATATATAAGTGGTGTAATAAAAGAATTATATGAAAATAAAGGTTTATATTTTAATGAAGATATAGGGCGATGGGAAAGTGATATCGATGGGAAAGATATTCTTATACCTAAAATATTAGAAAAACGATTAGAATTGAATATTACTACATTAAATGAAGATGAAATTGATATTTTAAAAAGATTATCAATTTTTGAAACTCCATTATCTGAAAAAATAATATTAAAATATATAATAACAGAATTGAAAGAGAGAAGAATTTATTTAAGTTTAAAATCAAAAGGATTTTTAGAGGATAAGATAAGTGATCAAGGTATTCTTGTAGGTTTTACAAATAATTTATTGAGAAATATATTATATTTAAAGCTTAAAGATAAAAATAAGATAGAATTACATTTTAAAGCGTCTGTTTTTCTTGAAGAAGTTTTATTTGAAACAGATTATTATATAGAAGAATTTTTAATCCATTTAGAAAGAGGTAAAAATTATAAAAAAGCATGTTTTTATACTCTAAAATATTCTAAGGTACAAGAACTGTTGGGAAATTTATCAAAATCAATAAAATACTATAAAAAAGCATTGAATTATGCTGATAATCCCAATATATGCAACATTGCTATAAATATAGCAAAGCTTTATGAAAAAAAATCGAAACATGAAAAAAGTTATGAATATTATGAAAAAGCTAATCAACTTGCAATACAAGATGACGAATTAGAAATTGAAATATATACACTTCTTGAAATGATAATTATAAAAATTAATGATATTACAGATATGAATACAGGAATAGATTATTCTTTAGGTTGTGTAAGAAGATTATTAGATAGAGTAAATTATCCTAAAGGAGAGGTTTTTTATTATTATGCTCTTGCCCTAAAGTATAGATTGGAATATAACCACAAATTAACATTGATTAATGCAGAAAAAGCATTAAATATTTGTGATGAAAATAAGATAAAAGAAGATGTATATGGATGGTTAAATATGACTATTGTAAATGTTAAGGTAAAAAGAGGTGACTATGAAGAAGCCAGAAGATTATGCTTAAATGCAAAGGATATTTTTATAAATAATAATAATATTAATGGAGAATTATCTAGCAAGTTATATTATGCATCAATTTGTAAAGAAGAAGGCCATTCCAATGAGACTATTCTAGAACAATATTTGGAAATTACCAAGTTGAGTAATAGAAATAAAGTATATAAGAAGGAAATACTAAGTTTAATTTATGTTTCTAAAATTTACAGTCAACAAAAGAAATACAAAGAAGCAGAAGAATATCTGTTAAGAGCATTAGAAAGAGAGAGAGAAGAAGGTTTAGAGGTATATTCCTTTAAGATTTGCAATCAACTTTGCTTATTATATATAAAATTAGGAAAGATAAATTTAGCAATAAAATATTATTATTTAACAAAGCAAATGCAAAAAGTAATTAAGTTATTAGAAGAGGAAGTTATTGATTCAAACTATACTTATGCTTTATATAATTTATTAATTTGTAATTATAATGTGGCATATGATTATTTGAAAAAAATATATACATTAAACTTAAATACTAAGAATTCTTACCATAAAATAATAATTTGCAATTATTATGAGGTTATGTTGTATAAATGCAAAAATGAAGATGACATAAAAAGAGTATATGAAAAATTAAATTGTAAATTTGAAGGAGTAAAAAATACTGAGCTTGAACTTGAGATTAGAATAAATGCAATTAAACGAATTTTATTATTGGGATATAAAAATTTTGCGAGAAAATTGTTTTTGAAACTTAAAGGATATCCCAAAGATTACAATATAGAAGGGATATATGTATATTTAGAGTTTAATTTTAGAGGCAAAAATTATTATAATTTCCTAATAAATAAGGCATTAAGGATATGTGCATATATGAATAATCAAGAACTCAAAGCAGATATATTTTCCATGATTGGCCAAAAGTATACTGAACTTAATTGTTATGCATTAGCTATGAATTATTATTATGAATCTATAGCATTACATATAGATATAATTAACTTATTACCAATAGATGACCAATTAACATATATAAATAATAGCAGTTTTTTAAAAACTCGTGAACAATTTTTAATATGTTTAAATAGTGACTTAAATATTAATGTAGAGTTTAAGAAATATAAAAATATAAAAATGAATAAGGAATTAGACGAATTATTTGAGGAATTAAATATAAAAAATATACTTGATAATGAAGCTATATTTAATTTAATACAAAATCTATATGAAGACTGCTATTATAACGATTTAAGTGATATATACAAAGTATTTGAGAGATTTTCTAGTGATACTATTAGTAATTTAGAAAATGTTATGAAGTACATGGCAAGACTCACACTAGCAGATAAGGCTATGATTGTCATGGAAAATAATGAGGGGGAAAATGATGTTATATGCACTTATAGAATTAGTGATAAAAATGAAATAAATAGATATTTCTCATTAAAAGTTGATTCAGATGAAGATATATTTGTTATTTCCAATAATGATGAAAAATTTTATCAATTAGATGATAAAGTATTAAAAGATGGAATAAAAGCCTGCATGTATATGAGAATTATAAACAGAGAAAAGCAGATTAATAGTAGTGGTGGAATAAATGCGAGATTAATTTTAATTACTAATAATGCGTTAAATTATATAAACTCTGAATCTAAGAAAATGGTAGAAAAATTGAAACCATTTTTAACATTTTTATTAGAAAAATATAATCTTACAATAAGTTCTACATTAGACAAGCTAACGGGTGTTTATAATAGAAAACATTTTGAAGAAGCATTACTTTTCTTATTAGATAGTGCAAGATTAGAAAAAACGGAATTTGCTGTAATAATGTTTGATGTTGATGATTTTAAAGGCGTAAATGACAGATATGGACACCAAACAGGAGATGAGGTTCTTATCAAATTAACTAAAGAAGTTAATAAGTGCATAAGTAAGAGCGATATTATAGGAAGATATGGGGGTGAAGAATTTATATTATTATTGCCAAATGTGAATAAAGAAAAAGCTATTAGTTTGGCTGAGAAAATTAGAGTTAATGTGGAAGAAGCAAAGATTTTGGGGGATAAGAGGAAGGTTACTATTAGTATTGGAGTAGCTATGAGTGCTTATGAATTTTTAAATAGTCAAGAAATAATAGAAAGAGCAGACCAAGCCTTATATAAAGCAAAAAATGAAGGGAAAAATAGATATGTCCTTTGGGAAAAATATTATGGAATAAGCACAAATACTAATAATGAGTTAACAGGAGTTTTATCTGGTAATGCTACAAAAGATTATAACTTGGCGGTAATACTTAAAGATGTAGCGAATATAGTTAAATATAAAGGTAGCAAAGAAGATAAAATTTATGAATTTATCTTAAAAGTCATGCAGATTATTGAATGTAAAACAGCTACGGCTTTTATTGTAAAACAGAAAAAGATAATTAATATGTATAGCAAATCGAGAGCTAAAGATGGCTGGTATGTAGTTGAAAAGTTTAATTTTAAGCTGATTTATGAAACAATTGAAGAAGAAAAAGGTAGGTATTTGATTGATTGGGATAGTATGGATAATTATAATCATTATGGTATTCCAGATTGGAAATCTGTTTGCATGACTCCAATAATATGTAATGGAGAAATTTTGGCTGTTTTGTATCTTTCTGTTTCAGTAAATAAGAGGGAATTTACTTTAAATGAATACAATTTATTAAATTGTTTTGCAGAAATAAGTGTCCCAATTTTTGATGGTATCTAAATTATAATCACGTAAAAGCCTATAATTCATAGTATAATTAATGAAAAATAATATTTAAAGGAAATTTTTATGAACGATACATTTTCAGAGGTTGATAGTCAAAGTACAGATAATGCTAATGGAGAAATTATAGTTACATCAGTCTTGGGTTCTGGAGAAAATGAATTGTTGCAAGGAGTAAAAATTAATTTATATAAAATAAATGGATTATCTCCAGTTCTTATTGAATCTAAAATAACAGATGAAGAAGGAAAAGTCATTTTTGGAGGAATTGAGAATGGATGTTATAGGATAATAGAGATAATAGACAAGCGGTATTTTGAAAAGCCTAAATATACAAAATGGAATGAAATTACAATAGATGATGCAAATAAAAAACAAAATTTAGTGGTAATTAATAAAATTAAAAAACTTGCAGCACAAAACGAACATAGGATTTAAAGTTAAAACAATGCATAATGTAAGCAAAGATTGTGCATTGTTTTAACTTAAGCTATAATCATAATTACTATAAAGTTTTAAAGTAGGTGTTAATATGGAAAATTATACATTAAAGATAAAGAAAATTCATGATAAAGCTATAATACCTAGCTATGCTCACGAAGGAGATGCAGGGGTAGATTTATATGCAGTGAATGAATTGATTTTAAATCATGGAGAAAGAGGATTAGTACATACAGGCATACAAATAGAATTGCCTAAAAATACAGAAGCCCAAATAAGACCAAGAAGTGGATTAGCATTAAAAAATGGAATAACAACACTAAATTCACCAGGAACTATAGATGAAGGGTATAGAGGGGAGATTGGAGTTATTTTAATAAACCATAGTAATGAAGAGTTTAAAGTGGAACAAGGAATGAAAATTGCTCAAATGGTTATAAAGCCTGTATTTAGAGTTGATATAATAGAAACTTTAGAGCTTTCAGATAGCGAAAGAAGTGAAAAAGGGTTTGGATCATCAGGAATAAGATAAAGTGATTTTCAAAAATGAAAAATAAAGAATATATTGACATATTGTATTCTATAAATATAAGGACGTTGTCAGTCATAATCAAAGGGACATTATATAATCTTGTTTTTACACAAGATTATATAATGTCCCTCCAAAATTTAATTTGGGATAACTTTGTTATCTAAATTAAATTAATTTCACAGAAACATTAAATCTAGATGGATTGTAATATCCATCAATTATGTTCCAGCCTTTAAAATCTTCCTTGTTATAAAGTAAATGTTCTTCTCTGTGAGATACAACAGGTAAATCACCAATAAAAATTGCTTCCTTAGCAACTCTTTTTAATTCAGCAATTGCTTGTTTAGCGTATTCTTGATTTGGAAAATAATGAAATGCTCCAAAACAAAATACTTTATCAAAGGTTTTATCTTTAAAAATTAAATTATTTGCTTCACCATGTAAAACTGAATTGTTAAGTATTTCTATGTGTTTTTTTACAAGAGAAGATGAATAATCAACTCCTACGTAGCTTGCACATTTTATATATTGAGCTAGTCCACCCGCACCACAAGCTACTTCTAATACACTATCAGTTTCTTTAATATCTAATTCTTCAATAATTTTTCTTGCTATTTCTTTTACATTAGCACAAGTATCTTCATAACCATCTAATACTTCTAAAGAATTAGTATTACCATTACCTTTTCTTTCCCAAACTTCTTTCCAATAAGACATATCTTCCATAATTCTCTCTCCTTCTAGTTTGTTATAAAACTTAAGAAAATAATATTTTATTTAAGTTAAACATTATTTTTAAGTGATCTTATTAATGAGTTCATTTATTGAACGGTATTATAGTAACATGGTTCAATGTTCAGTACAATAAGTTCATAATATAAAATTTTTTTAATAATAATAAAATATAATTATAGATCTAAGAGTATATATTTAAATTCTGCATTATTCGATTAATTTCATAAATGGTTAAGTAGAAAAATGTTGAAAAGTAAGAGAAAAGAAGGTATAATTTGGTTATAACTAGAAAAATAATATGAAAACAATAAAATGAGTTGAAAGGAGCGTTAATTTGAATTGATTATTATAGATATAATAGCTTCAATATTTCAATCAATAGCATTTGCTTATATAACAAATTATTGCGTAAGCAAAGAAGTAAAGAAAATAAAACTTGCGTTATTAACATTATCTTTTGTATTTATAGGTATGTTATTTACAGAAGTATTTGGAAATAACGGAGGAATGTCTATATTTATAACTCACATATTAGCAATTGCTGTAGTGGCGATATTTTATAAAAAAAATATCATTAATGCATTAACATCTTATACAATAATTTATTCTATATTTGGAATATATACAATGATATTTGGAAATTTAATTTTTGAATATGTTAGTAAGATATTGCCAGTAGAGTATGTTAACCAAGAAATCATTTCTATAATTTATTTTCCTCAACTAATATTAATAGGTTTATGTTTCAAGTATAAAGAGAAGATAAAGCAAGTTCACAAATTAATTATGATAGAAGGTTTCTCAGTGAGTGCTTTAATAATAAGTTTTGTATTGGATTTTATAATAACATTCTACATAGTTAGATTAGGAAAAGACAATCAGTTATTAAAAAATGTTATATACTTAGTATTTTTTCTGTTCTTTATAGTAATTTTAATATACTTTTGGAAGGTTAAACAGAAATCTGATCAAATATATAAATTAAATGAAGCTTTAGAAATTAAAAATAATGAACTTAGAAAAATTAAGCATGATTATGGTGCACAAATTTCATATTTGTATGGACTCTGTCTTATGGGAAGATTTGATGATTTAAAAGTATCTTTAAAAAATATTATAAATAATAACGAAGCTACACCTACAGCGGTAGAAGTTACTAAAAATGAAAAATCATTATTATCACTTGCTTTAAAGCCTGCTATAGAAAAAGGAATACATGTAATAATAGAGGAAAAATGTACTTTGAATTTAATAGATATGACTGAAATGGAATTTTATAGAGTTGTATCTAATATAGTAAATAATGCTATTAGTGCAATGAATGGGCAAGGAATAATAATTGTAAAGAGTTATGAGTATTTGGGAAGTGTGGTTATCAAAATAGAAAATAATGGACCGAAAATAGAAGAATATCATCTAAAAGATATTTTCAAGATAGGATTTACAACTAAAGACAATACAGATAAAAGCCATGGATATGGATTAAGCATTGTAAAAGAGCTTATTGAAAATTATAATGGTAAAATATATGTTAAAAGCACAGATGCTGCTACAGAATTTAAAATAGTTTTACCCATAAAAAATGAAAAAGTAGTTTAATAGACAGAAGATATTCTTTGAATTATAAAAGAATATCTTCTTAATTTTTTTATTTTTTAAAATGTATTAAATTGTAATTTGATTAATGTAAGAAATTTATGAAGACAAATCTATACACAATGTGTCAGAAAAACATAAATATGTTGAAAATTAACAAAAAAAAGTATATAATTTTATTTAATTAGAAAAATATATAAAAGAGTGATAAAAATGGTAAAGAATGTTTCTAAAAAAATTATAAAAAGCATATCTGTAAGTGAAAAGTATAGTAAAGATGAACTTGAAATAATGGAGTATGCTTTGGTGACTATTCTATTTGAGTCTATAAAAATGATTTCATTAATAATTATTTTTTCATTATTGGGATACTTTAAAGAGGTTATGATTATTGTAGGAATAATGTCTTTAGTTAAGCCATTTATTGGAGGATATCATGAAGAAACTCAAATTAAGTGTTTTATAGCCACAGTGCTATTGACAGCTGGAATATTGATTTTAAGCATGCAATGTAATATTAGTTTTATAAGTAATTGTATCTTAATTTTCCTAAGTGTATTTTGCATATGGAATCAAGCTCCAGTAATAAATTCTAAAATGCCAATTACGCGCCCCGAGCTTATAAATAGAAATAGAAATAGAGGTTTAAGTACTTCAATAGTGTTTGGATTAATATCTATAATTTTATATTATTATAGTAATTATTATTCATTAATAACATGGACAATTCTATTTCAGGCTATACTAATGTTTAATAAAAAAGAATAACTAATGAAGTTATAGAAAATTTAAATTAAAACTAAAGGTTTAAGGGAGATGGATATTATGATAAAAAAAATATTTGGTGAAATTTTAAAGAAAATATCAGATTCTATGATTACATTAGCTCCAGCATCATATTGGGGAAGTGGCGTTGAAGAAATGCCTAAATCATTAAAAAACTTAAGATAAATTAGAAAAAAATAGACTAGAGGGGGGCGTAATTTGACATTGTTTGTTATAGATATAGTAACTTCAGTACTACAATCAATAATATTTTCGTATACAATATTTTATTGTGTAGAGGAAAAGAATAAAATAACCAAAATAAATTCAGTATTTATGACGCTGCTTTTAGTGTTTATAGGACAATTTTTTACTGGTACTTTTGCTAATAATTTAGGTCCATGTATATTTTTAACACATATCTTATCTTTAGCTATCATTGCATTATTTTACAGAAAAGATATTATAGGTGCAGTAACAAGCTATACATTAATTTATTCTATTTTAGGTTTATATTCTACTATATTCGGTAATTTGATTTTTGAATATGTTAAGGGAATTTTGTCAGTAAAATATATTAATTATGAGATAATTTTTATAGTATATTTGCCACAATGCATATTTATATTTTTATGCTTCAAATATATTAAAAAGATAAAAGAAGTAGTTAAATTTATACAAAATGAAAAATTTTCTATAATGCTTTTTACAATGAGCTTTATTCTTGACTTTATAGTAACTTTTTATTTGATAACGTTAAGTGAAGAAAGTCAATTGTTAAAAAATATTATATATATTATATTCTTTATGTTTTTTCTAGTCATTTTGATTTACTTTTGGAAGGTACATAAAAAATCACAACAAATATATAAATTAAATGAAGCTTTGGAAATTAAAAATGGTCAACTTAGAAAAATTAAGCATGACTATGGAGCACAAATTTCCTATTTATATGGTCTTTGTCTTATGGAAAGATTTAATGATTTGAAAAAGTCTTTAAAAGATATTATAAATAATAATGATTCGGTACCTACAGCTGTAGAAGTAACAGGAAATGAAGAATCATTATTGTCATTAGCTTTAAAACCTGCTATAGAAAAAGGAATACATGTAATAATAGAAGAAAAGTGTGATTTTAGTTTAATAAATATGAGTGAAATGGAATTTTTTAGAGTCATATCTAATATAGTAAACAATGCAATTAAGGCTATGAATGGTGAAGGCATAATAATTGCAAAAAGTTATGAATATTCAGGTAATGCAATAATCAAAATAGAAAACAATGGTCCTAAAATAGAAGAACACAATTTGGGAAAGATTTTTAAGGTAGGATTTACAACAAAGGATAATGTGGACAATAGTCATGGATTTGGACTAAGCATTGTTAAAGAATTAGTGGAAAACTATAATGGAAAGGTGTTAGTTAAAAGTTCGGATACTGCTACAGAATTTAAAATTGTTTTACCTATTAATAAGGATATATAAATAAGAGAGAAATAATTATATAAGATGAAATATATATTTATTATAGAATAAGCTTCATACAAATAATATTAAAAAATTTATTATTACAAAACTTAATATAAAAACAACTTTAAGTAGTAAAAAAAATATATTTTATAAGTTTATTTACTGCTTATTTTTTATGCAACTTAAAAGACAATAAATTAATTTAATATTTATACTGGAATATGAAAACATTGAAAAAATATAAAAATTATTTTAAAAATTCAGAATAATAGTGTAAACTATATATTGAAGTGATAAAACTTAAAATAATAAAAGGGGTGCTATAGCGTGTATAAAATAGTTAACAAAAAGGAACTTACAGATAATATATTCTTAATGGACATAAAAGCTCCAAGAGTAGCAAAGTCTGCAAAACCTGGCCAATTCATTATTATAAAGAATAATGAAAAAGGTGAAAGAATTCCGCTTACAATAGCGGATTATGATAAGGAAAATGGAACTGTTTCAATAGTTTTTCAAACTGTTGGAAAAGGAACGAAGGAACTAGCTTCATATGAAGTTGGACAAGAGGTAGCAGACTTTGTCGGACCACTTGGACAACCAAGTGAGTTTATACATGAAGATTTAGAAGAATTAAAGAAAAGGAAACTTATATTTATTGCAGGTGGAGTTGGTGCAGCTCCAGTGTATCCACAAGTAAAATGGATGCACGAAAATGGTATAGACGTAGATGTTATTTTAGGAAGCAGAAACAAAGGTTTATTAATATATGAAGAAGAGCTTAAGGCAGTTTCAGGAAATCTTTATGTAACAACTGATGATGGTAGTTATGGTTTTAAAGGAACAGGTTCTGATATGCTAAAAGACCTAGTTAACAATCAAGGTAAGAAATACGACCATGCTATTATTATCGGACCAATGATAATGATGAAATTTACTTCAATGTTAACTAAAGAATTAGAAATTCCAACTACAGTAAGTTTAAATCCAATAATGGTTGATGGTACAGGCATGTGTGGTGCTTGTAGAGTAACTGTTGGTGGAGAAGTTAAATTTGCTTGTGTTGATGGACCAGAATTTGATGGACACTTAGTAAATTATGATGAATCAATGAGAAGACAAACTATGTATAAGACTGAAGAAGGAAAAGCTCAGTTAAAAGTAGAAGAAGGCAATACACATAGTCATGGTGGCTGCGGATGTGGAGGTAATGAATAATGGATATGAATGAAAGATTAATTAGAATTCCAGTAAGAGAACAAGATCCAAAAGTAAGAGCTACAAACTTTGAAGAAGTTTGTTTAGGATATAATGAAGAAGAAGCAACAAAAGAAGCAGCAAGATGTTTAAATTGCAAGAATCCTAAATGTGTTGCTGGATGTCCTGTGTCTATTAACATTCCAGGCTTTATTTCATATGTTAAAGATGAAAATTTTGCGGAAGCAGCAAAAGAAATTTCAAAATATAGTTCACTTCCAGCTGTATGTGGTAGAGTTTGTCCGCAAGAAAAGCAGTGTGAAGGAAAATGTGTTTTAGGAATTAAGGGCGACTCAGTATCTATAGGTAAGCTTGAAAGATTTACAGCAGACTGGGCAGCAGAACATAAGGTTGATTTAAGTGCAACAGAACCTAAAAATGGAATTAAAGTTGCAGTTGTGGGAAGTGGTCCTGCAGGGCTCACTTGTGCTGGAGATTTAGCTAAAAAGGGATATGAGGTTACTATATTTGAAGCACTTCATAAAGCAGGTGGAGTTTTAGAATATGGTATTCCAGAATTCAGACTTCCTAAAGAAAAAGTTGTTAAAAATGAAGTTGAAAACATTAAGAAGCTTGGTGTTAAAATTGAAACTAATGTTATTATTGGAAGAACTATAACAATAGAAGAATTATTTGAACAAGAAAACTTTGAAGCGGTATTCATAGGTTCAGGAGCAGGTCTTCCAAGATTCATGGGAATACCAGGAGAAAATGCTAATGGAGTATCTTCTGCTAATGAATTTTTAACAAGAGTAAACTTAATGAAAGCAGCTGTAGAGGGGTATGAAACTCCAGTTAGAGCTGGAAATAAAGTTGCTGTAATTGGTGGCGGAAATGTTGCTATGGATGCTGCAAGAACTGCCTTAAGACTTGGAGCTGAAAGCCATATAGTTTATAGAAGAGGGGAATCTGAGCTTCCAGCAAGAGTTGAAGAAGTTCATCATGCTATGGAAGAAGGCGTGATTTTTGATGTATTAACTAACCCAACAGAAATTTTAGTAGATGAAAAAGGCTGGGTTAAAGGAATGAAATGTGTAAGAATGGAACTTGGAGAACCAGATGCATCTGGAAGAAGAAGTCCAGTTGAAGTAGACGGTTCAGAATTTGTTATGGATGTAGATACAGTAATAATGTCTCTTGGAACATCACCCAATCCATTAATTTCATCAACAACTGAAGGTTTAGAAATTAATAAGAGAAGATGTATAGTAGCAGAAGATGAAACAGGTCTGACTACAAAAGAAGGGGTTTATGCTGGTGGAGATGCAGTTACAGGAGCTGCAACAGTAATACTTGCCATGGGTGCTGGTAAAAAAGCTGCAAAGGCTATAGATGAATATTTACAATCAAAATAGAAGGTTGTATTCAGTAAAATATATGATCACACAATAATGTAAATTATAAATAGATACTGTAATAAACATTTATTTTTAAGAAGTCAGGATTTTTTTAAGGAAACTTATTAAAATTCCTGACTTTTTTGCAAGTTTCTTTTTTACTAAAACTAAATTTAAAAATTGCAAAGCCAACGGGTTAAGACTAAATCAAGAAATAGTTTGATTATTAATCATACAATGAAATTAATAAAGTTAAGAAATTATTAGTTTAAACAATAGAGAAAAATGAATTTATCAAAAAAGTGAATGAAAGTGAATGAAAATGAATGAATATGAATAAAAATGAATTATTTTGAACGTTTTCTTTGACAAATAGAAAGTCATATAGTAAAATAAATTTTAGCTTTGGTAAGATAATGCTTTGAAAGTTAGTAAAAAATAGTTGTTTAAATTCATTGATACTTTACACAGTTTATAAGCAGCAATAAATCATAATAAAAAAGGATGAAATAATATGAACAAAGCAATAAACCTATTTAAAAGAATAATTTTATTTTTTATTGGAATGAGTATAATTCAATTTGGCGTAGCACTATTTTTAAAAACTAATATTGGTTCAGATCCGTTTACTGTATTTACTCAAGGATTAGCTTTAGCATTAAATAAGACAGGTTTAAAGAATTTTTCTTTAGTTAAATTAATAAGTGGAGCAAATGAAGTAACTCCAGGAGTTGCTAATATGATTATATTAGTTATATTGTTTATTGTAATAATTACAATTGAAAAGAGTCGTATAAAAATAGGGACTTTAATATGTGTTGTTGGAGTTGGTCCAATAATAGATTTAGGTGTGAGATTAGTTTCATATTTCCCTGTTGAATCTTATAATTATGTTGTAAAAGCATTATTAATAGCATTTGGATGTTTAATAATTGCAATAGGGTTTTCTGTTCTATCAGCAGCTAATATTGGTGTTGCACCAAACGATATTGTTCCATTTATAATACAAGATAAGACTAAAGTCGAATATCGTTGGGTTAGAATAGCTTTAGATGGTGCATTTTTAATTATAGGATTTATTATTTTAGGTGGAAAAGTTGGCATAGGTACAGTAATAGCCATGTTATCGACTGGTCCCTTCATACAATTCTGTCTTCCTTATGGAGAAAAGTTTGTAAATTTAATAGTAAACGAAAAAGAGAAGGATACAGAGGAAACTGCTACTGCTACTGCGTAATTAATTTATTTTTTCTCACATTAGATAAATTAATTTTAGTATAGATTTAGAATATATAGAAATAACTGCTCAAGTAATTTGAAATTATTTGAGCAGTTATTTTTTATTGGTAAAGAATTATGAGATCATATATAATAGAGAATTTTTCTAAAATATCTTTTATTATTCTAGCCAATTCTTTAATTTTGAAAAAATACTATATTTATTGTGCTGAAGAATAGTAGTAGTTAGTTAAATTATTGTTATCCCAAGTGCCAGCATTATTTTTGAATGCCATGTTTAAATCGTAACTTCCAGATGGAATTGTAATTGTTGCTATCCATCTTCCATCAGATTGTTTAGTCATTGCTACATCTGTTGGAGCTTTGAAGTTATTGTATCCCCAATGTAACGTCATTGAAGATGCACTAGAGGCTAAACTTCCATTGTAGTATACAGTAGTTGTCTTATTAGCTGTTGGAGCTGGAGTAATTTGAACTGGTACTGATGATGACCACACTTGTAAGTGCCAGTCTTTTCCAGAATTATTATCCCAGTTAGATCCATTAGTAAAATCAAAATCTAATTTTGAAGCTGAGGTAGGAATAGTTATAGTACCTTTCCAAAAACCACTTGAATCTTTAGTCATAATAACATTAGTAACATTTGTCCAGCCGTTATATCCTAAGTGTAGTGAAACATTATTGGAATTAGCCAAAGAACCATTATAATAAATGGTAAAGCTTTTACCTTGGACAAGGGTGCTACTATCGTAGTCTACTTTATAACCAGAGTGTGGTTTATAATCAGTTGTAGGTATTGGAGGTACAGTTGATTCTGCATCATAAAGAACAACTACTGAGTAAGCAGGGATATTTCCAGAAATAGTTCCATTTGAAACTGTTAAAGTGCAATTTGCACTACCTTTATTAGTATAAGTTCCATTTGCTAAGTTTGTAGCAGAATTAACATATGTGTTTCCTCCAGCATTTACTATTACGGTACCAGAAGTTCCTCTATCTATTAACATTGTTGTGTTATTGTTTGTCCATCTTAAATATTCGTTTTGTCCTACCATTGCATTATGGAATTTGTTGACTGCTATTACGTCAGAATCTTTCCAGAGTGGATCACCTTCAGCTCCAATATTGCCAGTAGGTCTATCAAAGAATAAAGGTGTAGCGTTTGCACGAGCAGCAACCATAGCCCAACCAAGTTCTCTTTGAGTATTTGTTAAAGATTTACTTGATCCATCTTGATAAGTATCATGAGTTTCAAAAAAGTCTACTGCTTTAGTTGAATCGACTCCACCCCAATTAGTTCCAATTGAACTAAGATTTGTTGAAGTAATTGAATTTCTTACTGAACCACCAAAATTACTTGCTGAAACATTCATAAATGATTCGTAAGCCACTAGATTATCTACGTTCCCATCTTGTAGAATTTCACCGTATAAAAATATATTGGATTTGTTGTGCAGATTACTTAGAACATTAGTCCAATAACTGCCAGCCCAAGATTGATTAGCATCTAGCCCAATAGTGGTTTCTATATGCTTAGCTGCATCAAAACGGAATCCATCAGCTCCTGCATCTATACATTGATTTAAAAATGCAATTGCTCTGTCTTGAATCACTGGGTTTTGAGTATTTAAATCCGGCATACCGATGCCCTTTTGTGTTATATCATATCTGTTATTCCAATTATTACATTGTCCTTGGTTATGATATAAGCTAGAATCTTTAAAACTGGAATCAACCTTTGAATCTAATTGATCTGGATTTCCATTATTGGCCATATGATTCATTACTACATCAACAACAATTGAAATTCCATATTTATCAGCTTCATCGCAAAGTGATTTAAAATCATCATAGCTTCCAAGTTGATCATTACCAATAGATTGGTTGGTCGGTTGATATAGTACCCACCACCTACTTGGATCTTTAGTGGAATCTTTAGTTCCTTGTATAGGAGAAACTTGAACTGATTTATATCCTGCTGCAGCTATGTTTGGAAGTTCATTTTTTATAGTTGTAAAGGACCAGTCAAAAGCATGCAGAATAACTCCATCTTTAGTTTTTGATGGTAAATTAGTGTTATTGGCAGCATAAGCGATTGATGAAAAGTTACCATTAATAAGATTTGCTGTAGGTATTGGAAGAAAGCTTAAGCTTAAAAATAAACTAGAAGCAATAAAGCCAGAAAGTAATTTTTTTTTCATTGATACACACTCCTTTTAGTTATGCAAACGCTTGCAAAAAATGGTGAAAAATTTATGTTAAATGTTTACCTTTTAAATTATAAATTAAATCATCCCTCCTTTTTTATTATAGTTTTAATTTATTGAGAACTCTTAAGTCTTATAAATGTAAAGGTATACTAAATAGACTAAGAGATAACTCCTAGGTTGGTTATTTTTGAAATAAAATATTGGTAGTTAAAAACAATTAACCTGTTATTTTAAGATAAAAGTATTAAATATATAAATTGTAATTTATGTAAAAATTATATCATACGTGGAATGAAATTCAATATAATTAATAAAATATGTGAACATTTACAAAAATGTAATTTTATAAGTTAGATTTATTTTGTATTTAAAGTTGTTAAGGTTTATATTTGTGAATATCCTTAACTTTAAATTGTTTTTTGTAAAAAGTATGTGAAGTTAATAATTTACAATAAGTTTAAGAGAAAGATTATTTGTTTTTTGACTTGAAATTATAAATTTACTTTTATACAGCATAGCAGTAAAATTATTTTTGGTGTTTGTCAAATCACATGAAAAATTTTGGAGTATGTTGAAAATCTATGAAATAAGTGTGATAATAAAGAGTAATGCAGAAATTACTTTTAGTCGAACAAAAGAAAATATTGTTCTTTTGATAAAAGCTGCTTTAAAGATTAAGTTTGTTAAAAAGAGGGGGAAAAATAAATTATGTCGGAAACCAAGGGGGAAGTACTATTTTATGGAATAGATAATATTAGTGAAAAACTAGATGGTATTATTCAAACCTTAAATTTGAAAAAACAATGTTTTGAGACAAAATTAATTATAATTGAAGCTGTTAATAATGCTTTTATCCATGGTAATAAAAAAGATAAAAACAAATCAATATGTATTAAATGGAAATTAGATAAGAATTTACTGAAAGTTTCAGTAACAGATTGTGGAGATGGAGTTGAAAAATTAATAAATTACAGTTGTAAAAATAATGATATTCTAGCTGAATCTGGAAGAGGTTTGCAGATTATTAATTGTTATAGTGATTCAGTGGAGTTTAAAGGTAATTCTATAATTATGAAAAAGTATATCGCATAGAAAATGAAATCAAATTAAGTGCACAAGTATGCTTTATTCAGCATTTTACATACTAAGGAGGCAAATCAATGAAAATTTCGTTAAAGTTTAAATTAATAGCTGCATTTCTTATCCTTATTTCAGTTCCTATGGGGATTTTAGGATATAGTTCTTATAATATGGCAGCTAAATCTATACAAGCAACAGTTCAGCAACAATTAAAGGAACAGACGGCTGATACATCTGCTTTAATTGAAAAAACTATACAATCAGTAAAATATTCCTTAAAAACAGCAAGTTTAAATCCTGAACTTGGTAAAGTTGCGAAAGATTTAAATAAAGGCGATATTGATACAGCATTTGAATATATTAAGAATGTTCAAAAAGAGAACCAAGATTATATGGAAGTATTAATTATTACAGATGCTTATGGGAAAGTAGTCATGGATAGTCAAATAAAAGATAATGATGTAGATTTAAGTGACCGTGATTACATGAAAAAAGCACTTAGTACTGGAAAAGAAACTGTTAGTGAAGTACTAACATCTAGATTTACAGGAAATCCTGCTATATTTATAGTTTATCCACTTAAAGATGGTGATAAGATTATTGGAACTTTAGTTGGTAGTATAAAATTTGAAAGTATTTCCACTTACGCATCTAAGGTAAAGGTTGGAGAAAATGGATATGCATACATGATTGATAAAAATGGATTAATTGTTTATCATCCAGATGCTAGCAAGATTTTAAAAGAAAATGCAAGTGATAAGGCAAATGATGAATTTAAACTTATAATTGATCAAATGAAAGCAGGAAAAGCTTCAGAGGCCTTTTACACTTATAATAACGTTTATAAATATACAGTTTTCCAGCCAGTTGATAATTGGGTTATTGCAGTGACAGCAAATTATAACGAATATATGGCATCAGCAATAGGTATTAGAAATAATACTATAATAATTGTTATAATATCAATAATTATTGCTATGGCATGTGCTTATTTATATTCAACTATGGGAATAATTAATCCTATTAAAAAACTAGAAAAGTTAATGAGACAAGCTGGTGATGGAAATTTAACTGTTCGCATTAATATAACTAGTAAGGATGAAATAGAGGAGCTTGGTAATTCCTTTAATGATATGATAAAGCATCAAGAAGAAATAGTAAAAAGTGTAAGGGGGGCTGCAGAGCAGTTAAATGCAGCTTCAGAAGAAATGGCAGCTTCTTCTGAGGAAATTAGTGCTACAACAGAAGAAGTTACTGCAACTATTAATCAAGTAGCGCAGGATGCAGAAAAGCAGAATGCATCTATTGTAGATGTTTCAGGAGTTTTAGTACAATTAGCAAGTCTTGTTCAATTGGCACAAAACAGAGCTAAATTTACAAGTTCAAATGCTGCCAATACTATGACTGTTGCGGATAGAGGACGTGAAAAGGTAGAAGAAACAGTAAAAGCAATGAATATTATAAGCATGGGAAGTGAAGAAACTTCAAAGGCACTTGAGGCGGTTAATAGTTTATCAGTTAAAGTTGGTGGAATTATAACTACTATAAATGCAATTGCAGAACAAACTAATCTTTTGGCTTTAAATGCAGCCATAGAAGCTGCTAGAGCTGGAGAGCATGGTAAAGGCTTTAGCGTAGTTGCTGATGAAGTACGTAAATTATCAGAGGAATCAAATGATAGAGCAAAAGAAATAAATGATTTAGTTAGTGAAATGATGCAGCAAATAAAAAACGCAGTAACAGCAATGGGAAGAGCTAAAAATGAAGTTAGTAATGGAGTTACAATAGTATCAGAAACCGATAAAGCTTTCGTTAATATAATGGAAGCTATAGAAAATATAACTGGACATGTTAATGAGATTCTTGACATTACAGGTGATGAAGTTGCATCTTCAGATAAAGTAGTTAAGCTTATTAATGAAATAGCCACAATAACAGAAAGTAATTCTGCAAATAGTGAAAATGTGTCATTAGCAGCAGAGGAACAAGCTAGTGCAATAAATAACTTAACAGCGACAGCAGAAGAAACAAGTGCTATGGCAGAGGAATTAACTAAACTTGTAGAAAGATTTGAAATATGAGGTGAAGGATAATGGAAAACAATGTTATGATTAATATACCTAAAGATTTTGTCGTGGAGGAAGTAGCTACATTTAGAATAGAAATAAATAAGTTAATGGAGGATAGAAATAAAAACTTTATCTTTAATTTTAGTGAATGTAATTTCATTGACAGCACTGGACTTGGAGCATTAGTATCAATTTATAAAAAATGTGTTGAAAAAGGGGGAAGCATAAAATTAAAAGCACTAAATCCAGAAGTAGAAAAGTTATTTAAATTAACAAGATTAGATAAAGTATTTGAAATATGTCCATAAATATATAATAGGTGACTGGAATTTTTAAAAACAGTAAAATTCAGTTGAAAGGACATTTTGAATTATGTATAAAAGAATGCAAGATGCAGCAATATTAGAAAAAGAATTAAATGGTATACTAAATGGTATTCCAGATGTAATAAAAGTATATAATCCTGATTACACAATCGCATTTTTCAATGAAGCAGGCTATGATTTTTATAATAGAAACCTAGAACACGTAAAAGGGAAAATGTGTTATGAAGTTTTAGGAAGGAAAGATAAATGTCTAGATTGTTCCTTTGATGAGGTTGTAGAAAATAAGCAAATGATTACACGAGAGAGATATATTCCTGAATTAAATAAGTTTATGGATGTTTGTTATAATCCAGTATTAGACGATGATGGAAAGGTATTATTTATTGTTGAAAGATTAAGAGATATTACTGAAAAAAAGATTTTAGATAAGATACTAAAAGACAGTAAAGAAAAATACAAACAAATTATAAATAATTCTCCTGATGCTATACTTATTATAGTAGATAACAAGATTGTTTTAGTAAATTATGAGGCTTGCAATTTACTTGGATTAGAATATAGTAAGATTATTGATAGCAATGTATATAAGCATTTCCCCCTAAAGTATAGGAAAGCTTTGCATAAACGATTTAGAAATATACTGTTACAAAAAAGAATAAAAGATACTTATGATTATGAATTTGATTTATTGAAAAATAAAAAAAGTAATTTAGAAGTAAGTTGTAGTTATATGTTATATGATGGCAGACCAGCTATATTAGCAGCCATGAGAGATGTTACTGATATGAAGCAAGAGCTAAACAGGGCTGCTAAACTTCAAAGGAAGAATTTGCAGAACAGTTTTCCTTGTGAAGAATATTACAGCATAGAAAGTGTATACATACCTGCAAACATGATTAGTGGTGATTTTTATAGAATTTACAAAGCAAGTGAAAATGCAATTGTGGGAATAGTTATAGATGTTAGAGGAAAAGGAATCTCAGCGGCTCTTAATATATCAGCCTTAGACGTGTTATTCCTTCAAGAAATTGCTGTTTATAGTGAACCAATTGATATAGTTAACAGCTTAAATAAAAAATTGGTCAGCTATTATGAAGAAAATTATATTGCGGTATGCTGCTTTAGTATGGATTTTAATAAGAAAGAACTTAAAGTAGTTGGAGCAGGAATGAATAGATTCATTTTTCAAAAGAAGGATGAAAAAGTAGAAGAAAAGATTGTTGAAGGACCTTTTTTAGGAATGTTTGAGAATAGTGATTTTTCGGAACAGATAATATCTTTTGATTCAGGTGATAAAGTTTTCTTTGTATCTGATGGTTTAGACTTTATATTTGATGAGGATAAGGTGATACAAGGATATATGGGAGATGTTGATATAGCTAAGTTTAAAGCTTATATAGATGAATTTTTAGAAGATACCAGGTTAGAGGTTGGGAAGTTGGAAGATGATTCTACTATGATTGCAATGGAGATAAAGTGATTATAATTTAATTGCTGAATTTTTCTTGGTAGTGTAGTTGGGGAAGGGATTATGATAGTTGTCTACACTGCCGCTAGATTCAATAATATAAGTTTACCTTTTAAAAATTATTTAGTTAAAATAATTTTAGAATTATCAAGAACCATAATTACAAAAATGTGCTATTTGACATAGTTAAGAGAATGAGATAGAATAGTTTATACGAGATGAACATTCTTTGAAAAATGAATATGTTATTAAACCATCTTAAACCTGGGGGCGTTTTGGCTTCGACGGGGGTGGGATAGGGTTTGTTAAGCGAGTCGAGGGACGCATGGAGCCTCGTTAATAAAGTATGCATTAAATGTAAACGCAGAAGATAATTTTGCATTAGCAGCTTAGTTTAAAGCTGTTCATCAGCCCAGGTTGCCTACGGCTTGGATCACTGGTGTCATTTAAGTGGGAAACGAAGTTTAGCAAAGCTTTGAGCTAAAGGGGTATTAATGAAGCTACCGGAAAGTATAGCCTGTCTAAGGGCGATGCTTTTGGGGAATCTTAAAACTTAGACTGCACTCGGAGAAAGGCAAATTCAGCTGCTTTCGGACAGGGGTTCGATACCCCTCGCCTCCACCAAATAAGAACTAGAATTTTGATACAATGGAAAGCCCTTGGATTCAAGGAGTTTTGTTGTTTCTTGGGACGAACTGTGGCAGAAAATTTTGAGTTCTGAGCTTAGATTTATAGAGTTTTGTGTTGGACATGCACACCCTTGATTCTTTTTGAATTAGGGGTGTGCATTTTTTGTTAGGGTGTGCACTTTTTAGCGAAAATAATATTTATGAAAAATAGAGTTATAAACGTGTCATTTGTGATTGTCCAAATTGAAATTTTTATTTTAAGAAGTTATATAGTAAGTTATAATTAAAATAAAATGTGATAAGAATTTGTAATATAAAATAGAAATGTAAATAAAGAATAAGATTCTAGTATTTAATATAAAGGAGCTGATTCAAATGAAATGGCAGGAAGTTAGAGAAATGTATCCAAATCAATTTATTAAATTTGAAATCGTAGAATACCATGAAGATGAGAAAACTAAATATGTTGATGAAGTTGCAGTGATAAAAGCAATAAAAGATGGCAGAGAAGCTATGAAGGAATTTACAAAATGCAAAAATGGTCAACTAGTGTATAGCACAGAAAATGAAAGCATTGTTATAGAGAAAATTAAACATATTGGAATTAGAAGGAGTATATAATGAAAACAAAAATACAAATAAAAAATGGATTACTATATACTTCTATAAAATTGGGGCATGAAGGAAATTGTGTTATTATCGATGATGTAATTATTGATACGGGAGCATTTCATACAATAATAACTACAGATTTTTTAGATGATATGGGAGCAGAATTTTCAAATGAAGATAAACTTATAGAAGCTTCAGGTTATGGAGGAGCTTCTAGTTATGCAGTGAGGAAAAGAATTGATTCAATTGATTGTAATGGAATTAGAATTCATGATTTTAAAATAGACTTTGGGGAAATTGATCCAAATGAAAAAGTTAACGGATTATTGGGATTAGATTTTTTAAGAGAAGCAGGTATTATAATAGATTTAGTTGATTTGGTAATATATGCAAAGGAGATATAAATTTATAATGTTCCCAAACACTTTTCACGTTGAGACAGTTGTTAAGCTAGTACGTAAATAGGCTGATATCAAAGGGTTTCAAGGTTTTTAGAAAATTAGATAATGTGTTTTATATGTTCCCCAAAGTTACTTTGGGGAATTTTTTAGTTTAGGGGGTCTAACTTTTACGCAGAAATAGGGATATTTGCATTAAGGTTTGGATTTTGCGAAATTGTATGGGAGATTAGGAAAAATACCTTAACTAATCTAAGTAAAAAATAGCAGTATAGAAATATAAGGATAAAAATATAGTTGATTAGAATTATTGAGAACAGATAATGCTTGTGATTTTTTTGTGTGGTAAAATATATATGGAATGAAGAAATATGTAAGAATATAGTATACAACTATAATAGTGCAAAAATGCTTGAATAATTTTACAAATGAATAAAATAAAAAACATTTATGATAAATCCTTGTTATAATTGAGTTTGTACACAAAAATGACAGCAAGGAGCTATACATAAATGTTTC
>NZ_LZZM01000090.1 GCF_002006345.1 Clostridium puniceum
AAAAAAGGTATGCTTAATAAACCATTATTATTTTACGAATAATGGACAAGATTAAGGTGAAAATTATACACTAAATTACTATTTGTAAATGTCTTTCTAAATATAGCTTTTTATGAGTTTCAGGTAGCCTGAGTTCAAAAGCTTTTTTGTCTCTTAGTATAGCAAAAAAATGGTTAATTAATTTATGCATTATAGCACAGATAGCTATTTTCTTTGGTTTAGATGTAGTTAATTTTTTGTAATATGCAAGTAAAGCAGGATTAGCAGGGACTCCGTTTCGGAAAGTTTTAATTGACGCTAATGATAAATTATATAATATTTTTCTAGCTAAATTGGAACCACGTTTTGTAAGCTTATTATGTGTACTTGTGAAGGCTCCAGATTGAGATACCGACGTGTCAACGCCTAGAAATGCAACAAGTTTTTTTGCACTTGAAAAGTTTTTGATGTCTCCAATTTCAGCCAAAAGACTTATAGCACTTATTTGACCTACTTCAGGATGGGAGCATAATAACTCAACATTTTCCTTAAATTCTGGTATATTTGCAGAAAATTCTAGTATTTTTTCTTTTAGTTTATTGATAGCAGATTTAAATGAGTTGAGTAGATTAATGAAGCAAACCATTTCTGTTCCAAGATAATCTAGATTTAATTTTAATAATTCTGCTTCTTTGGCAATATTAAATAGTAAATTGTATCGTTTATCAGCCCATTCTGTAGAATGGTTTACAGTTGATTTTATAAGGGTAATAACATCTGATTTAGAGGCAGATAAAAAATCAACATAGGTTGGATATTTAAATAAAATAGCTAGTGGAACTGAACTAAATACATCACTGAATACTTCATTAAATTTTGGAAATACTAAATTAAGTAATGAATTTACTTTCTTTTTGTATTGAGCAGCATTGCTAACTAAAGAATCATATTCTCGGCAAAGCTTTTTCAATAAGAAAGTGTTTTCATCAAAAACAGATTCAGTTGAAAACATTGGGGATTGTGCTAATTGTGCAATTCTCAATGAATCCACTTTATCGTTTTTAACTTTTCTAATACTTTGTTTTGCAAAGTTCTTAGTATGTATTGGATTAATAACATAGCATTTATAGTGATTTTTACTAAAATAATTATAAAGAGGAATATGATATAATCCAGTAGATTCCATAAAAATTTCAGGTCTTTTTGAAAATTGTTTTTCAATTTTCTTTAAAGTAGTTAAGAGTTCAGTGAATCCTTTTAAATCATTTGTTATATTCAATTTTTTCCCATAGGTTTCACCACCGGGCATTAAAATAGTTATAACAGAAGATTTTGAAGATACATCTACTCCGACAACGAAGTTATTAATGAAATTATTCATAAATCATGTCTCCTTCTAGTTTGAATAGAGGTCTCATATAAATTCAATAGACTAGATCCTCGTTTGTTATTCAGATAATTTTACAAATAGTAAAAATCCAACCAGTTACACATAGAATCTATTGAATGAGATGACAGTCTAAAGAACGGGTATGTATATACTCCCAGGAAATTAACATCAATATCTCTATTCAAATATTAAATTTTCACTAGTTAGACTTTCACCATATAGACTTAAATATTCGTCTATGGATTTAGTATTTTCAAATACGAGGAGAATAT
>NZ_LZZM01000092.1 GCF_002006345.1 Clostridium puniceum
ATTGCTTTAGGAATGAAAGCATGCTTAGAGGGATATAAAGTATTATTTACAACTGTTCCGCTTTTTATTACACAATTGAAAGAATTAAAATCAACTAAAACCTTAAGGACATATCAAAACAAATTATCTAAATATGATCTGGTTATTTTAGATGAATTTGGTTATATATCAGCTGATAAAGAGGGGGCAGAGCTACTCTTTACAAATATATCTCTACGAGCCGGACAGAAATCCACCATAATAACTACGAACCTATCATTTGATAGATGGGGTGAAATATTTGGAGATCCTGTGATGACAGCTGCTATGACCGATAGATTAACACATAAATCATATGTTGTTAACATAAATGGTAATTCGTATAGAATGAAAGAAACCAAAGCTTGGCTTAATACTTTAGAATAGCAATAACCATTTTTTGGTGGAAAGGATTTTAATTATAATTTGGTCTAAAAATTATGTATAAAATACACAAGTAACATAGTCCACATAACACTATAAAATAAACTAACAATAATACCTCCAATTTTACTTCTAATAAAAATATAAATCATACCAAGGAAAAATACTATGTATATAACCAAGTGTATAGCCGAGTGTAGACTTGTCCAAAAATTCAGCATCCAAGGACTAAAGTGTTTCAATTCCATATTTTGATTAAATAAATACATTGTTAAAATTAATTCTATAATTAGAAGCCCTGTTCCAAAATGAGAGTTTCTACTAATTTCAATTCTCATTATATTCCCCCTATCACTGTCCCAAAATATGCCTACAAAGGATATTTAAAGTATAACTTAATCGGTTTTTCAAGTAAAGCAATTTTACCTACATCATGTAGAGCTACTTTTTATCAAATCATTATAAACTTTTATTATTAAAATTTCATTTAGGGAAAATTGTGTATCTAAATGGGGGCTTGTGGTGTCAGCCTCCCAACGTGAAACCCCCCCAATTATGGGGGAGGCACTAAAAACATCACAAATTCATTTAGAATAATGTGACTTAACCGTTTTTTCACTAAAATACTTTATTGTTGGTAAAATGAATATTAATCCTATGATAGTGATTATAGGAATTTGTTTATAAGAAATAATCCATCCTAATAAATAATATAACTCAACGCTTAATATTAACCAATAACCCCATCTTTTTAGTTTTAAGTAGCCATAACATGCTATTAAAAGAATCATAATAATTAATGCATTCAATATTATATCTGATAAAGGAACCTTTAAATAATTAGGTAGTGGTTCAACATAGTCTGTAAAAAGTGATAATGTTAATAAGAAAGCACTAATAATGTACCCATCTCCAATAAATGTTACTATATATGGTCTTTTTTCGTTCATACTTACTCCTCCTCCCTAAATAAATTACCAATAAAAATAAAAGAAAAGTATTCATGTGTTTTATTATACAGCTTATTATTTAATTTTACGAATTTCAAAAATAATTGTATACTATAATAGTGCATTTTTACTTGAATAATTTTACAGTTGAATAAAAAAACAGATTTTTAGGCTATTTTTAATGACTCAAAAATTTCTTCGATCGGCGTACCGCTTGCGGCAGCATTGTAAAT
>NZ_LZZM01000093.1 GCF_002006345.1 Clostridium puniceum
ATATTGTACAATATATATGAGAAGGAGAGAATTTTATGAGTAAAATAACTAAAGATACAATAAAGAATCTTCCAGAAGATGAGAAAGAAATTATACTACATTTAACAGAAATATTTGAAGGGGAAGAAGAGACTATTAATGAGTATGTCAAGAATCAGTTAATTGATAGGTAATGTAATAATTGATGTATATATTTGTCTAAATTTCATAGATAGTAGCTATTAGAGGTAGATTGAGAAATATTTAGCCTACTTTTATTTTTTTGTCTTAATTTTATATGCAAGTTATAAAATTGAAAGTTGTCATATGTTACTTTTCTGTCGTAAAATAGAAAATCGCATAATATATAGTTACTTAATGATAAAAAAAGTATTTTGAAGAAAATAATATTGAAAATAATTATCTAAATGTTAATATAATATTGGACAATGTATTAATACACATATTCCCCAGTATAATTACACAAAAATATTTTCTCGCATTGAAAATGAGGGTAGTAGACAGTAGAAATATTGATTATTACCTTTATTTTCTTATCTAAGGATAGTAAATAGAAGCAATTCAACTAATGTTTTTTATTTTCATAATGATTAGTTTAAGACTGTAGAAGAAGTAGAAGTAGCTGACTATTGTGCTCCTAAAAAATAAATAAATTGATACCTTATAAAACGTAAAGAATTAAATGGACTAGAAGATTAATGAAAATCTTCTAGTTCTTTTTACTATATTTACAAAATAATCTAAATGTAGTAATATAAATACAAACACTAGTTTGTACGAATGTGTTTTCGATTGATTGGAGACGATAAAATGCTGACAGAGAAACAAAAAGAAATATTTGATATTATTAAGAATTATATTGAAAATAAAAAGATACCACCAACAGTTAGAGAGATATGTAAACTCTCAGGAATATCTTCCACATCTGCAATACGAGGATATATAAATAAATTGGAAAAGGAAGTATATATATTGAAAGAAAAAGGCTGCTGTAGAAGTATAAGAATACAAAAAATAAGTTAATTATTAAGGGGGATGTGTATTGTGAGAGATGTAGAAAATAATGAAAAGAATTTAATTAATGCAGTAGATAGATATTTACAAGAGAATTATCGTGAACTATATAATGAAAATAATTTAGAGGTAATATTTAAAAAAGCTAGGGAAGATAAAAATATAGAACTAAAAATGGTTAATACCATTAGTAAATTTATTCTTAACTAGAATTGAGATAATATAACAAAGAATTATAAAAATTATAATTTATGTTAGAATTATTTAGAATATCTTAGTATAATATGTGAAGTTTAAAAATGTGATCTTACAGATATATTAAAATATCAACCTAAAAAAGAGTTTTGACTAATTTTTAAAGCTATTCATTTTATATTAGAATAGGTTGTTGAATAACTAATTTTTACAAATAGTTACTTAAGAAAATATTCATAGGAATCAAAGGTTCCAAGGATATTTTCTTGATTTTATTCCTTGCTGTTTTTTATTAAATTCATCTATTAAATAAGCTAATAAAACCCATTTTATATGACGTTCGTATCGG
>NZ_LZZM01000094.1 GCF_002006345.1 Clostridium puniceum
TTTAGTTGCAACACCATCACTATCAAATCTATAGCCTACATAATCTATATTAGATACCATTTGTCCAGTAGAATATAGCATGTAGTCTTTCCCACCATCTTTTATCCAACCAGTTTGCATTGCTCCACTAGTATCAAAATAGTACCATTCATTATTTATTTTTTGCCATCCTGTTTTCATAGCACCGGATTCATCACAATAATACCATTTGCTATAATTCTTATCAAATACCCATCCAGTTTGCATTTCTCCTTTTGTGCCATCTGATATAGGATTTAAGTAATACCATTTGTTATCAACATATTTCCAATCATATAACATCCATCCTTCTGGATCGAATAAATACCATTTATTATTTATCTTTTCCCATCCATCTTTAGTATAAGTTCCATTATCATGCTTATACCACCATTTATTTTTTTCTTGATTAAATACCCACTCACCACTTATAGCTGAGCTAGATAGTTTGTCTTTAAAATCGTACCATCTAGCCCAATTGTTAGATGCAAATGAGTTAGGACATGTTTTTCTACTGGCATCATAATGCCTAACTACATTATCAATACCTATATTATATTTATTCATTAAGTATTTAACTAAGTCTAATGTATTGTTTATTGTCTCATCTGATGGATTCTCATTTGCTTCTAAACACATTTCTATGCCTAAGGAATTTGAATTAGTAATACCATAAGCGCCACGCCCATCTCCACAGTGCCAAGAATAATAATTATCAGTGTCTATAATTTGAATAATGTTATTACTATCAACAAAAAAATCTGCTGAAGCATTTCTATTTCCACCTGCAAAATAATCATGTTCATTCTGAGCTGTTGCTCCTGGATCTCCTGTATCATGTATAACTATATATTTAGTATCAATAGACCTTGATGATCTATTATAATTGATAAATTGTTGTTGTATTTCTTTCACTTTGATTACTTCCTTCCTTAGATAAAATAAAAGAGTAACCTTGAAGGCCACTCTAAAAAACTAAACTTGTACGGTTGCTGAATTATCTGTTTCTATTGGTTGTATTGCACTGCTAATTTGAGTTATTGTAGATTTTAAGCTTTGATTTTCTACCAGTAAAGATTCATTAGTTTTTTGCAGCTCTGCAATCTGCTTTGTTGCATCATCTTGCAGCACAACTGCTTTATCTTTATTAAATTCACCAGCTATAGCTTGTCTTAAATCGCTTAAATTCTGTTTAGTTAATCCTGGTATTTTTTGAAGTAATAATCTATCAAATTCATCTGCTTTATTCCCTAAAATTTGACTTGCATTCTCTGTGATCCTGAACTTTTCTTCTACGATACTCCATACTTCTTTAGCCGTATTTAATTCTTCTTCATGTCCTGAAGCTTTTATTTTTAATTCTGCTTCCTTTTTCTTTGCAATAAATAATTCGGTTGCTGCACCTCCAACACTTTTAATAATTGCTACTAATATGCCTACTATTGCAGTTGCTGCTATTGGTGCAATTTGATTAATTAATAATTCTTTCATATTATCTATCTCCTTCTAAATCATCTAATCTTTTATGTGCTGA
>NZ_LZZM01000095.1 GCF_002006345.1 Clostridium puniceum
AGAATATTTACCCAGTGATATTCTTATACAAGATAGTGGTAATGGGATAGAAGGTACAGCTCTAAAAAAAGTACTTCCTATATCATTCACTCCTAAATATATGATAGTAAATATTCAAAGTATACAAGTTTGCATAAATTTTGTTGAACATACTATATTTGCGAATATGTATAATGATCATACAGAAACAAAGGCCACATTGAATGTTACTAATAACACGTATATATATTCAGCTAGTACAGCCAGTAGGTATTTTGAATACAGCGATTATGGGAAAAGAATTGATATATGGGCACGTAGCATAACAGGACCACTTACGCCTTGCTACGTTGATATAATATATTAATAATTTAACAAACTTATAAACAATATTTGAGCACTAATTAAGTGTTTTATTATTGCCAATTTTTATATTTAGCAAAATTATACAATAATTATAACAATAATATAGAAAAACTGTAAGAAATATTCATTAGTGCGTATTATAATAATAACAGAGGGCGCGCTCATTTATTATTGAAAAAGAGGAGAAATGATAAATGAAGAAATATTTTAAAAAGTTTAGTATAATGTTTGTAATATTATTGGTTATGATAGGTAGTGGAACAATTAAAAATGAAACCATTGCAACTGCTGCAACTGTTGGACAACAGTTATTACAACCAGAGCCTGGTTGGCAAAGATATGATGACACAGACTCGATGATATCATATAGTAATAGTTGGGCTATTTCTAATTATAATAAAGATACAAACTACAATGCATATAAAGAAACTGCTCACGGTAATTGTGGAGTAGTTGGAAGTACAATTAAATTTAAATTTTATGGAACAAAATTAAGAATATTAACTTTTAAGAATCCTAATAACTCTGGTGCCAATGTTAAAATTGATGATGTAAATTATGGAAATTTTAGTAACTACTCAAGTAGTATAGGAGGGTGTTATATCTTTTTTGAGAAGTTGGATTTAAGTAAAACAGTACATGAAGTATTAATAACTAGTATTGATAGAAGTGTTCTTGGGTCACAAGCTGATGCTAGTTATTTTGCACTTGATGCTATAGATATAGATGATACAGGAGAACAACCAATAGTTACGTCGGGTATATCGCTAAACAAAGTTACAGCTAGTTTACAAATAGGACAAGTAGATAATTTAGTGGCAACAGTTATACCATATAATGCAACCAATAAAAATGTAACATGGACTTCAAGTGATAAATCAATTGCAACAGTAGATTTGACAGGTAAACTTACAGCGATAAAAGAAGGTAAGGTAATTATAAAAGCTACTACAACTGATGGAAGCAACTTAAGTGCATCATGCACAGTTAATGTAACTAAAAAAACTGAGCCACCAGTACAACCGACAACATCTAGCGCTGTAGTATTGAGCATAGAACCAGAAAACCCCAAAATTCACCTAAAAGAAAGAGTATTAACAAACCTTGTAATAGACAATATAAAAGAAATAGCCGCAGAAGAAGTAAAAATTAAATATGATAATACTAAGTTAAAATTCTTAGGGGTGAATGAAATTGA
>NZ_LZZM01000096.1 GCF_002006345.1 Clostridium puniceum
TCATGATGTGTCATATCTTTAAATTGCATTTAATCCACCTTCTTACTATTCTTTACTTAAGTATTCCCTTACTGAATCTATCCATTTGATTAGATCCTCTTTTTGTTCATCTAAAGTTAAATCCAATTCACTCATGGCTTCCTCTATTTGTTCAAGCACTTCACTTGCATGCTTGCATTTAGTTTTTAATCTTTTTATTTCTCCATCTTTACGGATATCTGTTGCATAACTCATTCCTTCTTCACATCCCTTTTAAGAAATTTTTATCATTGTATATCTAAGAAATCCATAACCAGTAAATTCACTTATTCCTGAATATACTGATTCTTTATCTATGTAATATCCTTTTTGGGGTTTGGGAACTTTTCTGAACCATTCTCTGTGAGTTATTATTTCAATATTAGGTTCTGGAATTATTAAATTCTTACTACAACTCCATCTTTTACTTTGTAATTCTTTAGTTTTACTTGTTTGTTTAACAAAATAAGCTGCAAGTTTCGAATATTGTCCTGTCTCATCCAATGGGTAAACTTTTATTCTGCCTTTTTTCCAACATTTTTGAATTATTCTTGTATCAATGTGATTTATAACAAGATGATGATGCATTGCTCCCTTACTTCCAATTTCCATAACATGAATATATTTAAGTTCTTTTCCTTGCTTCTTATATTCTTTTCTTAGCTTTTTCAATAAATCATCTGCATCTTTTCTCATTTCTTTTCTTGAATTTGGTTTTTCTTCTTTTCTATAGCCAGGGATAATATGCAGATCTCCTTCTCCAAAGTTCTCATTCATTTTTAACCTTAAATTTTTTTCTGCTAATGCATCATTTATCTTTTGTTGCTGCTCACTAGTTGGTTTTACAACTTCTCCTCTTTTAGTACCCTTGGATTTATATTTATACGTGTAATACTTTTCTACTTCTATTGTTTTACCTGCAATAGTTTCCTTCCTAATATATGGCATATCTATAACCTCTCTTTTTACTCTTCTGTTAATGTCTAATATTTTTTATATCTGTCCTAAAGTTAATTGATTTATCAAGCCTTAAAGCATTGATTTCACTTGATTTTTTGCCATATATTTGGTATACTATTTTTGCAGATTTTTTTAGTAAATATATGACTTAGTGAGTATGATTATTGCAGAATCATACTCACTTTTTTGTATATATTTGTAAATTATTGTTATGCATTTACTTATAACTTGTTCTTTTTATTACTTGATTTCTTCATCTTTTCACTGCACCTTGGGCAAATATAACCACTAGGATCTATATCTTTCTTTATACTTACCTTCCAATGTAAATTACACTCAATGCATTTTATTGTCATACTTATCTCCTAAACCATATTCCATATGAATAAAATCATGGCCAATATTACAGACGTTAGCAATAGCGACGCTTTTATAATACAAATATCTTCTTTCCTTTTTTTATTTAAATAATATATAGCTGCATTAAGAGCTGCTGCATCTTGCTTAAATATTTCATCTGCGCCTTCACTTTTGGCCATATATTCAGCTTCCC
>NZ_LZZM01000097.1 GCF_002006345.1 Clostridium puniceum
ATAAGATTGCGTTGAACATCAGCCTATTATCCATTGGAGGACGTCCGGTTTTTGCTACTGAAAATAAATCCTTTATTTGATTCCATTGTTCATCAGATATTTCATAACGTTTTTGTGCCATAATAGTTACCTCTAAGTTTTTTCTTTTATTTTACCTAAAAATTAAATTTTGTGCAAATTTCTGTTTTCAGACACGCCCTAATCAAATTCCACAAAATATTTTTGAACATAATAAAACCACCTAACATAAGTTAAGTGGTTTTATATACGCTAATTGGAGATGTGGAACTCCATTACAATGTATAAAAAAAGTGCTATATTCCAAGCCCAATAATAATTATTAATGTTTTTCTATATAATCTTTATATTCACAAACATTAATAAATGTGCATTTTTCTATTTCACATTTTATGTTGTTCGTTCCATCATTTACAAAAGGCAAAATTACATTTGTTTGTGCACCAAATTTTCTTATATTCACATCATAACCTTTTTTACATTCTTTTATCATTATTTACCTCCTATGTTTGTATATACAAATACTATAACATATTGTAAGTATATTTGTCGATAAATGTCTGTAAACTTATTCATAAATTTATATAATAAAAGATGCTAATATTTTAATTGCCAGCATCACATGCAACATAAATGTAGGATTTTAATTATCTAGTTTATATAGTCACCTACACAAGACTATACATAGCTTTTTATGCTTTCCACTATGGAAGGAACTCTGCAACTTTGCATATGTATAATATTCTAAGCGTTATACTCACTGTAAGCACTCCATCCGACAAGATATAAGTGCCAATTCGTAATTATTTAAGTACATAAAATTTTTGCTTAGTCTAAACACCAACCAAGATGGATACAGTTACCAGCCTATACCCCAACATTTACTGTCAGGTTGATACCCACGTTTTTTTGCTTCATTTAAAGTCATCTCTCTTGTTTTATCACCTTCACCATCAGGTGTTCTGTGATACTTAGTACCGTTAATACTTACATAAACCATTTTGCTATTATCACCAATAACACCTGTTTGTTTAACGTATTCCGGTATATTTGTAGTCCATGCACCATCAGAGCCCAAATAATAATTTCCTATATATTGACTTTGAGCCATATATCCATCTGAATAGAAATAATACCAGTTTCCACCAATCTCTTTCCAGCCTGTAGAATATGAACTTCCTTCAGTATTCCACCAACCATTATCATCCTGTTTCCATTCAGCATTAGCACCTACTGAACTAAATCCTAATAAACTTACACTTAATAATCCTATACATATCGCTTTCTTAATAATTTTTCTCTTCACTATTATTCATCCCCTTAAATTAGTAATTAATATAATCATACTATATTTAGGGAATTATTTCAAAGAAATTCTATACAACTATAATAGTGCAAAAATGCTTGAATAATTTTACAACTGAATAAAAATAAAAAAACATTTATGATAAATCCTTGTTATAATTGAGTTACCACACAACAATGATAGCAAGGAGCTATACATAAATG
>NZ_LZZM01000098.1 GCF_002006345.1 Clostridium puniceum
TAGCGTAAGCTAGTAAGACCCCTTGAAGACTACAAGGTTGATAGGTCAGAGGTGTAAGTATGGTAACATATTTAGCTGACTGATACTAATAGGTCGAGGGCTTGACCAATATATAATCAAGTTGTAAGTATACATTAAAAGTTATGTGCAATTTTGAAAGAATAATCTTTCAAAGAAATATAAATCACTAGCGTGATTTATATAAGTTTTTCGATTAATCATAGATTTGAGAAAAACTAACATCTCGTGATGATGGCATAGAGGTAACACTTCTTCCCATTCCGAACAGGACAGTTAAGGTCTATAGCGCCGATGGTACTGCACGGGTGACTGTGTGGCAGAGTAGGACGTTGCGAGGTATTCTTGTAGAATACAAGAGTTTTAGTTAAAGACTATTCATTAATGGATCTTTAGCTCAGTTGGTTAGAGCAACCGGCTCATAACCGGTAGGTCTAGGGTTCGAGTCCCTGAAGGTCCACCATGGGGGTTTAGCTCAGTTGGGAGAGCACCTGCCTTGCACGCAGGGGGTCAAGGGTTCGAATCCCTTAATCTCCACCATTAAGAACTATGAATTAAAATTCATAGTTCTTTTTTTATATAAGGAAAGTATAAAATTTTTTTGATTTAAAGGTCACTTATATAAATAATTTAGCGGTATAAAATGACAAAAGTGTTACTACGAAGTGACGTAGCATAGCCATTTTTTTATTATAGAAAAAACAGTAGAAATCTCTCGTAAAATAAATAAAAAATACTAACTATTAAAGTGTACAACAAAGAAATTATAAGATATAATTAAAATGTAAAATATAGGAAGTATATTTATTGATTAGTTATTAGGTTATTGTTAATTTTAAATGGAAGTTTATTATCTTTAGATAAAATTTCTCTTTATAATTAAAATTTTAGAAATTCCAGTTGTAAGCGATTAATAAAAGTATTGGTTTTGACAAGAATTATTGTTAAAATTTATTCTAAGATAAAAGATCAAATATTGTATTATGAGAGGGTATGATTATGGTGCGGACTATTGTATGTAAAAAGGATGGCTGTAGTGGCAATGAATTTTATATAGTGACAGAAGATAATAAATTGAAATTGACTTGTAAGGATTGTAATAGTGCTTATTATTATGATGTAAGTAATTATGAATTTGTAATGCTTTCAAATTGTGAGAGGTGTAATAACGATACATTTAAAGTGTTTAATAATTTAGAAGATCAAGGAATATATGCAAAATGCACTAAATGTGGAGAGCCGCCGGAGAAAATATTTATTGATGCCGAAGGAATACAAGTAACATATCAGGCAAAACTGTTACAAGATATAAAGCAGCTTATGAATCAGATTGATCAAAGGATTTGCAATTTAGAGATGAAAGTTGATGGATTAGAAAAGGGTCAAGAATTATTAGAGGAGTCACTTGCATATATCAATAGATACATGTCAGAGTAAAATTTAACTTAAGTGAGGAATAATATGAATAACAAAAGGAAAATTATTTATTGGAGTTTGTTGATTGCCTGGATGATTTTAATATTTGTAATGTCAAATCAACCGGCTAAAGTATCTGATTCTCAAAGTATAATAGTATTAGAATTATTTTTAAAGCTAGGTGTAGATATAAATGGAATTTTCGGAGATCTTGCAAATTTTGTTGTAAGAAAATTTGCACATTTTATTGAATATATGATTTTAGCATTATTTGCGTTTAATGCATTGAAATTATATTTTAATTTAGAGCATGTTTCTATTATAACTATAGTTTTTGTATTTTTATATGCTTGTTCTGATGAAATACATCAGTTATTTGTTTTAGGAAGAGAAGGTGCAATTAGAGATGTAATAATTGATACTTGTGGTGGCATTCTTTTAGTGTTAATAAGATTATGTATAATGTATATGAAAAATCTTGTTATTAAAAATAAAATTCGGACAAAATTAGAATAAAAAACTATTTTTAAAGCTAGTGATGTAAGTTTGATTAGCTTTTTTGTATTAGAGAATTATATTCTTGATAAAAATATAGAAGAAAAAGTTATTGCTTGCAATCTAGAAAAGATTGAAAGAATAGTATTGAATCTTTTATCAAATGCAATAAAGTTTTCCAATGAAGGTGATGAGATATCTGTTGAAGTTAAGGATAATGACGAATTTATTGAAATATCAGTAAGGGATAATGGCATTGTAATTGAATCTTCAAATGTTTATTCTTAATTTTTTTCTAGACATAAAGAAATATGAATAATAAGGTTGTAGCAGAATTTAATAAAAATTTTTAAAATATAAAATAATTAACTGAGAAATACTGTTTTCTAGATTTTATAGATGTTTTAGAGTATAAATAGAACTTATATTTTTTAGAGTATATATAAGAATTGTTAAAATGTAATGAATATAGTATAATATAAAAAGTGCAAATTAGTATTATAATTGTAGTATTGTAGCTAAACAGTATGTTTGAGTAGTTACATTTTAGTGGTTCAAACACAAATATAATACTTAATTTTTATTTTAAAGTTTAAAATAAAGCAATAATTAAATAAAATTAATAACAAAGATTATTATTCAGTTTTATGCATACTGTTTTAATAATTTTTGTTGTTTTGGATAAGATATATATGAATTGAGGTATACATTATGAAAAAATATTTAAAGTTAATGAGGGTTCATCATTATTTAAAAAATGTATTAATTTTTTTACCACTGATTTTTAATCAAAGTTTATTTAATGTTAATTTACTAGAAAAGACGATTTTAGGTTTTTTATCATTTAGCATACTTTCTTCTATAGTTTATGTAATAAATGATATACAAGATGTTGAAAAAGATAGAAAACATTCTACAAAGTGCAAAAGACCTATAGCCTCTGGAGCAGTATCAATAAAGTCAGCTTATACTTTAGTTGTAGTTATAGCTGTGTTTGGAATTGCCTTAAATTATTTAGCTTGTGGATTTAATTTTAAATCATGGGCGTTGGTGATAATGTATATAGGTTTTAACTTTGCTTATAGTATGGGTTTTAAGAATTTACCTATTATAGACATTACTATTTTAGTATCAGGATTTTTACTTAGAGTCTTATATGGATCTGCCGTAACAGCTATAGAAGTTTCTAAGTGGTTATACTTAACAGTAATAGCTATGTCGTTTTATCTAGGATTAGGTAAAAGGAGAAATGAATTAGATACAGAAGGAAGTAAAACTAGGAAAGTATTAAAATATTACAATCATGATTTTTTAGATAAGAATATGTATATGTGTTTAGGATTAACTATTGTTTTCTATTCATTATGGTGTGTAGATGCTACAACTATACAAAGATATTCCAATAGCATTATTAACATAGTATGGACAGTGCCACTTGTTATGCTGATTTGTATGAAATATAGCTTAAATGTTGAAGGAGATTCGGATGGTGATCCTGTCGGCGTGCTTTTAAAGGACAAGGTATTAATAGGAATGGTGCTTTTATATGCAATGATTCTATTATTTATAATATATGTGTAAGATAAGAAAATAGAGAATAAAGGAATATATAATATGAATGTTTATGATTTTGATAAAACCATTTATGATGGAGATAGTACATTAGACTTTTATTTATTCGCATTAAAAAGAAAACCTAGATTAATTAAGTATTTGCCTATTCAAATTTTAGGATTTCTAAAATATTTATTTGGATTATCCAGTAAATTAGAATTTAAAGAAAAATTTTATTATTTCTTAAATGGAATAGGTAATACGGATAATTTAATTGAAGAGTTTTGGAATGAAAAACAATCAAGGATTAAAGAGTGGTATTTAAATAGTAAAAAAGATTCAGATTTAATAATTTCAGCGTCTCCTGTATTTTTATTGGAGCCTATATGCAAAAGGATAGGAATTAAACATTTGATTGCATCAGAGGTAAATAAGAAAACTGGTATATGCGAAGGTGAAAATTGTTACGGAGAAGAAAAAGTAGTTAGACTTAAAAGAGAATTTAAAGATGCTATTATAAATGAATTCTATTCTGATTCATTATCAGATGCCCCTTTGTCTTTATTGGCAGATAAAAGATTTATTGTCAGTGGAACAAACATAATTCAATGGGATGAATATAAACCAAGTATAATTAAGAGAATAAAAAATATATTTTTAACTAAACAATTTTTCAACTTTTTAATTGTAGGTGGAATCAATACTATAAATGGCATATTATTTGCGTATATTTATTCATTGTTTTTACCTGTTAATATTGGATTTGTATTAGGATATGTTACAGCAATGACTATTTCATATTTTTTAAATAGTGCTATTGTATTTAAAGAAAGTATGATGTTTCAAAAATACATAAAATTCTGTATATCATATATTCCTAATTTTATTATTCAAAACATATTTGTTTTAATTTTTTATAATACTTTGGGCTGGAATAAGCTTTTGGTATTTGTTTTAGCAGCAATTATTGGTGTTCCAGTAACATTTATTATTATGAAGTTTTTTGCTTTTGATAAGAAGAATAAAGACGATATAAATTAGATACATTTTAAATATCCCCCATAGAGTAGATACGAATTATTCTGTCTTTATGAGGGATATTTTAATTCTTCATTTAGTTAGGCTTATATTTAGCAAAGAAATTAGTTTTAATTATTTTTTCGCCTATAATATATGAATTTAAAACATGTTGTTCTTCTTCAGGACTTTTAACTTTACCTTCAATTTCCTTAGTTCTTATAATAGTTGAATTTCGATTCGTATTAACTAGAACTCTTCCCATAGAAGTATTTTCATATAGGGATTTATCCATTCCCATAAGATAAGAAATTGTTGGTAAGAAGTCTGATTGCCCTCCAGAAGCTGTTATTATAGATGGATTCATATTTGGTGTATATATTATTAATGGAATTTTATGATCATAATCCTTCCACCAATTACCTTCATAATCTAAATCCTTAATTTCATTGTTGTAGTATTTGTGAACACCTGTATGATCACCATACATAACAACAACCGTGTTATTCAATATTCCAGATTCACTAAGTTTATCAAAGAACATTTTTATTTGTTCATCTGTATAATGTATACTTTCAAAATAACCACCAAGTTTACTTTCATCAATTTCTTTAGGTAAGTCTAATTGCCTGTACTGTTTACCTATGTTAAATGGACCATGACTTGATAATGTAGGTGATTGAAATAAAAATGGTTGTTTTACAGTTTTCAATTTCTCAGAAAGCTGATTTAAAAATGTTCTATCAGATATACCATAGCCTACAGCTTCGTCATAATTGTATTCATTAAGGCTCCATAAGGTCTCAACTCCAAATGCGTTTTTATGTAATTTAGACCAATTGAAAGCTGAATAATTTTCTGCATGTGAAGTTATTGTGTTATATCCTATGTTTTCAAAAAGTTTAGGCAATGAATTAGGATATGTATTTTCACTATAATTTAAAGCTGTAATTTGATCTCCTAAAGTAAAGGTAGAAGAATTAATTAGAAAATCACAATCAATACTATCCCCACCATTATTTTGTTCATAGATGTTTGTAAAATATAAGCCTTCCTTACTAAGCTTAGTCAAAAATGGTGCTATTTCTTTGCCATTAGTACTTTTTCCAATAACAAAGTTTTCTAATGATTCAATTTGAAGAAAAATAACATTTTTACCCTTAAACAAACCTTTAAACTCATTATCGGGGAGATTTTCTTTATTGTTATTTATCCAAGTTTCAATTTCATTTATATCATCAGAAGAAGGATTACTTACTAATCTAGTAATTGTTTTTGAAGCTTCTTGAAGATGATAGCTAATAGGACCAGAAGCGGCAACAGTTTCAGCAGGATTCCATTGAGGCTTAGATATACTAGCTGTTGAATAGTTTGATAACTTAAAAATATCAATAAATAAAATTGAACTTATTATTATTACAAGAGAAGTTGTTAAGCTGATTGTAAATTTAGGTAAATTCCTTTTTTGAGTGTTTGAGATTTTTTTTGAAATAAATAATATAGTGGTTGGAACTATATCCATAAAAAATACTAAATCAATGATTTCAGGATTAATTAGCGAAAGACCACTAGGATTAAATGTTCTTCTAATAAAAATATTTTGAAGACCTAAAAAATCTCTATTCGCTCTAAAATACCATAAATCAGAAATTATTAAAATAGTAAATAAGATATTTAGAATTATATAGAATAAAACTTGTTTTTTGTTAGAGAACATATATCCAAAGGAGTAAAGTAAAAGTACAAAGCCTAAGTAAACTATTGAAAATGAAAGTGCCTTTGTGAAGCTTGTACCGAAGTTTGATGAATACATATGTATAATTGTCATAAACAATATATTTTTAATCAGCATATCAAATATAGTAAAAAAACGAAGTTTAGCAATGGAGCTATCTAAAAACTTATTACTAAATTTCATAATACAATTCATAAATTTAGTAAAAAACAGTGTTAAAAATTTCATAAATTACTTCCTTTCAAATAATAATTAAAATTTAGTTTTGTCATTTGATGCTATTGCTGTAACTGGCAAAATTGCAAAGATAAAGTTTATTATAAATGAATATCTAGTTTGGGTTTCAAGAATTAAGAATGCAATTCCATAACCACATAAGATTATATAAAATAAATTAACAATCTTATTACATAGATATTCGTCCTTATTAAATAATCCTTTTATAATAAGAAATAATATTATTGAATAAACTAATTGATACCAAAGTACTCCTTTATGTTCAATATTTATTTTAATTTTATTTTCAGGAATACCAGCTTGAGACCAGTAGGCACCTGCATTGTCACCATTAGACCATTGTGAACCAAACTTGTGTATGAAAAAATTTGCTAATTCTAAAGGTGGAGTATTTGCATATCTATTTAGTATTCGTTCCTTAGAAGCTTTTTCTAAAGCGTCTCTATCTTCTAAGAGATTAGAAGTAAATTCAGCATCTTCAGGATTCCAGCTACCTCCGCTATTTATGTTACTTCCTCTTACTGCAGAAGTAATGCTAGGCTCACTTCCATCCCAAAGTTTTCGGTCAGTAATATTATTAACTATAAGAACATTTGAAAAAATAACAAATATCATAGTAAAGGGTATTATTATAAACATTATATTCTTAAATTTTACCTTTAAATTTTGATTGTCATAAATTACTATGTACATCAAATATGCTGCGACTATTATATAGGCTGCCATTCTAAATAAATGTCCTACAGATAACAGCAATCCTGACAATATCAAATATAAAGAATTCCTCTTATTATTAATTGCTAAAATGAAGCAGTATATACTAGCTAAATAAAAAGGAATAGCTATATTTTCAGAACAATATACAGGAACATAAAGAATAGATGAAGGCAAAATAGCCATAAAAAATGCACCTAATAAAGTTCTTCTATAATCTTTAAAGATTGAATTACATATAAGATAAACTAAAATAATTGATGAGGTAGATAATAGTACGTTAAGCATTTTTACTACAAATAATGCATTATCTCCAAAAACTTTAATTATTAAAGAAAGGAACAATGCATAAGGTGTCATATGAGGAAATCTAGCAAAGTATCCAAGTCCTTTAAATGCACTTGTATCTCCATTTAATAAATTATTTGCGGCATCATACATAGTTCTAAAATCAGAAATAGGAAAACTATTTGTGTTGAGAGCCCAAGTTAACCTAAGAACAAAACCAACTAATACAATTAAAAAAAATAAATTTTTCTTATAAACTTTTTTTGAAATTCCATAAAACAAACCAACTGTTAATGCAAAATAAAGTACTAATAAAACAACATTTACTATATTTAAATCTGTATAGTTTTCATATACAGAGTGAGCTGTTGTTCCAAATAGAATTAAAAAAAGAATTATAAGAGAATACACAACAAATTTAGTAAACCTTATTCCCAATAAATTCAAGTCTTTAAAATTTGTTTTAACATTTGAATTGAAGATGTTTTTAGCCATAATTAATTAATTCTCCTTAATAAAATAATCATACAATAAGATTAACCTAGTATATATGTTGAAATAAAAAATCAATTGACCGTTTAAATTTTTATACAGCTTATTTCTACAATACATATACAAAGATTATTATAATACAAAAATAGGCGAATACAAAGAGCAGGATTATTACTTTTGTGTGACTAAATATATATATTAAATAAACTTATGTTTAATTAAGTTTATACAGTAAAGTTAATTTAATATGGGAATGTTAATATGGTTTTATTGCAAAATCCTTATTGAAAACATATATATTAAATTGATATAAAGTATTTCAGTAGTAAATAATTTGAAATCATATACATAAAAATAAATTTTCAGAAAATTAAGAAAAATGAGAAGGATTTCAAAAATATACATAGAATTATTAATTATACTGCTAAGCAGTACATATAAATATAATATATTAGTTAGTGTAGATAGAAATCCGAAAATTATTTGTAAAATTTTCGATGCGGACTTATATCTAGCATATCATACAAGATGAAAGGCAGGTGGAAGCCAGCTTCTAAGGTGACTTAAGGGTTTGGCAGGGTTTATGAAAGATTATAGTATTAAAAATTTGAGAAATGTAGGGTTAATGGGACATAATGGAACAGGAAAGACTTCTTTAGCTGAAAGTATTTTATATTATTCAAAAATTACAGATAGATTAGGGAAGATTGAAGATGGAACTACTGCTTTAGATTTTGATACAGAAGAAAAGAAAAGACAATTTTCTATTTCTCTTTCAGTGGCTCCAATTGAATTAGACCATGTAAAAATAAACCTTGTGGACATTCCAGGGTATGCTGATTTTCAAGGTGAATGTATTGAAGGTATGAGAGCAGTAGATGTTGGAATGATAGTTGTTAGTGCAGTATCAGGAATAAAAGCTGGAACAGAAACGGCATGGGAATATTGTAATAAAATTAAATTACCTAGAACGATTTTTATAAATAAACTAGATAGAGAAAATGCTAGCTTTGATAAAGTTTTAGATTCTCTTAATAGAAAATTTGGAATAAGCGTTGTTCCTATTCAATATCCAATAGGAATAGAAGATGGATTTAAAGGCGTAGTAAATGTGATTTCAAAGCAAGCAAGAATATATGATGTTAAAACTAAAGAAATAAAAATTCTAGAGATTCCAGAAGAATTAAAGGAAAAAATTGAAGATTGTAAGAGAATGATTATGGAGTCAGTAGCTGAAACTGACGAAGTATTACTTGATAAATATTTCAGTGAAGGAACTTTAAGTGATGAGGATATATATCATGGGTTAATAAAAGGATGTGCTAGTGGTGACATAGCGCCTGTTATGTGTGGAAGCGCAACTAAAGTTATAGGAATGGATTCTTTGATTGATGATATAGTTGAATGTTTCCCTTCACCAGAATATGCAATTCCTCAAAAAGCATTGGATGTTTCAAAAAATGAAGAGGTATTTATAAATCTCAATCAAGATAAACCTTTTTCAGCATTAGTATTTAAAACTATTGCCGATCCATTTGTAGGTAAAATATCCTTTTTTAGAGTTATGACTGGAGAGGCAAAGGATGATATGACAGTGTTAAATGTTAATAAGGATAAAACTGAAAAATTATCTCATATTTGCTTTATTAGAGGTAAGACACAAATACCAACTAAAAGGATTATTGCTGGTGATATAGGAGCAATTTCTAAATTGCAATATACAAATACAGGAGATACATTAGTAAATCCAGAATTTAAGGTTATGTATGACAAGATGAATTTTCCAAAAGCAGTGTGTTCTATGGCCGTAATTCCACAGGCTAAGGGTGATGAGGAAAAAATATCTCAAGCTTTAAATAAGCTTAAGGAAGAAGATCCTGTTTTTGAAGTATATAGAGACTTAGAAAATTCTGAAATTATTATTTCAGGACTTGGAGAAACTCATATAAATGTAATCTCAAGCAAGATAAAGAGTAAATTTGGCGTAGATGTAATATTAAGTATTCCAAAGGTTCCTTATAAAGAGACTATAAAGGGCTTTGCAGATGTACAAGGTAAACATAAAAAACAATCAGGTGGACATGGACAATATGGAGATGTTGTTATTAAGTTTGAACCTAGAAATGATGGGGAGGAAGATTTGGAATTTGTTGACAATGTTGTTGGCGGAGCTGTTCCAAGAAACTTTATTCCAGCAGTAGAAAAAGGCTTAAGAGAATGTATAATACATGGAGTTTTAGCAGGATGTCCAGTTATAGGACTTAGAGCAATACTTCATGATGGTTCATATCATGCTGTAGATTCCTCTGAAATGGCATTTAAGATTGCAGCGTCTATAGCATATAAAAAAGGACTTGAACAAGCTAAACCTATTTTATTAGAACCTATAATGAAGATAGAAATTATATTACCTAATGAATATATGGGAGATGTAATGGCTGATATAAATAAAAAGAGAGGCAGGGTAATTGGAATGGAAGCAGAGGGTGAAAAGCAAAAAATCACAGCAGAAGTTCCGCTTGCAGAAATCAGAAAATATGCTACTGAATTACGTTCATTAACTCAAGGTAGAGGAATATTTATTAAAGAGCTTTCAAGATATGAAGAAGTTCCAGAAGTAGAAGTTGCGAAAGTTATAGAAAGTATAAAAGAATCACGAAAATAAATTTATGTAATTACAAGAAAATATGCAGTTAAAAGAATAAAGGTTGTGTGGATCCTAGTTATTAAGATAACAGTTAGGCACATGGCCTTTATTAAGTATTTAGAAATCTAATTGCAACATATATATCTTATTTTCATCAATGAAAATTTAGTTTGTTTTCAATCATAGCTTATTTTGATATAATATATAGTATTGTAGCATAGTGGGGTGAAGATATATGTATGAGGAGTTATTCGACAGAAAAAAACAATCAGAAATGAGGAAATATTTTTTAGAAATAGCTCATACAAAAGGAATAAAAAAAAGTTATAAAAAAAATGAAGTTATTGAATTTGAAAATAATGATTTTATTGGAATAGTTACTAAAGGAGTGTTATCTCAAAGTATTATAAGTATGGGAGGGAATATACATTCATTGTATTTACTAAGATATGGAGAAATACTTGGAGAAACATATTATTTTTGTGGTGGTAAAAATAATATTTATACAATTGCAAAGGAATATACGGAAGTAGCATATATATTAAAGGATAAAATTGATCAAGAACTAAGAAATAATCAAGAAATATATAAATATTTTATACATAGTATTACTAGAAAATTTAGGATAATTATGTTGCAGTTGACTAATAGCACATTTAATGATTCTGTAGGAAAAATAGCAAATGCATTATTAAGGCTTTCAGCTTGTTCCGAAATTGACCCTTTGGGAAGGACTAAAATTAATATGATATTTACACATCAAGAGCTTGCAAATAACATAGGATGTTCAAGAATAACTGTCACAAATTGTTTGAATAAGTTTTTAAATGAAAATACTATAAGTTATGAAAATAAGAAAATAATTATTAATCAGCCAGAAATTCTAAAGAAATATGTGGATATAATTTAAGGTTAGTCTAATAGTTTATTAATATTCATTTTTTAATATATAAAAAGAAGATGTTCCATTAAGAAATTAAACCACAATATTGTTATATTAGAATTAAAAAATCTGGTATAATATATTGTGGCTTTTTTAATCTTTGTATTATAATAGTTTAATAATTATTATTAAAAAATGCTTTCCAATTTCCAGAATCAATATATTTTGTATGTTCTCTTTCTAATATATCTAAGTTTATTAGCTTATAGAATGAAAGCTTTTCTGAAGTACTGTTTGAATAATATACATCAACATATTCTCTTTCATAGATTACATAATCCATGCCAAAAAAATATTTTTCAAAATTATCTAACTTGTTTAAAGTATTTTGAAAAATATCATCAAAAAATTCAATTATTTCTCCGTATACTTTATCATTTCCATCAATTACTGCAGGACAATCATGTTCATATAAGTGATACAATTTTCCATATATATAGCCTGTTTCGATAGAAGTCACTTTATCTTTTAAGTATTTATTATAGTTATGGAAGTCCTTCATAAGAGTTCCGTATACAAATATTTTGGTTTTATTCATATCTTTAAGCCTTTTTTTGAAATATGATAACTTCAATAGCAGTTTCTATTGCAGTTATCATGGAATCTAAGTCCATTGCTGGAGTATTTTTCTTATTCATAACTTGTTCAAATAAAAATGGTATATGAATAAATCCAGATTGAATATTTAAGTCATTCTTGTGAGCATAATTTAATATGCTATACATAACATGATTACATACATATGTGCCAGCAGAATTCGATATAGATGCAGGTATATTCTTTGAGTTGATTGAATTGACTATTTCTTTCACAGGTATAGTTGCAAAATAAGCACTTTCGCCATTTTCATCTATTTTTTTATCGATTGGCTGTTGATTTAAATTATCAGGTATTCTAGCATCATCAATATTTATAGCTATTCTTTCAACAGTTATATCAAACCTGCCACCAGCTTGACCTATACTCAATACATAATCTGGATTAATTTCTTCAATATTTTTTACTATTATTTCTGTAGATTTATTAAAGGCAGTTGGAATTTGAAGTTTTATAATCTCAGCACCAGCTATATTATCCTTAAGTCTTTTTACTACTTCATACGCAGGATTAATACTTTCTCCTCCAAAGGGATCAAACCCTGTAACTAAAATTTTCATTTGTGTCCTCCTAAAATTTTTTAAAATGCCCATATATACATTAATGTAATATGAATTATAAGCATTATTATTGAAATTGGTAATTGATATTTTATTACGCCATATTTTTTGTCTTCAATTTCTAATATTGATGTAGGTACAATATTAAAATTTGCAGCCATTGGAGTTAACAACGTACCACAGAATCCAGATGTTAAGCCTAATGCTGCTACTATAACCGGATCTCCTCCTTGAGCGATTACAAAAGGAACACCTATACCTGCAGTAATTACAGCAAAGGCAGCAAATCCGTTACCCATTATCATTGTAAATATTGCCATTCCTAAGCAGTATGCTATTATGCCAGCGAGAATATTTCCGCTAGGTATAAAACTACTGATTGAACCAGAAATCACATTTCCAACACCTGCAGCAGTAAAAACAGAACCTAAAGCGGCTAATAATTGTGGAAGTATATTTGCAGGCCCAACTACCTCAAATAATCGTCTACCATCATCTAACATTTCTTTTGGAGATCCTTTTGTTATTAATAAGGCAAGGATGATAGAGGTTATACTACCAACACCTAAAGCAACTAATGAACCTAATTGTTGATTCCATATTTGAGCAACTAAAAAAGTTACAACAGCAAGAGCTAATGCAGGGATGAATATATAACTTCCAATTTTCTTGGCAGCTTTCGCTTTAAATTCCTTAGTAGATTCATTAAATTTATCAAATTTTACAAGTCTAAAAGCAGAGAGAAGAGCTAATACAAGAACTAAATAACCTATATAAATATCTGGAATAAATATATTTTTATCACCCCACAATAATCCGATTCTGCTAAAGGTAAAAATAAAGCCAAGTATGCCCCAAAAAAGTGCAGTAGGTATTTTTGAAGGATGATTTTTATCTTTTAAGGTTCCATATGTAGAATAGAAACAGACTAACCCACAAAGAACATACAATAATTCTGTTAATGATGTTTTTAGCATAATTGTACCCCCTTTTCTAACTATTTATCATTTTTTTTGCTTTTTATTTTATATTTTTTATCAAACTTTTTATCATAATATAAGAATTGAATCGTACCAACAACCATAATAATAATCGCTACAGGTAAAGATGCTTTTGCAATATCTAGAGCTTCGACTGGATAGTTTAATTCCTTCATAACTCCAACTATAAGTAAAACACCACCTGAAGCCATAAAGAAATTTTGTCCAAAGAAATTTCCATAGTTTTCGACCGCACCATTTAATCCTCTTATGGCTTGAATGTCTTCTTCGCTTAGTTTGCCATATCTGCTTTTTGCAGCACCTTCAGACATTGGTAATATTAATGGTCTTATAAACTGGACATGTCCACCTATTCGGACTGAAAACATTGAGGCTAAGGTTCTTATAATTAAGTATATAGAAGTTAATCTTCCAAAAGTAGCAGATTTTATTTTACTGATTAGATCTGCAGCTTTTTCTCTCAAACCATATCTTTCTAATATACCTATAGCAGGTAGAGAAATAATGAAAAGAGACATATATCTATTTTCTACAAAAGCTTTGCCTAAAGTTGTAACAATGTCATTAAAGGACATTTCGGAAACAAGACCTGTTGCTATACCAGCAACAACAACTACAGCAATAGTATCTAGTTTAATAATAAAGCCGACAATAATTATCAAAATTCCAATTAATTTAATCACAATATAAATCCCCCTTTATCAATTTAATTAAATTTACCATAGATAGAATTAAAAAAATGTATCCCAGACTACAAAAGAATATAAAAAATATAAAAATACATGGTTTTTGTTGATAAATAAGTAATGTATGATAGATATTAGTGAAAATACGATAAATAATTTAATGAAAGAATTTTGTATTAAAAGGCATAAAAGTATGAATAAGATGAAATACTATTTTTGTATTAGTATTGAATTTTAATAGTATAACTAAGGAGGAATATTAATGTCAGATTATAGCATGGACATTAGTGGGCGTATAGGTTTAAGTGATTATAGTAATATATTTGATTATTTAAATATAATAGAAAAAGACGATAATTTTATAATAAAAATTGACAAGAATAATAGAGGTGATATAGATATGATAAACTCTATGTTACAGGACAATAAATTTATTATTAACTATACTCAATATGATGATTTTGGTAACTATTACATAAGTGCAAATAAAGCATCTCTAAAAAAATAATATTTTAAAATACAGGTTTTATTAATAAGACATAATATAGTATAATATCTATTAGAACAAATTGTTTTTAATTGGGAAATTAAATGAAATGAAGGAGAGTTATATTATGCAAAAGTATGTTGTAGGAGTAGATTTAGGGGGCACAAAAATAAGCACTGCATTATCTAATTTAAATGGTGAAATAATAAGCCAAACGACAGTGCCAACAAATGCTAATGAAGGAGAAATTCCTGTATTAAATAGAATTATTGAATCTATAGAAAAAGTAATAAAAGATGGATCAGCAAATTATGAGGAGATAAAAGGAATTGGAATTGGTTCACCAGGGCCTTTGGATGCAGAAAAAGGAACTATAATTTATACACCAAACCTTCCATTTAAAAATTTTAATTTAGTTGAACCAATAAATAAGAAATTTGAAATACCTGTATTTTTAGATAACGATGCAAACGTTGCAGCTATTGGTGAATACATGTTTGGAGCAGGAAAAGGTGCTAAACATGTAGTATTCTTCACTGTAAGTACTGGAGTAGGTGGAGGAGCTGTTTTAAACGGAAAGGTTTATAGGGGACACACTTCAAATGCTTTAGAAATTGGACATATGACAGTAGCTCCAAATGGACCAAGATGTAACTGTGGAAACATTGGATGTGTAGAAGCAACATCATCAGGAACTGCGATTGCAAAAAGAGGACAAGAAGCATTAAACAGTAAGATTGAAACTTCATTAAGAAAATATGAAACTGTTACTTCATATGAAGTATTTACAGAGGCAGCAGCAGGAGATCAAGTTTGCAAGGATATAATTGATAATGCATTAAATTATTTAGGAATAGCTGTTGCTAATGCAGTGTCTATCTTTGATCCAGAAGTGATAATAATTGGTGGTGGAGTAGCAGCTGCAGGAAATATTGTTTTTGATACAGTAAGAAAAGTTGTTGATAAGAGATGTTTTAAATCTATGGCCGAATCAGTTAGAATTGTTCCAGCAGGTTTAGGTACAAATGCAGGAGTAGTAGGAGCAGTAGCTTTAGCATTACTTGAAACAGAAGATAAATAATGTTTATCTTGCAATCGCTTGAATAATTAAGTTTGTATAATAAAAATCGTAAAATATAATTTTAGAATAGATTAAATATTACAGATATTAGAAAAATATTCTGTTTTAGTAAGTATTTAGTATGAATAAGCAAGGGAGTTTGCACATATACTATAAACATAGAACTTCCTTGCAATGAATTTTTTCTTCTCATACATATTACTAATTTTATTTTAGGTAAATGCTTAATGTAAATATTAGTATTTTATAATTGTAATATTTACCTAAAATATATTGAGATGAAAAAGTTTTTTATATAAGCTATCTCTAAATATTAATTTAGAGATAGCATATTATAAAAGAACATATTTGCAACATAAACCTATCCGAATAATATATTGGATAGGTTTTACATATTTTAGTTATATTTTTACAAGTTTATAACTCGAATCAAAGATATATATTTATTTTATGAAATAATTGACAATGAAATGTTAATAAACTAATATTGTTAAAAAGCTTTAAACAAATTTTCTATAAGCAAATATTTAGAGATAAGAGGGGGATAAGTATGAAGGCAGAAATTATAGCTATAGGAACAGAAATTTTGCTAGGAGACATAGTTAATTCTAATGCGCAGTATTTAGCACAGGAATTAGCTACTCTAGGCATAGACATGTATTATCAACAAGTAGTAGGAGATAATGAAAATAGGATTCTGCATGCTTTTAGTGAAGCGTATAGCCGCAGCGATATTATAATAACAACAGGAGGTTTGGGACCTACAGATGATGATCTTACAAAGGAAGTTGCAGCAAAGTATTTTAATAAGGAGCTCATTCCAGATGAAGAGTCAATTGAAAAAATAAAGAGCTATTTTAAATTCAGACAAAGAAAAATGACTGAAAATAATTTAAAGCAAGGACTGATTCCCAAAGGAGCTATTATTATAAATAATAATAATGGGACAGCTCCTGGAGTAATAATAGAAGAAAATAACAAAATAATGATTGTTTTACCAGGGCCACCAAAAGAAATGAAACCAATGTTTGAAGAAACGGTTAGACCTTATTTTCAAAAAAAGGCTGATTCAGTGCTAGTATCGAAGATGATAAAGATATTAGGCAGTGGGGAAAGTGCTGTGGCAGAGGATGTTAAGGATTTGATGGATGCTCAAACTAATCCTACTATTGCACCTTATGCAAAAGAAGTAGGAGTAATGCTTCGTGTAACAGCAAAGGCTGAAACTCAAGAAGAAGCTTTAAAATTAATAGAACCTATAGAAGATGAAATTAAAGAAAGATTAGGAGACAATGTCTATGCAACAGAGGATATAGGAATAGAAGATGTTGTAGCCAAACTTTTGATTGAAAAGAAACTTACAATATCTACAGCTGAGTCTTGTACAGGAGGAATGATAGCAAGTACCCTTATAAATTATCCAGGAATATCGGAGGTATTTTTAGAAGGTGCTGTTACATATTCAAATGAAGCTAAACATAAAAGGCTTGGTGTTAAAAATGAAATCTTAGATAAATATGGAGCTGTAAGTGAAGAAACAGCAAGAGAAATGGCAATTGGAATTGCTAATACAGCAGGAACAGACGTGAGTATAGTTACTACAGGAATTGCAGGTCCAGAAGGTGGTACTGATGAAAAGCCAGTTGGATTGGTTTATGTAGGTGTATATGTACAAGGGCAAGTAACAGTTCAAAAATGCATCTTTAATGGAAACAGAAGCAGAATAAGGCTTCAAGCAACAATAACTGGATTAGATATGCTTAGAAGAATTTTGATTAAAAAATAGGTCTCTCCATAAAGGGCTATTAAAATATTGACCATATGATGAAAATTTTCAACAAAACACTAAAATGTTTTCTAAAGAAAGTATATAGTTCAAAAAAATATACAACGAAGTGCCATAACTATGTCAAATGATTGACTGTAGTTATGGCACTTATAAATTGTATATAAATAAAAATGGGGGAGAGGCGATTAAATATTGAAGTTTAATACTTCGTTATTAGTTATTACCAAATTAAATTTATTTATACATAAATTAAACTAAATTTTTATGTTTTTAATAAAATTTTAATTCAATATAAAATATGCCAGTTATAAATTACTTAAAGCTTCACTCAGAACTTTTCCGAAAGAATCATTAATTACCAAATCAGCTTTGGAATCAGCAGAAGTAGAGCTTTTATTTATAAGAACAAGATTTTTACCATTAAAATAATTTATTAATCCAGAAGCAGGATAAACTACAAGTGAAGTCCCGCCAATAATAAGAGTATCAGCTTTAGAAATTGCATCTATTGCACCTCTAATTATGCTATCATCTAAACCTTCTTCATAAAGGACTACATCTGGTTTAACAGCTCCACCACATTTAGTACAAGTGGGAACTTCGTTAGCTTCTAAAATAAAGTCTGCATCATAAAATTCATTACATTTAACACAATAATTTCTATGAACAGATCCATGAAGCTCAAAAACATTTTTACTTCCTGCCATTTGATGAAGCCCATCTATGTTTTGAGTTACTATAGCTTTTAATTTTCCCATTTCTTCAAGTTTAGCTAATGCTAAATGACCACTATTTGGTGTGGCTTCTGGATATATAAGTTTTGACTTATAAAAGTTAAAAAATTCTTCTGGATATTTAATGTAAAATGAATGTGATACTAATTGTTCAGGAGTAAATGTAATGTTTAGTTTTTCATTAAATAATCCATTTGAACTCCTAAAATCCGGAATGTTAGATTCGGTACTGATACCGGCTCCTCCAAAGAAAACTATATTATTGCTTTCTTTTAGAATTTTTGATAATTTTTCAATACTCATAAAAAACACCTTCTTAATACTTAGTAATTTTATTATCTCACAATTAACCTATTAAATAAATTGCAATATAAAAATATGTATTTATATGTAAGTTATAATTAATTTACGTAATTAGTTCTATGTAAGGTAAGTGAGTGTATACTATTTATTTGTCGAAAATATATGTGGTGTATAAGAGTAAGAGTATTTTAGGATTTATAAGAGAAAAAAATAAGTTAATTAGAAAAAAATAAAAAAACTTTAAAAAAGTTGTTGACATAATAGTTATATCTCGATATAATACTACTTGTATCTGGTGATGACGGCGTAGAGGTAACACTCCTCCCCATTCCGAACAGGACAGTTAAGGTCTACAGCGCTGATGGTACTGCACGGGTGACTGTGTGGAAGAGTAAGACGTTGCCAGGTAATATGGCTCGATAGCTCAGTCGGTAGAGCAGAGGACTGAAAATCCTCGTGTCACTGGTTCGATTCCAGTTCGAGCCACCATAAAAGCATTAACTTAAAGTTAGTGCTTTTTTACTTTTGTATAAAATTTATAAAATAATAATTAAGACTATCTCATAATCACAAATTTTGAGATAGTCTTAATTATTAGTATTAACTCCAATATTAAACTGTACACTGCTCGACATCTATAGAATAAGTCCCACAATTAGGACAGACAGTTACATTAACAATATAACTATCATCAATTTTGCCTAGACTGAAAAGTCTATTAAAAGATGTGATCTTATATTCTTCACTGATTGTGTTTATTACATATTCATTATTCTTTGTATAAATGTAAAAATGATATTCTAAGTAACGATAAGATTTATTTATTTGTTCTTGAGTGTCACAAGAACATTTACCAGAATAATATTCATTTGAAAAATTTACTTCTTCGCCTTCATTTAAAGCAGTTAATACTGTATTTACAGATAAACCTATAACTTCATTTTCATCATCAAAGAATATTCCTTCGCAATTTTCTTCTGTTAATATGTATTCTTTACCATCAGAAATAAATTTGTAATCCATAAGTGCCTCTTCTCCCTGTTTATATATTTTCAATTTGCCAATCAATAGGTGTTTGATTGGTAGAAATTAAAAAGTTATTAGCTTTTGAAAATGGCTTACTACCAAAAAAACCTCTTGATGCAGACAATGGACTTGGATGAACTGATTTTATAATGAAATGTTTTTGATTAGTAATTAAGCTGGATTTTGAAATAGCGTTATTCCCCCAAAGGATAAATACTATAGGGATTTCTTTTTCATTTAACACTTGAATAATTTTAGTGGTGAATTCTTCCCAACCTTTATTTTTATGGGAATTAGCTTCTGTAGCTCTGACTGTAAGCACTGTATTTAATAGTAGTACCCCTTGATCTGCCCACTTCTTTAAATATCCGTTATTAGGAATATAGCAGCCTAAGTCAGAACTTAACTCTTTATACATATTAATTAAAGATGGGGGTGTTTTTACACCAGGATTAACAGAAAAACTTAGTCCATGCGCTTGATTTGGACCATGGTAAGGATCTTGACCTAATATTACAACCTTAACTTTTGAATAAGGTGTAAAATGTAAGGCATTAAAAAGATCATACATATTTGGATATATAATTTTAGAATTATATTCAGCTATTAGAAATTTTCTTAGTTTAATATAATAGTCTTTTTGGAATTCAGATTCTAAATAAATTTTCCAATCATTCTTTAATATTTCAGACATAACATCACCCAAGATTAGTATAACATTTTAAAACTAATTTATGTATAAGACATTTTAAAAAAATTAGTAATATGTTCTAAATAGTTTATTTATTTAAGTTGGAGGTTTACTTTATAATAGTTGTAAACAGGTTAGCTAAAAAGATAAGGAACCTCAACTAAATTTAAATCACATAGAAAATTAAAATTAATTAATTTATATTATTGTTAGAATCGGTAGATACTGTTAAAATAAAGAAGGTACATAAAATTTGAATACGCAAATATAAAAATAGTTATATAGAAGGAGAATTTAAATGGAAAATAAGGTATTAGCAGTTGCTGCAGGAAATGAAATAACAGAAAAGGATTTAAACACAATAATTTCAAGATATCCTCAAGAACAAAGAGGTGCACTACAAAACGAAGATAAGAAAAAACAATTAGTAGAACAATTAATTTCATTTGAGTTAATGAATAAATTTGGAAAAGAAATAGAATTAGACAAAACTCAAGAATATAAAGATGCTATAGAAAATATATCAAAAGAAGTTATAACTTCAATGGCTATAAATAAGATATTAGCGGATGTAACTGTTACAGATGACGAAGTTAAAGCATATTATGAAGGTAATAAAGAAGCTTTTGGTCAACCAGCAACAGTTTCTGCTAGGCATATATTAGTTGGAACAGAAGAAGAAGCTAAAAAAGCAAAAGATGAAATTATAAGTGGAGCTTTATCATTTGGTGATGCTGCAATGAAGTATTCAACATGTCCATCTAATCAACAAGGTGGAAACTTAGGAGAATTTTCAAAAGGTATGATGGTTGCAGAATTTGAAGAAGCTGCATTCACAGCAGAAATTGGAGTTGTTACTGAACCTGTTAAAACTCAATTTGGATATCATTTAATAGTAGTAGATACAAAAAATGAAGCTTCAATAAAAAGTTTTGATGAAGTTAAAGATAGTGTTTTAAATCAATTATTACAACAAAATCAACACACTAAATATGATCAAATATTAAAAGAATTAGAAGCTAAATATGGCGTAGAAAGAAAATAGTTTTGTGTAAAAACAAAATTGTATAATTTCAAGCAAAAGAGGGTCTGTCTCAAAATGAAACAGACCCTCTTTTGAATTATATGTATGAAAATTCATAATATAATTTATTGGTTGTCATGCCTTAGTTTATATGGCATTTACTATATAGATATATTACTATTAATTACCCGTATATGTTATCCTCAGTTATATATCCATATATACCTTTATAACTAACATAATACCAACGGTATCCATCAGCAACTATAACTGGATTAGTACTATAAACTGTTATTGGATCTCCTGGTTGAAGAAGACGTTTTATACCATAATCAAGACCTCCTCCTTTTCTAAGGCAAGCATCTTCCTTAGTTACATGGCTGTACCATGTTTGGCTATTTGATAATAGTGAAGTGTTATTTTCAGTAGTTTTAGTTTTTGCTTGTGCAACTATACCTGTTGAAGGAATAGCAAATGCAGTAATTAATGCTAGTGCTAGGGCTAATTTTTTCATAGTAATCACCTCGTTAAAAAATTGTAGCTATTTCAGCTATGTTCAGGTACATATTCTCATAAAATGTAAATTAAGTAAATATATATTCCTTAAAACGTACAAAATCATCCGTAAAAAGATAATATATTCCCAAATAGTATTTTTACGACTAAAAATATAGGTTTTACGATAATAAAAATGACTCTTGAAAACTAATGATATAGTGGTGATGTTTATAAGTGAAGACAAAATAATTGAGATCTATAATCACGTAATATTACAGGTTATAGATGAGATTCAAAAAGCAAAAATAGAATTATCTAAACTTCTAGCTAAACATGTAAAGTCATTAAAAAGTCAATTTAATAATAAATAGTAAATCTATATCATCCTATGCGTTAAAGAAAACTAAAATTTAAAGAATTAAATTATGGTAAAATCTTGGTGGCAAGGAGTTGACGAAGGAATGACTCTTGGACTAAACGGCAATCATTATGAAATGCAAATACAACAAGTTCTCGAATGTGAGATATATGGAGACTCCTTGCAGTATATAATTAAAAAAATCATATTATTTTACAAGATATTTGGTAAATCTAGTGAGCAAGTAGATAGTAAGCAAATGTCTATTTTTATGAATGTAAAAAAGTAATGATTCCCAAACTGACGAATTACATAGCTGGGAAATATCTAGACAATTTATTTAGATATGTTATCAGATATAGATTTTAAAGATAAGGATAAGGAAAGGATGTCAAAAGTTAAGACTTGGAAAAAATAAAGAATTAAAAGCATAAAAATGTAAATAAAGATTTACGGTTTTTAAATATTAAGTTTTAACCACAGCAGAAAGCAATGCGTCGATTTTTTTGACGCTTACGAATTTTATAATCATGAAACTCTTATAGAATTTATAGTTTACAATATCAATTACGAAAGGGTAAACATAAATGTCTTTAACTATCAATTATATATTGTCAATTGAAAATGTGGTTAGACAACTTTGAGTTTGAGTTATTTTTGGTTTAAATGTTTATAATAACTCAGAAAAAGAATAAATATACTTATCAGCATATTTAAGAAGTTCTTCCTTAGAATTCAAACATTCATCATCTTTTACAGCAATAACTTTCATATTGGCAGCTTTTGCACCTTTAATAGCTGGTAATATATCTTCAAATACTAAACAATCCTTTGGTCTAATACCTAGCTTATCAGCTGCTAGCAAGTACACATCAGGACAGTTCTTACCATTAGAAACTTCATCAGTTGTTGTAATTGAATCAAAATAGTCATAAATATGATTGTTTTTTAAACATGCTTCTAATAATGGAACGGAATTGCTTGTAGCCAATCCAATTTTTATATCAGAAGATTTTAGATGATTTAAAAAATCTTTTACTCCTAATTTTAGTTTTACGTTATTAGAGTAGTGATTAAAGGCCATCTTGTGCCAATCGTCTAAGATTTCTTCTGTTGAATCAGCAAGGTTAAATCTTTCTTTAAAATAAACAGCTGTTTGAGAAAAACTTAAATGAGAAATTTCATTTCTTAAATCTTCAGGCATAGAATGTCCTTTTGTTTTAAGATAATCAACATCAATTTGAGACCAAACCCACATAGAATCAACTAGTGTTCCATCCAAATCAAAGATTGTACCTTTTATATCAGCTAACATAAAAAACCTCCTAAAAATAATAAAAAACTTAAGGGTGATTTCCTTAAGCTAACATGATAACATATTGATAATGTTTTGGTCGGGGTGACAGGGATCGAACCTGCGACCTCATGGTCCCAAACCACGCGCGCTCCCAGCTGCGCCACACCCCGAAGACATATTTAATTATATATTTAAGTGGTTTTTCTGTCAAGGATTTTAGAAAGTGTATATAATGAAAAATAGATTTTATTAGTATTATATGGTTTGAAATAAGGATTTAGTAAACTTAAGGAAAAATAAGTTTCGATATGTATATATTTACTAACAAGTTTGTTATAAGAAATATAAAGAATAAGTTAGAATAAGTGGGGAATATGGACTATATATAGATATTAGTAGAATAACTTAAAAATTCGCCCTATATATGAATTGTCCATTTTTAGTGAAAGTGTTATAATTGTAAAAGATGTAGATTAATGAAGGAGGGAAGGTTTTTAGACCGACGTTGAATGAAAAACAAAATTCTAGCTATTATGTTAGCAAGCGTAATCGTTATAGGTAGTTCGGTACCAGCATTTGCTACGCCAAATAATCAACAATTGAATGATTCAAGGCAGAAATATGCAGAAATTGAAAATAAAATACAAGACATTCAAAATAAGATTTATGACTTAGATATGAAGATAGAACCTCTACAATTAACTGTGGACAAAAATACTAAAGAAGTAAAAAATATTAACAAAGTTATTGCTAATACTACAAAGGATATTGAACAATGTAAGGAAGAAATTAATACAATGGATTTAGCTTTAGGAAAAAGAGTTAAAGCAATGTATGTATCAGGGGATGCAGAGTTTAGTTATTTGAGTTTTTTACTTGAATCAGAGTCAACAAGTGATTTCTTTTCTAGGGCGGAAGCTGTAAGTAAAATTGTAGGAAAAGATAAAGAAGCAATAGAAGAAGTAACTAATAAAAAAGAAGAATTAAACAGTAAAATTCAATCATTAGAAGATAAGAAAAGCGAAATAGATAAACTTAACAAAGAAGTGCAAGCTAGTATAAGTGAATTGGACGGTAAAAAGAAAGAGCAAAAAACTTTAGCAGACGAAGCACAAGCAGAAAGAAGTAAATTTGATTCGGAGTACTTATCTCAAATAGAAAGAGAGACAGTAAAATCTCAATTTGATGTTATAGGTAATTCTAATAGTTCAACACCAGATCTTCAATCAGCAATAGCACAATTGAGAAATATTAGAGATAATCAAATTAAGAGTGAAATTGTTAAGAAAGAAATTAATGAAAAAATAATAAAAGCATTAGCAGTTGTGGATTCAAGAAAAGCAGCAGAAGTGAAAGCGGCGACAACAGCAAGCAGAGGAAAAAGTCGTTCATCTGCCATAGTACCATCAGCAGGAAATGCACAAGCGATTCTAAATGAAGCATATGCACAATTAGGAAAGCCATATGTATATGGAGCAACAGGTTCAGCTAACTTTGACTGTTCAGGTTTTACTCAGTATGTTTTTGAAAATGCAGCAGGAAAAGATATATCAAGAACTACATATTCACAAATCAATGAAGGACAAGCAGTTAGCCAAGATCAACTTCAACCAGGTGACTTAGTATTTACACATGCAGGTCATGTTGGTATATATGTTGGTGGTGGTCAAATGATTCATGCGCCTCAAACCGGTGATGTAGTCAAGGTTGGTCCTGTATATAGCTTTTATGCAGGAAGAAGAATAGTTAATTAGTAAACAAAAGAAATTAGTTGTTAATATCTGATTTTAGTTATAGCCCTTCTGTTTAGATGCAGGAGGGTTTTTTTATTTAATTTGTGATGTTATAATGTGATGAGTATAATTAAGTTTCTCTTTATAGAAGATAAGCTGATTTATGAAATTAAGATTAATGTAGTTAATTGCATTAAAAGTAGAGGAAGAAAATATGGATAGTAATTTTAAATATACAATGGAAGATGAAACAATAGACGATTTGCAGCTTAAAGGTTTAAATTTGATTCAAAAAAAAGATGGTTTTAAATTTGGAATAGATGCTGTTCTATTATCAGATTTTGCTTGTGTAAAAACAAAACATAGAGTAATAGATTTATGTACAGGAACAGGAATAGTTCCATTTTTAATATATGGCAAATATAGTCCACAAAGTGTATGTGGATTAGAAATTCAAGAAGATATGATTGATATGGCTAAAAGAAGTGTAAAATTAAATTCGTTAGAGGAGAAGGTTTTTTTCCTAAATGAGGATTTGAAAAATATAGAATTTCTAAAGAAGCTTGAGAAGTTTGATGTGGTTACAGTAAATCCTCCATATAAATTAAATAATGCAGGTATTCTTAATCCAAATGACAAATTGGCTATAGCGAGACATGAAATGTTATGTAATTTAGAGGATGTGATTTCAGCTGCAAGAGTATTGTTAAAAGATAATGGAAGGATGTTTATTGTACATAGACCAGAACGGTTAGCAGATATTTTTACCCTAATGAGAAAATATAAAATAGAACCTAAAAGAGTGAAAATGATACATCCTAAAATGGGAAAAGCGCCCAATATTGTTTTAGTTGAAGGACAGAGAGATGGAGGAGCTTATTTAAAATGGGACGCACCATTATATGTTTATGATGAGAATGGTAAGTATACTAAAGAAATAAACTTAATATATGGGAGGTCATAATATGGAAAGCGGAAAGTTATATTTAGTGCCAACACCTATTGGAAATTTAAAAGATATTACATTAAGAGCTCTTGAAACTTTACAAGAGGCTGACTTTATAGCGGCGGAAGATACTAGACAGACTTTAAAATTATTGAATCACTTTGAAATAAAAAAATCTTTAATAAGTTATCATAAATTTAATGAACAAATTAAAAGTGATAAAATTATTGAGTTGCTCATGGAAGGTAAAAAGGTTGCTTTAGTATCGGATGCAGGAACACCAGGAATATCAGATCCAGGTAGTGTTATAGTACAAAGATGTATTGAGCAAATGATTAATTTTGAAGTGTTGCCAGGAGCAACGGCAATAACCACAGCATTAGTTTATTCAGGATTAGATACAACAAAATTTCTTTTTAGAGGTTTTTTACCTAGAGAAAATAAGGATCGAAAAGTCGTAACAGATGAACTTATACAAAGTCAAGAAACACTTATATTTTACGAAGCTCCACATAGATTAATAGATACATTAAAATTTTTATTAGAAACATTTGGAGATAGAAAAATTGCAGTATGCAGAGAATTGACTAAGATATATGAAGAAATATATAGAGGAAGTATAAGTGAAGCTGTGCAGCATTTTGAAGAAAAGAAACCTAGAGGTGAATTTGTACTTGTATTAGAAGGGAAAAAACTTGAAGATATAAGAGAAGAGCAAAGAGAGGTTTGGATTAATTTATCTATTGAAGAACATATATTAAAATATGTAAATGATGGGATGAATAAAAAAGATGCAATAAAACTTGTAGCAAAAGAAAGAGAACTTCCCAAAAATGAAGTTTACAAATTTTCGACTAATATATAATAAAAACAAACTATTTCAAGGCTATTTTAATTAAAATAGCCTTGAAAATAGTTCACTACTAGATTTTGATACCTACTTGATAATATTATTATATACTATCAAATATTATCTGTTGTTTTTAATTTCGTCTAAACACTTAGTGCAAATATTCTTGCCTTTGTAGTTAATAACATCTCTTGCATCTCCACAGAAGATACAAGCTGGCTCATATTTCTTTAAGATTATTTGCTCACCGTCTACATAAATTTCTAATGCATCTTTTTCTGCAATATCTAAAGTTCTTCTAAGTTCTATAGGAATAACAATTCTTCCTAATTCGTCTACTCTTCTAACTACACCTGTTGATTTCATAAAAATTCCTCCTAATTACACGATTCGACATTCTACTATACTATATTACCAAACATGTAATATAAAGTCAATGGATATTTCAATTAATTTATAAGAAATTACAAATTTCAACTTTAATTAACATCTTACTTAAAATATACTACCATATTTTAGAAAAGTCAATAGGTTTTGTCTATAAAAATATAATATTAATTTTATGTTAATAAATTAAGTGACACGGCTTATACCAACATTTCTTTAAAATCAGTAAATGTATTAATTTCATTATATTTACATATTAGTAAAAGTTAATTAAATATTTACATGTATTAGGTGGCGAATACTTTGACAAAAAGGCGATTACTATACGTAATATTGTCGATAGTTTACATAAAATAGATATTTTTTTGTATATTTATATTCAAATAAAAAGCTGATATATCGTATAATATCAATAATAATAAGACAAAATAAAAAATACAAAAATTAATCTTTGAAAGTAATTTGTAATAAGTTAATAATTACTATATAATATATTTATTATTTAAGCAAAGAAAGTATGGGTGTATAAAATGGAAAGAAAATTTGATTCAGATTATATAAAAGAATTAGCAGAAGAAATGTCTAAGGGAAATTCCGTTTCATATGAAGACTTTCCAAAGTATGATTTATTTTTATCGCAAGTAATAGATTATTTAAATGATAAATTTATTGATGAGAATTTTACGAATAATATAGTTCAAAACTACATTAAAAGTGAAGTTATAACTAAGCCGGAAGATGGTAAAAAAAGAGGATATACTAAGATGCATTTAATACAATTAGTATTAATTAGCCACATGAGACCTCTTTTGACAACCGAAGAAATTAAAAAAGTTTTTAGACTAGCTTTTAACGAAATAAATGATAGAAATGATGATATATTATCCTGGGAGGAAACGTATAAGACTTTTATACAAATACAACAAGAAAGCTTAGACGATTATTTAATTACATCATTAACCCATGGAGATAAATTGCAAGAAATGATAAAGAACTTTGATTTAAGAGAGAAGGATGAAGAAAGAATAAGAATTTTCTTGTTAGTCCTATCTTTAATAGCGGAAGCAAGTGTTATTAAAAAATTAGTTCAAAAAATAGTTAAAGAATATGAAACAGATTAAATTACATAACATATATATGCAGGGAAGCGTGAATACAAATATATAGAAACACTTACTTAATTGGGATTAAAGATTATAGGCAAATTAGGTGAGTGTTTTATAAATATGTTTAAGAATTGAATCTTTATTACTGTTAGGGGAATAGATAGTTTGCTATTTCAAAGAGAGGAAAAATTTATGGATAAAATTATAATAAAGGAATCCGTAAGAAATTTAGTAGAATTTTGCTTGAAAAAGGGAGATATAGATAATAGATTTTCAGGAAGTGCTAGAGCTACTGAAGGCATAAAAGCACACCAAAAAATTCAGGAGGATAATAAAAAGATATATGAAAATTATAAAAAAGAAGTATATTTATCCTATGAATTTGAATTAAAAAACAGTGTAATAAACATTGAAGGACGAGCAGATGGAGTTATAATAGAACAAAATAATAGTATAGTTGAAGAAATTAAATCTACATATAAAAGTTTTACTAATATAGATGATTCAAATGAAGTACATTGGGCTCAGGCAAAAGTTTATGCCTTTATTTATGGAAAACAAAATGATTTGAAAGAAATTTATATAAGATTGTCTTATATGCAGCTTGAAACCTATGAAGTTAAAAGCTTTGAAAAGAAGTTTCAAATGGAAGAACTAGAAGAGTTTATTTTAAAGATATTATATGAATATGAGAAATTCAGCATTTTGATATTTAAACAAAAAAATGAGAGAAATGAATCAATAAAAAACCTTAAATTTCCTTTTGAAGAATATAGAGCTGGACAGCGTAAACTGATTAACATATCATATCAAACTATAAAAGAAAAAGAAATTTTATTTACTCAAGCACCCACAGGAATAGGAAAAACTATATCGACTATTTTTCCAGCAGTTAAAGCAATTGGGGAAGGCATTGGGGAGAGAATAGTGTACTTAACAGCAAAGACTATAAATAGAGAAGTGGCAGAAGATACGTTTGAGAAATTAAGGCATGAAGGCCTTAGTTTTAAGAATATTACAATTACAGCAAAAGAAAAAATATGTATTAATGAATCCTTTGATTGTAATCCAGAAAAATGTATATATGCACAGGACTATTATGGTAAGGTGAAAGATGCTATAACATATATTATTGAGCATGAAGAAAGAATTTCCTCGGAAATATTGCAGAAATATGCTGAAAGTTATAAAGTATGTCCCTTTGAACTTTCTTTAGATATAAGTCTTTATTGCGATGGAATTATAGGTGATTATAATTATGTTTTTGATCCGAGGGCATCCCTAGGGAGATTATTAGAAAGCGCTGGCAACATAGTTTTAATTGATGAAGCACATAATTTGATAGATAGAGCAAGAAGTATGTATTCAGCATCCTTATGTAAAAGTCAAATATTGCAATGCAAAAAACTAACTAAAGGTAAATTAAATAAAATACATAATTTATTAGGAAAAATTAATAATTATTTTATTGATATTAGAAATGAATGTGATCATAAAGATGTTCAATGGTTGTGTGAAAAAGAGGAGCCTAAGGAGTTAAATAAGCATTTACAACTTTATTTAAAGGAAAGTGAAGAAATTTTAGTTAGAGGAAATAGATTTGAGTGTTATGAAGATATACTACAATTATATTTTGATGTGAATTCATTTGTATCTACAATGCAGTTGTATGACGAAAATTATATAACTTGTATGGAAAAAGAAAATCAAGATATGAGATTAACCTTATATTGTGTAAATCCTGCTAAAAATTTGAAGGAATATTTGTCAAAATGTTATTCCGTAATTTTCTTTTCAGCAACTATATCTCCAATAAAATACTATATATATATGCTTGGAGGACATGATGAAACTTATAGATTGAAGCTTCCATCACCATTTAAAAAAGAAAATTTAAAGGTGTATGTTAGTTGTATTAATATAAGATATACACATAGGCAAAGAACCTTAAAATCAGTGAAAAATAAAATTATAAAATTTATTTCAAAAAATATAGGAAATTATATAATTTTTTCACCATCATATGCATATATGGAATTGTTATGGGAAGAAATGAATCAAGTTAATATTAATGAATTTCAACTTATAAAACAAAAGCCAAATATGAAGGAAGAGGAAAAAAGTGAATTTTTAAGGAGTTTTAAGATAAATAACAATTTATTGATGTTTTGTGTTCTTGGAGGAATGTTTTCAGAAGGTATAGATCTGCCAGGAGAACAATTAATAGGAAGTATAATAATTGGAGTTGGATATCCTATGATATCAGTGAAAAATGAAATAATAAAAGATTTTTATGGACAAAATGGATATGATTATGCGTATGTATTTCCTGGAATAAATAAAGTGCAGCAAGCGGTTGGAAGAGTAATAAGAACAGAAACTGATACGGGAAGAATTTTGCTTATTGATGATAGATATATAACGAATAAATATGAAGTTTTACTGCCAAATGAGTGGCACCCAATAAATAAATATTGACAAGATTAAACTTAGTAAAACAAAAAGTTTATTTATCTATTTAAGTATGTTAAAATATTCATGTTGGTTTTAAGGAACAAAGGAATTTAAACAAGATATTTTAAAGTAGGATTAAGGAGCGAGGAAAATGAATATTCCATTAATTGATTTAAAAGCTCAATATAAGTCTATTTCTGAAGATTTAGATAGAGTAACTAAAGAAGTACTTTCTTCTGCAAGTTATATTATGGGGAAGAACGTAACAGAATTTGAAAAAGAATTTGCAGAATATATAGGGGTTAAACATGCGATATCAGTAGGGAATGGAACTGATGCTTTAGTTATTGCATTAAAATCTTTAGGAATAGGAAGTGGAGATGAGGTAATAACTTCACCATTTACTTATTTTGCATCTGCAGAGGTAATTTCAGCTGTTGGTGCAACACCTGTTTTTGTTGACGTAGAAAAAGAAACATTTAATATAGATCCATCTAAGATAGAAGAAAAAATAACTAAAAATACAAAAGCTATTATACCAGTTCATATATTTGGTCAAAGCGCTAAGATGGATGAAATTAATGAAATAGCAAAAAAACATAATTTAAAGGTTATTGAAGATGCCTGCCAAGCAGTAGGTTCTAAATATAAAGGCAAAATGATAGGAACATTAAGTGATGCAGCTTGTTTCTCATTTTTCCCAACCAAAAATCTTTCATGTGCTGGTGACGGGGGAATGATAGTGACTTCTGATGATAATATAGCAACTATAGCAAGAGCTATAAGAACGCATGGAAGCGGAGAAACTGGTCAAAAAGCGTATAATCTATTAAATAATATAACAGAAGAAATAGAAACCTTTAAAGGCGGAGACGATACTGTATACAATCCATTAAAATATTATAACTATTTAATTGGTGTTAACTCAAGATTAGATGCTATTCAAGCCGCAATTTTAAGAGTTAAATTGCCATTTTTAGATAAATGGAATGCTAGAAGAAGAGAAATAGCTAAAATATATGATGAAAACTTTGAGGACTCAAATGTTGTAATACCTACAGTTGATAAGGATAATGAAACAGTTTATCATCAGTATGTATTACAATCAGACAATAGAGATGTTATGTTAAATAAGCTTAAAGAAAAAGGTGTGGCAACAGGTGTATATTACCCAGTTCCATTACATTTACAAAAAGTTTATAAGGATCTTGGGTATAAAGAAGGAGATATGCCAGTTTCAGAGTATTTGTCTCACAGAACCTTTGCAATACCAGTTTATCCAGAATTAACAGAAGAAGAAATAAATTATATAATTGAAAGTATAAAGTGAAACTTTTGAGGTGGAATTTTATATTACAGATGAACTTAGTTGAACTTATCTAGGGTCGTGACGTTCTTAGGTTATCATCAGAAGGACGGGAACCTTAGAACGATTAAACATCAGACGGGGTACCCCTTGAGGGTATAAAAGAATAAAATAGTAGGCGAGGATACTTTATGGATAATAATTATTTCGTACATGAGTCTAGTTATGTAGATGATAATGTTAAAATAGGTGATGGAACAAAGATTTGGCATTTTTCTCATGTTATGAGTAATTGTGAGATTGGAGAAAAGTGTAACATAGGGCAAAATGTTGTTGTATCACCAGGTGTAAAGCTTGGAAAGGGTGTAAAAATACAAAACAATGTATCTGTTTATACAGGTGTTATTTGTGAAGATGATGTATTTTTAGGGCCATCATGTGTATTTACAAATGTGGTTAACCCAAGAAGCTTCATTGAAAGAAAAAGCGAATATAAAGAAACTATAATTGGAAAAGGTGCATCCATAGGTGCAAATGCAACTATAGTATGCGGCCACAATATAGGGAAATATGCATTAGTAGGTGCAGGAGCAGTAGTCACTAAACATATACCAGATTATGCCTTAGTTGTAGGTAATCCAGCAAGTATCTTAGGATATGTATGCAAGTGTGGAGAAAAATTAAGGTTTAAAGAAGATTATGCAACATGTGAAGTTTGCGGAGAAAAGTATGAAAAAGAAAATGGAAATGTTAAATCAGTTAACAATCAATTGTAAATTATTAACTAAAGTAGTGGAGGTATAACATGTCAGCATTAAAACAACAATTATTAGATAAAATAAATAATAAAACAGCCAAAGTAGGTGTGGTTGGACTTGGTTATGTTGGATTACCATTGGCTGTAGAAAAAGCTAATGCTGGATATCAAACTATTGGTTTTGATGTTCAAGAAGCGAAAGTTAACATGGTTAATGAAGGAAAAAATTATATTGGCGATGTAGTAGACGAAAATTTAAAAGAAATAGTAGAATCTAAACTTTTAAGAGCGACTACAGATTTTAGTTTTGTTAAAGATGTAGATACTATTTGTATTTGCGTTCCTACACCACTAGATTTATATAAGCAGCCAGATTTATCATATGTTGTTGATTCAACGAGAAGTGTTGCACAATATTTGCATAAAGGTATGCTTATCATTTTAGAAAGTACTACGTATCCAGGAACAACAGAAGAAGTTCTTAGACCGATTTTAGAAGAAAGTGGTCTTAAATGTGGAGAAGAATTTTTCTTAGCTTTTTCACCAGAGAGAGTTGATCCAGGGAATAAAGATTTTAACACTAAGAATACCCCAAAGGTTGTTGGAGGATGCACAGAAGATTGTACTGAAGTTGCAGCAGCATTATATAGAAATGTATTAGAGGGAGACATACATACAGTATCATCACCAGCTGTAGCTGAAATGGAAAAAATATTAGAAAACACTTTTAGAAATATAAATATTGGATTGGCTAATGAAATGGCTATTTTATGTAACAGAATGGGAATAGATGTATGGGAAGTTATTGATGCAGCAAAAACTAAGCCTTATGGATTTATGCCATTTTATCCAGGGCCAGGTTTAGGGGGGCACTGCATACCACTTGACCCATTTTATTTAGAATGGAAGGCAAAGGAATATGATTATCATACAAGACTAATTGAAACATCAGGGGAAATCAATGACTCAATGCCTGACTTTGTATTAGATAATGTAATGAAAATTTTAAATAAGAGCAAGAAAGCCTTAAATGGTGCAAATGTTCTTTTGTTAGGTGTTGCATATAAAAATGATATCGATGATTATAGAGAATCACCAGCATTTAAAGTAATAGAATTATTAGAAAAGAATGGTGCTGACCTTAAGGTAAATGATCCATACTGTTCGGTATCTAAATATAAAGGTAAGACTTATAATTCAGTAGATTGGACTGAAGTTATAGATGATTCGGATATTGTAATCATAACAACAAACCATAGCTGCTATGATTATGAAGAAATTGTAGCTAGGGCTAAAGTAGTATATGACACAAGAAATGCAACTAAAAATGTTGTTAACAACAGAGAAAAAATTTATAAATTATAAGTAAGAATCAAAATTTTATATTTTGTTTTTAGAACTTACTCAGTGAACGTATGTGAGTCGAGTTTCATTATAAAAAAATAAGAGCATTTTAATTTAAGAATAAGTTGTCTCAAATAATTTAAGGCATCTGAGAAAATAACAGTTAATATATCGGATATATTTTGTGCTAGGTAAAATAGATGCAATCCAGCCGTAACAGGGCTATAGGAAAGTTTTATTAATAGGATTATGGTACAAAGTGAAATATATTAATTAGTTATTTTCTTTTATGTGTTTTAAGTATTAATTTAAGATGAAGAGGTTGCTATTAATGAAGAAGATAATTAGTTTTTTAATACCTATATTAATTGCAATTATAAGTGTAATAGCAATTAATAATATTTTAGATAATCAGATAGTGAATTTAGTTAAACAAAAAAATCCGTCACTAATTGGCCGTAATTATGGAGATTTAACTAAGGATAGAAGTGTTATAATCAAAAATATATTATCCAATAAAGGTGATTTATTTTTAATGGGTTCATCTGAAATGGGAGTATCAGTCCCGCAAAACTCTATAAACTTTTTCCCGTTTAATGGAGTAGATTATAATGTAAGCTGCTTTGGGCGTGCGTATACGCAAGATTTACAACAAGCAACTCTACTTGGCAGCTGTGATTTGAAAGAAAATCAAAGAATAGCCCTTATAGTTTCAATTCAATGGTTTGAGAACTTTCATGGCATGGATGCAGGAGACTTTGTTGTTAATTTTTCAGATATACAATTTTATAATTTTTTAAAGAATCCTAAAATAAGTAAAGAAAATAAGATTTATTATGCTAAGAGGGTATATCAGCTTCTAACTGGTGCAAATAAATATTATCCAGAAGCTTTATATGCAAGATTATATTATAGCGAAAATCCTCTAAAAAATGTGGTTATGCTAGCCTTTAAGCCTTATTATGGCATTAATGAGTATTTATCTAATATTAAAGATAAAGCATTAATTTATAAGAAATTAAAAGCATTGCCAGATAAACAAAGTAATGCAGAACTTAAAATCGTTAATTGGCAAGAAGAATATGATAGTGTTGAAAAGGAAAATAGTGATATTCCATCTACTAATAAATTTCACCTTACTGATGAATACTACAACAATAGGATTGCAGGAGTAGAGGATACTATTAAAGGAAGATATAAGGATATGGATCTTGTAAATTCAAAAGAAATGGATGACTATAAATTCCTTCTAAGTGTATGTAAAGACCTTAATATGGAGCCATATATTATATTACCTCCAGTTAATGGCTGGTATGATGATCACTTAGGGTTAGAAAAGGATAGAAGAGATGAATATTATAACACAGTAAAAGGTTTGGCTAATGACAGTGGTTTCGATGTTCTTGATTTGGGGAATTATGATTATGAAAAAGATTTCTTAGTAGATGTAATGCATTTAGGAAAAGAAGGGTGGCTTAAAGTAAGTGAAGAGATTTATAAGCACTTTAATAAATAGTAGAGATTTAAAAAGAACTATAATATTATCAGTAACCATAGTATTAGCACTGATAGTGTATTTTTTCTATTCATTAAGTGATATGCCATTTGTATATAATCAATTTTAATAGTAGTGGGGGAATAAGCCGTGAAGATATTAGAGAGTATTGATAAATTTGCAAAAACTGAAAGAGTAGCAGTTAGATGTTTAGATAAAGAATTAACTTATAAACAACTTAAAGATTTTTCAGATAAAATAGCAACATACTTATTAGAAGAATTTAAAGAAGATAGAACACCAATTGTTATTTATGGTAATAAAGAAAATGAAATTTTACCTTTAATGATGGGTGCATTAAAATCAGGAAGAGCGTATGTACCATTGGATATATCTTTTCCAGCAGATAGAATAAGTCAAATAATAGGAGAAGTTAAACCTAAAGTTATATTTAACTGCACTGAATATTCTATAGATTCAAATAATATACTAAAATTAAATTTAGATGAAATAAACGATATATTTAACAGTGATCTTGGTGTATCAGTAACAAAGGAAAACTGGGTTAAGGATGAAGATAATTGCTATATATTATTTACATCTGGTAGTACAGGAAAACCTAAGGGAGTTCAAATAAATAAAAGAAATTTAGATTCCTTTATTAGCTGGTTTGAGAAAGATACATATATGGATGAAAGTTCAACAGTAATGTTAAATCAGCCCGCATATTCATTTGATTTATCAGTGGTTCCACTATATTTAGGCTTGTGTAATGGAAAAACTTTATTTAGTTTAGCAAAAAGCACATTAAAGGATTTAGGTGAAATGTTCAATCAATTAGCTGAATCAAATACAGAGTGTTGGGTTTCAACACCTACATTAGCTGATATATGCACTAAGTTTGATGATTTTAATGGAAAAGTAATGAATAAAATTTCAAAGTTTATATTTATAGGGGAAGTACTTACTAAAAATACTGCTAATACACTTATTGAAAGATTTCCCAATGCTAAAGTAATAAATGCTTATGGACCAACAGAAGCAACTGTTGCTATTTCAGTAATTGATATTGATGAAAAAATGATAGAAGATGAAAAGGAATTACCAATAGGATATCCAATGTCTAATTGTGAGTTAAGAATAGAAGACGAACAAGGTAATAAACTAAATGATGGTGAAAAAGGTGAACTCGTTATAATTGGAGATAGTGTAAGCATAGGGTATCTTAATAATCCTGAAATGACTAATAAGGTCTTCTTCAAAACTAAAGATAATAAGCAAGGATATAAGACTGGGGATTTAGGTTATTACGAAAATGGAATATTATATTATTGTGGGAGAAAAGACTTCCAAATAAAATTAAATGGATTTAGAATTGAAATTGAAGATATAGAAAATAACTTTAGAAAACTTGAAAATATAAATAATGTAGCAGTTTTACCAGTATTTAATGAAGAAAATAAAATCTCTCATTTAACAGCATTCGTAGTTCTTAATGTGGAAAATGAATTATCAAATTTAAAGAATTCTACATTAATAAAGAATGAATTAAAAGAGTTTATACCAGAATATATGATTCCTAGAAACATTAAGATTTTAAAACAATTTCCTCTAAATACTAATGGGAAGATTGATAGAAAGAAACTTATGGAGGATTTAAGATGACATTAACTCAATATGGAGATTATTTTTATTTATATATATTAATGATATCTCTAATACCTTCTATTATCTTAGGTTTATTACAAAAGAAAATTAAATATTATGGTATGTTTTTATCAGTATTAATATTAATACTTACATTTGGGTTAAAAACTAGACAAATGTTATTACTTTTAATGTTTTTAGCTGGTGAATTAATATTAATTAAAGTATATTCAATACTTAGAAAAAAAACAGACAATAAATATTTATATTACTTGATATTATTTCTTTCAGTGACACCAATAATTATATTAAAGGTAAGTCCATTGACAAGATTTAGTACAATAGGGTTTATAGGATTATCATATCTTAACTTTAAAGCCATACAGATGATTATTGAAGTATATGATAACACTATAAAAGAAATAAGCTTTATAGATACATTGTATTTCTTTATATTTTTCCCTGTGTTAACTTCTGGACCAATCGATAGATCAAGAAGATTTAATGAGGACTTAGAAAAAAATATAGAAAGAAAAGAATATATAAATGATTATTTAATACGTGGAATTGAGCATATAGCAAGAGGTATAGGGTATAAATTTGTATTAGCTGCTTTAATCAGCGTCTTATGGATGGATAAAATACCTAAAGATATAACGTTAATAAATTCTTTGAACTATATGTATTCATACAGTTTATATTTATTTTTTGACTTTGCAGGGTATAGCTCTTTTGCAGTAGGTACGAGTTATATCTTAGGTGTTAAAACTCCAGAAAACTTCAATAAGCCATTTTTGAGTAAAGATATGAAAGAATTTTGGACTAGATGGCACATATCATTATCAAAGTGGTTTGGAGACTATATATACTCAAGATTTGTTTTAAATAGTATGAGAAACAAAAGATTTAAAAATAGAATTATTGCATCTCATGTAGGTCAAATGATAACCATGGGAGTTATGGGAATTTGGCACGGTTTAGAATGGTTTTATATATTGTATGGATTATACCAAGGTTTAGCGCTAGTTGGGACAGATATATATCAACGTAAGTCGAAATTTTATAAAGCACATAAAAAAGAAAAATGGTTTCAATATATCCAAATAGCAGTAACATTCCATATAGCATGTTTTGGCTTATTGTTATTTTCAGGGTATTTATTTAAAAAGTAGGAGGAATTAAAAATGGAAGAAAAAGTACTAGATATGTTAATTGAAGTAACCGGTAGTGATGATATTGCAGAAGAAAAAGACACTGATTTATTTGAAGCAGGATTACTTGATTCGCTAGGAATAATAGAAGTCTTACTAAAGATTGAAGAAGTTTTTGGATTAAAATTACAACCAACTGACCTAGAACGAAACGATATGGCTACAGTAAATAATTTAGTAGAATTCTTAAAAACTAAAATATCTTAAGTTTAACAAATTATATTGAAGAGGCTGATTAAAAATGTACAAAAGCAAAAGCCTCAGATAAAATCACAAACCATGCATAAGAGGAATAAATAAATTCGTCTTATGCATGGTTTTTCTTAATTTAAAATTGTTTAAGATAAAGGCATACAAGACATACATTATGTAGAGAATATAATATGTTAAAATAGAGTAAAATATATTAAATACTATTTTGCATAAGTAAGTAAAATTATTTAAATATAAGTAGTTTGAATTTATAAATATAGTATATTTTTAATTTATCAAATTTGATTTAAAAATTATATATGAATAATGGAAATGGTGATTATATGAAAAAGATAAATTTCAATTTTATGCATGAATTAAATATATTTATACGTCTTATCGCTAAGATTAAGAAGGATGATGTATTCGCATTATCGTCTCAATTAGCTTACTATTTAGTATTATCTTTTTTTCCATTTATGGTGTTTTTAATGACATTAGTTGGATTTAGCAGGTTAAGCTCTAGTGATGTCTTAAAAGACCTAAATGTTATGCTGCCTAAAAGCGTATTAGAATTAACACAGTCAACGATTAGAGAGATATTTGATAAGCAATATAAAGGATTATTATGGGTATCTATATTTTTAATGGTATGGACATCATCATCTGCATTTAAGGCTGTAATAAAAAGTGTAAATAAGGCGTATGATTTGGAAGAAGATAGATCGTTTATCAAACTATCTATTATTTCTATGCTAGGGATATTTGGATTAGCTATAATTATTATATTAGCGTTAGGAATGTTGGTATTTGGAAATGTGATTGGAGAGTATATTATTAATTATTATTCATTATACAAATTAATAATAATTCTCTGGAATATATTTAGATATGCATTCATGATTGTTGTTATGATATTTATATTTATAGCTATTTATAAACTTGCACCAGCCAAAAGACTAACGTGGAAAGAAGTAATTCCAGGATCTGTATTTAGTACTTTAGGATGGATATTAATATCGTTTGTTTTTTCATTTTATATTGATAATTTTAATAATTATTCTAGATTTTATGGAAGTTTAGGCGCTGTATTCATACTTATGACATGGATGTTTATTATATCAATAATATTTATTTTGGGAGTAGAAATAAATTTTGTGATAGAAGAAATTAAAAATAAAGTTGAGTAGCGAAACAGAAGCATATGTTAATTATTAAAGTATGTGATTCTGTTTTTTGGGGCATAACGGAATAACAAATTAGAATTTATTAATGAAGCAGGAACGATATGCTTAATTAGTTTTTATTTTAATTGAATAGAAATTTCTAAACTGGATATAACTTTAGAGGAAAAATATTCAGGAGGTAAGATATGAATAAGATAATATTATTAGGAAGATTAGTTAAGGACCCTGAACTAAAACATAGTGAAAATGGGGATAAGAGTTATACTAAATTCACAATTGCTGTGCAAAGGAATTTTAAATTACCAGATGGAGTTAGGGAAGCAGATTTTATACCAATTAGAGTTTTTGGTAAAAAGGCAGAAGTTATAGTTAAATATATGAGAAAAGGAAGCCTTATTACAATAAGTGGAAGACTTAGAACTGGAAGTTATGAAGATGGAGAGGGAAATAGAAAATATATAGCAGAAGTTATAGCTGAGGATTTTAAATTTATTGAAAATAAGAAAACTCAACAACAAGTTTTAGAAAATTAATATAAAGAGCAAAAAGAAATTTTCATATAAAAATCTTTAATTTAAATATTCATATATGTTGTAATTTTAATTTTTCAATAAAATTAAGTTATCATAATTAATTTTATTAAAGATTAACTTTTACAACATATACAATATATGTAATTTAAAAATATGTTAATAATATATTTTTAGATAAATAAAGATTATATAATTTAAACTAATAGTATTAAGAAAGTTAAAGCTAGAATATGTTGTATTATTTTATTTTCATTTAATAATACTAAATGTATAGCAAAAATAGAAAGCTTAAGAATAGAGGTTTTAATAAGTAAATATAGCATATATTCAAAATATATACTATAAAAAAATATTTATACAAAAAGTGTTGTATTTATATAAGAATGTGTTATAATAAAGATGTAAACGATATCTAAGAGATATATTTTTCAATTATGGTTAAACAAAAAAAGAGATTATGAGGTAAAAAAAGAGCTATTAGCTCTTTTTTTATTTGAGAAAATAAACGTTTGTTTACATAGTACAATAAACTTTGAACTAAAATATATATAATAAAAACGCAAATTTCGACAAATGATACCTTGTCTATGAGGTTTTGAAGTATGTATATGTTGTAAAAGCAAAATGAAGAAGTTTTATTGTCAATAAAAAAAAAATGAATTATGAAATCAAGGACAGGCTTTGACAATTTATTGACACACTATATGATAGTATAGTATTAAAAGGAAAGTTTATTACTATTATTAAATATTTAAGGAGTTGAGGGGTTATGAATTTAGTTGATGAATATACATCTATACATAAGGGTGAAGACGTTGAATATAGATATGTATACAGACTTATAAAAAAATGTTTTAGGGGAATAACTGCATATGGAATTGAGATTGAAAGAAAAGATTATGTTGGATTGGCAAATGTAAACTTGGAAAGAGAAAGCGTAGAAGTAATTTCAGCACATAGACATAAAGTAAAACAATTACTTATTAAGTTATATACCAATAAAGTATCTCCATATCATTTAATTGATCTTGTAGGTAGTTATGTAGATGAGTACGCTTATGAATTTGATAGTGGAATGGAAGAAAAAGTTGTAAATTAATATAAAAGAATAGTTAAGAATTTACGCCAATGTATGGTAACATATTATTAAGAGAGGCGATAAATTATGATTATTGGAATTGGAACTGATATAATAGAAATTAAGAGAATAGAAAAAGTAATAAATAGAACGAGTAGTTTTATTGAAAAATCATTTACTTATAATGAAATTGAATATTTTAAATCAAAAGGATTAAAAGGGAATGTAGTAGCTGGCAATTTTGCGGCGAAAGAGGCGATTAGTAAGGCACTTGGAACTGGATTTAGAGGATTTGGATTAAAGGATATTGAAGTTTTAAGAGATGAACTTGGAAAACCAATTGTAAAGCTAAGTGATAAAATTTATGAATTATTAGATGTAAAAGAATTTAATATTCATATTAGTATTTCACATAGCCAAGAAAATGCAATAGCATACGCAGTAATGGAGGTGATATAATGCTTCAAGTTTTTTCAGTTGAGCAGTGTAAGGAAATGGATAAACAAAGCATTATAGATATAGGAATCCCAGGAGTTATACTCATGGAAAATGCTGCAATAGGTATGTTTAAAGAAGTTGTTAATAAAGGAGAGTCATTTTTAATATTATGTGGTAAAGGGAATAATGGAGGGGACGCTCTAGCATTAGCCAGACATTTAATATTAGCAGGGAAAAAAGTAAGAGTTTATATTGTAAGTGCAGATAAAAATTATACTTCGGATTTTCAAATTAATTTCAATATATTAAAAAAATTAATTAATGAAAGAGAGCTTTTGTTTATAACATCAGAAAACGATATAAATGAGTTTCTAGCTAAAGAGCTAGAAAGTTATAATGTTATTGTAGATGGAATTTTTGGAGTTGGACTCAACAAAGATTTGACGGGAATGTTTAAGAAAATTATAGAATATATAAATTCCTATGGAAAGTTTATAGTTTCAATTGATGTTCCATCTGGCTTAGACTGTGATTTGGGTATTGAGAGGGGAATTGCAGTACATGCTGATGTTACTTATACATTTGAAGTCGTTAAAAAAGGATTTTTAAATTATAAAGCAATTAATTGTATTGGAAAGATGAATATATTGAAAATAGGGATACCAGAATGTATAAAAAAGGCTAATGCACGAGGTTTTTGCATTTTAGAAGAACATGAATATAAACAATTACTTCCTAAAAGAGAGGTATATGGTCACAAAGGAAGTTATGGTAGAGCACTAGTTGTAGCTGGAAGAAAGGGATTTACAGGGGCGGCTTTTATTGCAACAGAATGTACAGTTAGAACAGGAGCAGGGTTAACCACATTAATATGTGATGAGGACGTTCAAATAGCACTAGGAAATAGATTAATAGAAGCTATGACATTAACTTGGAAGGATAATGTTATAGAACTTATAAAAAGTGCTGATTCTATTGCTTTTGGACCTGGAATTGGAACAGGAGATAGGAAAGAAAAGTTATTAGAAGAAGTTGTTAATAATAGTAGTTGTCCAATTGTAATTGATGCAGATGGGATAACATTGCTAGGGAAAAATAAGTTCTTATTAAATAATTTAAGGGATAGAATAATTATTACTCCACATCCAGCCGAAATGGCACGATTTTTAGGCATAACAATTGAAGAAGTGGAAGACAATAGAGTTAATATAGCAAAAGAAGTAGCTAGAAAATATGGAATAATTGTCTTGCTAAAGGGGTACAATACTGTAATTTCAAACGGAAAAGATGTTTATATAAATCCAACTGGTAATAGTAGAATGGCGTCAGGAGGAATGGGAGATGCATTGACGGGAATAATAAATGGATTTTTGTCACAAGGAGTTAACTTAGAACAAGCAGCTCTTTTAGGTGCCTATATACATGGGAAAATAGGGGATAGGCTGGGAAAAAAATTTTACATAGTAAATGCAAGAGATATTATAGGTGAATTGCCAAAAGAAATTAATATTATTTGTAATTAGGCATAAAACTTCAAGGATTTTCATAAATAGTAGTAATTAAGTAATAAATCTTTGGAGGAATTATAAATTTGAACAAAATTTCATTTAATAAAAAATTAATCATAGGTGTTCTAATTTTTGCTCCCATATTCATTATTTCATTAGTTATTTTATTTAGGAATTTTATTAGTCCCTCAAATGAAAGTATTATTAATGAATTGAGGAATACGAAATTATATAGCAGCAAAGTAAATTATGTATTTAAAAATTCAAAATCACAATTTGAAGAAAATACAATTCAGTATTATAGTTTTGATAAAGGAGCTAGGATAGAATTTAAAGATGGGTACGAGAGAGTTAAAGTATATAAGGGAGGCGAAATCAAGGTAAAAGAAAATAGTGATGGGGAATATATTCTTAACAAGGATATAGATACAATTTATCCACTAGCATTTATAGAAAATATTTTATCAAGTTTAGAAAATGCTGAAATTAAAGAGGTTAAGACTGAATGGAGTGATTCAATTTATTTGCAAGTTGATATCACATATAATAGTAATAATAAACATTTAAATAAGGCTGAGTTTTTTGTAGACAAAGATAAAGGGGTTCCAGTTTTATTAAAGATTTTAGATGATGATAATAAAGAAAGAATAATAATAACTTATAAAGATTTTAAAAAAGAAAAAAGCCTAAGTGATAATTTGTTTTAAAAGAATAAGTTTATTAAAATTGAAATAAGGCCCGCATTAACATTAAAAATGATATACTATGTTTTAAAGAATTTATGAAGTACATACATAAGTTGTAAGAAAACTTATGATTAAGGAATCGAAAATAAATAAATATCTATAAGATGACAAATAAGTAATCTAAATCCTTTGACAGGTTGACATAATTTGCAATATAATCATAGTTAAGAAGAACTTTTTACTGCTATGGAGGCGAAACTATGTCAATAATTAGTCTAAATAATATGAAAAACAAAAATATAAAAAGTAGTCAAATTAAAAAAAAGGATAAAATTAAAAAAAGTAGTGGAATTATGGAGAACTCGTTAATACAATATATTAACGAAGGATTTTCAGCAGATTTTGAAGAGCTGATGAAAAATGGTTATCAAGATATGGCTGAAATAAATTTAGAATATTCTAAATTAGGTTTTGAGTATATGTTAGACGATGTTAATGAGTATGAGGCATGGATTTGCGGAGTGTGATTAATTAAAAATGGCAAACATTGTGGTAAAAAGAGGGGAAATTTTCTATGCGGATTTAAGTCCAGTCATAGGATCAGAACAGGGAGGTATAAGACCTGTTATTATAATACAAAATGATATTGGGAATAGATATAGTCCGACAGTTATTGTAGCTGCAATAACATCGCAAATAAATAAAGCTAAGCTTCCTATTCATGTTGAAATTTCATCAGAAGAATATGGATTAAATAGAGATTCTGTTGTCTTACTAGAACAGATAAGAACATTAGATAAGAGAAGATTAAAAGAAAAAATTGGACATATGACTGATGCTGACATGAAAAAAGTTGATAAGGCGTTATTGGTTAGTTTAAATTTAAATTAAATAATTAAGGGTAGTGTAAATAATAATTTTTATTTATGCTACTCTTTTTATGTGTTTTAATATTCTATATGCTGGCAAAAAGGAAAAAAGTATATCACATTTATGAATAGAGTATACAAATAAAAATTTCTATGTTAGAATAAGTATGTTAAAAATGAAACATACTATGAATGTGCAAATTAATAATAGGGGGTCTATTAATGAATAAACAATACGAACTTGAAGAAATGTCAAAGTTAATAAGAAAAGATATAGTATCTATGTTGACAGAATCAGCATCAGGTCATCCAGGAGGCTCTTTATCAATAGCTGATATTATGACTGTGTTATTCTTTAAAGAAATGAATATAAGCACATCTAATCCAAAGGATCCTAATAGAGATAGATTTGTTTTATCAAAGGGTCATGCAGCACCAGCATTATATAGTGCTTTAGCTAGAAAGGGATACTTAGAAATAGATGAATTAAAAACTTTAAGGCAAACCAATTCAAGATTACAAGGTCATCCTAATATGAATGATTTACCAGGAATTGATATGTCTACAGGATCACTTGGTCAAGGGATTTCTGCTGCTGTAGGAATGGCTTTAGCAGGAAAACTTGATAAAAAAGATTACAGAGTTTATGCTATAATGGGAGATGGAGAACTTGAAGAAGGTCAAGTCTGGGAAGCAGCTATGTCAGCGGCTCACTATAAATTAGATAATTTAACTGCATTTATAGATAATAATGGATTACAAATAGATGGTAATATAGAAGATGTAATGAATCCAGGTCCAATAGATAAAAAATTTGAAGCTTTTGGATGGAATGTTTTAAAAATTAATGGACATGATTACGATGAAATTATAAATTCAATTTCAAAAGCAAAAGAATTTAAAGGAAAGCCAACTGCTGTTATATGTAATACTATAAAAGGTAAAGGTGTTTCATTTATGGAAAATCAAGCAGGATGGCATGGAACAGCTCCAAGCAAAGAACAATGTGAGCAAGCATTAAAGGAAATTGGAGGAGAAAACTAATGGGAAATAAAATAGCAACTAGAGAAGCTTATGGTAAAGCTTTAGCAAAACTTTCGAATTTGAATGAAAATGTTGTAGTCTTAGATGCGGATTTATCAAAATCAACTAAAACGGCAGATTTTAAAGCCTTAGCACCAGAAAGATTTATAAATATGGGAATAGCAGAATCAAACATGATGGGAGTTGCAGCTGGACTTTCAACTTGTGGAAAAATTCCATTTGCTAGCACATTTGCAATGTTTGCGGCAGGAAGAGCTTTTGAACAAATTAGAAATTCAATATGCTATCCAAAGCTAAATGTTAAGATTTGTGCAACACATGCAGGATTAACAGTTGGAGAAGATGGAGCGACGCATCAATCAATCGAAGATATATCATTAATGAGAAGTATTCCAAACATGATAGTAATTAATCCAGCAGATGCCATAGAGACAGAAGCTGCAATACTTGCAGTAGCAGAATATAATGGACCTTGTTATGTGAGATTAGGAAGATTAGCCGTTAGTGTTATAAATGATAATGACAACTATAAATTTGAAATTGGAAAAGGAGTAACACTAGCACAAGGTAATGATGTTACTATAGTATCAACTGGTATGATGGTTGAGCTTGCTTTGGAAGCTAAAGAAGAATTAGCTAAAGAGGGAATTAATGCAAGAGTTATAAATATACATACAATAAAGCCTATTGATAAACAATTATTAATTAATGCAGCTAAGGAAACTGGTGCGATAGTTACGGTAGAAGAACATAGTATAATTGGTGGCTTAGGTTCAGGAGTTGCAGAAGTTGTGACAGAAGAATATCCAATTCCTGTAGTGAAAGTGGGAATAAAAGATACTTTTGGTGAAAGTGGAAAACCAAATGAGCTTTTAAAAGCTTATGGATTAACAACAGAAGCCATAGTAGAGCATAGTAAGAAAGCTATTTTATTAAAAAAGTAATTAAATTATTAATATAAAATAGATATAAAACAATTTAAGAGTGAGTATAATAGAATATATTAAGGACACAGGATATAGAGTTATGAAATAGCTATATATCCTGTATTTTTTAATGTGAAAAAATATACACCTATAAAAAGAGTGCGAAGCACAATTAAGAACATTTCACCTATAAAAAGAGTGCGAAGCACAATTAAGAACATTTCACCTATAAAAAGAGTGCGAAGCACAATTAAGAACATTTCACCTATAAAAAGAGTGCGAAGCACAATTAAGAACTTCATTCATATATAAAAAGGAAAAAATTGATAAAGTTTAGTAATAGAGAGTATAATTGATAATGTATAAGTTATAATTGATAATTAGGGATAAAATAATTATGGAGTTTTTAAATATATTTCTAAGAAAAAACTGAGTTTTTTACACAAATTGTAAGAGTGTGTCTTGAAGGGCAGCGATTGTAAAGTGTAAATTGAAAATTAGAACATAGTCCAACAGTTTATCTTAATTGAATAAACAAAAATAAAAAAAGAAAAACTATAAAAAAGGGGAAGGAAGATAGATATGAATTTAGAAAAATTTAAAGAGTACGTAATAATAACATTAGGAATAATATTAGTTGCACTATCAGTAGAATATTTTTATGCTCCTAATAATATTGCAGCAGGTGGAGTAACAGGAGCAGCTATAGTGATAAATGCAGTTATGCCCAATTTGTCAATTGGAATGTTAACTTTAGTTCTAAATGTAGTTTTATTCATAGTTGCATTTGCATTTATTGATGGAAGGTTTGGAGTTAAGACAATTTATGCGAGTTTGGGATTATCTGTAATATTGTGGATTATAGAAAAGTTTTTTAATCCAATAGCTGTAACTAATGATTTAATGATGGCTACTGTATTTGGAACATTAATTTCAGCAATTGGTATGGCATTTGTATTTAATGAAAATGCATCAACTGGAGGAACTGATATATTAGCTAAAATTTTAAATAAATTCTTTCATTTAGATATAGGAAAATCACTATTAGTAGTAGATTTTATAATAACTTTTGCAAGTATATTAGCATTTGGAATAAATGTAGGTTTATATTCTATGTTAAGTGTAATATTGCTTGGTATAGTAGTAGATAGACTTATAGAGGGACTTAATGTTTGTAAAAGTGTATTTATAATAAGTAGAAAGAATGATGAAATAAGTAAATACATAATATACACTCTAGATAGAGGATGTACTTTTTTAAAAGGAATGGGAGCTTATACAAGTCAAGAAAATGATGTATTATATGCAGTTATAAGTAGAAATCAATTTATAAAGTTAAAGAAATTTATAAAAGAGATAGATCCCCAAGCCTTTATAACTGTAGGAGAAGTTCATGAAGTATTAGGTGAAGGATTTAAAGATATAGATTAATTTTGGAATATTAAGGTTAATATGTAAACAATAGCTTCATAATTTAATAAAATTGTATAACATTACAAAGTATTCTTATGTTATAATTAACTTTGTAAGTTTTGCAATTTATTTGCAAGATATACGACTAAAGTGAAACTTTTTAAGTAAAAATTTATATTTTTAGATGAATTAAGTTTAATTTGTACTTTTAAAAGACTAATTACTTTTAATATGTACAATGTACTATACAAGGGCATGTGTATTTGCAGATAATAAAGGCAGCCTTAAGGTCACAATATAATAAGATGAAGTACCAGTCTAGGCGAATTGCGTTTTTTACGAGAGCTAAAACAATGGAAGTTTTAAAATGGCTAGGCATAAGGAATATGAAGGAGTGTTTAAGTATGATCGAATTTAGAGGAATATCCAAAATTTATGATAATAATGTAAAAGCATTGTCAGACATTAACATAGAAATAGAAGCAGGAGAATTTGTGTTTTTAGTAGGACCAAGTGGATCTGGTAAATCTACATTTATAAAGATGATTTTAAAAGAGGTAGAACCTACTAATGGAAAGGTAATAGTTGGAGAGAAAGAGTTATCTATGATTACTAGAAAACAGGTTCCTTATTATAGAAGAAAGATAGGAATGGTGTTCCAAGACTTTAGATTAATACAAAATCTTAATGTATATGAAAATGTTGCATTTGCAATGAGGGTTGTAGAAGCATCACCAAAAGATATTAGAAGAAGAGTACCAATGGTTCTGTCACTGGTTGGCTTATCTCATAAATATAAGATGTTTCCTAATGAATTATCAGGAGGAGAGCAGCAAAGAGTTTCATTAGCAAGAGCATTGGTTAATAATCCATCTGTATTAATAGCTGATGAACCTACTGGTAATTTAGATCCAGACACAGCTCGTGAAATAATGTCATTACTTGAGGATATAAACAAAGCTGGAACCACTATTTTAATGGCTACTCATGCTAAAGAAATTGTTGACTATATGAAAAAAAGAGTTATAGCCATTGAAAAAGGTGAAATTGTCAGAGATGAAAAGAGAGGTAAGTACGAAGATGAAAATTAATACTATTACACATTTTATTAAAGATGCATTTTTAAGTTTAAAGAGAAATAGAACTATCAGTATTGCTTCAATAATTACTGTTCTGATAACTTTCTTTGTTTTAGGAATATTTATGCTTGTTGCTGCTAATATCAGCAAAGGAATTAGTACAGTTCAAAATAAAGTTGAACTTAAAATTTATCTTAAAGATGATATAAAATTAATTGATCAAAGAGAAATTGAAATAAAATTAAGAGAATTTGATGGAGTTAAAGAAGTAATATATCAATCAAAGGAAGAAGAATATAATAATATAAAAGCAACTAATGAGGGATTAGTACAGGGATATACTTTTCAAACAAATCCATTCCCGGCATCATTTACTGTTAAGCTAGAAGCGCCAGAATACGCGGCTGCTGTAACAGACGGGATAAAGGATTTTGAAGGGATTGACACAATTGGACAACAACAAGAATTAGTTGACAAGATTATTAAAGTAGTAAATGGTATTAAGGTGATTGGAATTGGATTATTTGCTATATTAGTAGGGGTTTCAGTTTTCTTAATAATGAATACAACAAAATTAACTGTATATTCAAGAAGAAGAGAAGTTGGAATAATGAAATTTGTAGGTGCTACTGATTGGTTTATTAGATGGCCATTTGTTATAGAAGGTATGGTGATAGGGTTATTTGGAGCAACATTATCATGTGTAGTATTGTATTTTGCTTATGATGCATTGGTAAGATGGGCTACTGGTCAGTTTTTATTTATAAGCCTTGTGCCAACAAGCTATATTTTATCAACATTATCATGGGAATTTATGCTTGGTGGAATAATAGTTGGTGGAACTGCAAGTATAATTGCCTTAAGAAAATTCTTAGTAGTATAATTTTTAAAAGTAAGTACAATATAATAAGTAATAAGAAAAATAAACTCTAACACCATGTAATATTTAAGAAAAGTCAGTATTATAATCCATTTAAGGCACATAAAAAGATAATAGTTAAGATAATGTATAGTATATATCTTTGGTCTGTTATTTTATTTAATGTGCCTTAATCTATAAAGATATTATATTGGAGTTATGTGTATAATCCATATGAAAGGAAGTCTTTATAGGTGCGTGATTCAAAAAATTATATATTTGCAAACAATAAAGTAAACAGGAAAAGAATAATAATACCAATGATCTCTTGTATAGCAATTTTTGCTTTGGTGGGAATTATTAGTTTTGTATCGTTTTGTGCAGGAAATTATGCTGCAACTAGAGGTATATTTTTAGTGAAAACACCATCAGAGCAAGTTCAAAGTACAGTGCAACAACTTAATGATAGGAGCAAATATGCAGCACTTTTTCAAGTCAGAGATAAATTGATTGAAAAATTTGATGGAGATGTTGATGACAATAAACTTTTAGAAGGCGCTATTAAAGGAATGACAAATTCATTGAATGATCAATATACAATGTTTATGAATAAAGATGAATTTGCTGCGTTAATGAAGCAAAGCAGTGGTAATATTACAGGAATAGGTGTTACTATAACTTCAAAAGATAACGAGTTAACAATTATTGATACAATTAAAGATTCACCAGCTGACAGGGCAGGATTAATAGCAAATGATGTTATAAAAAAAATAAATGATATAGAGCTATCTGGAGATGATTCTCAAAAGGCTGTATCTATAATTACAGAAGCTAAAAATTCAGAATTAAAACTAACAATTAAAAGAGTTGGTGTAGATGAATTTGATGTTAATATAGTTCCTGAAAAGGTGAAAATTAAATCTGTTGAAGGTTCAATGATAAATTCTAATATAGGGTATATTCGGATAAAAACTTTTATGAACGAAAATACAACAGAAGATTTTAAAAATACAATTGCAGATTTGAGATCACAGGGGATGAAGGGAATAATTTTGGATTTAAGAGAAAATCCAGGGGGATTATTAACGGAAGCAGTAGGTGTTGCTTCTCAGTTTATACCGAAGGATAAAATAATAACTTACACTATTGATAAGTATGGTAATAGATATGATTCAGTATCAATAGGTGGAGTGGCGGAAGGAACTCCTTTGGTTATATTAGTTAATGGAAACAGTGCTAGTGCTTCAGAAGTTGTTACAGGATCATTAAGAGATTATAAATTAGCAACAATTATAGGTGAAACTACTTTTGGAAAAGGAATAGTGCAGCAGTCGTTTAAATTTAGTGATGAAATTGGTGGACTTAAAGTAACTATTTCTAAGTATTATACACCAAATGGTGAAAATATTCATAAAAAAGGAATAACACCAGAGGTTGAAATTAAAACACCTGTAGGTATAGATGAAAATGCATATGATAAAAATACAGATGAACAGTTAAAGGCAGCAATGGAAAAAATACAAGAAAAGGTGCAGTAGGGGGAAATAAAATGGATTTAGTAATATATACATTAAGGAATGTTGCAGGTGCAATAATAGCACCTCCATTAGTATTTATATTAATTGCCTTAACTGTCATATTGTATTTAAAAAATAAAAAAATAGTGACTATGCAAAAATTAATTTTAGGAGGTAGTGTAAATTCATCTATTGAACTTACACTATCTCAACTTGTTTTAGGTATTTTAGGGGGAGCTATAGGAAGTTTGATTCTGACTAGTCTAGGTGTTGTTTTCAGTTTGAATTCAGGAATTTCATATTTATTTATAATATCTATATTTTTAATGTTTGTAAAACCAAGATTAATATGCTTTTCTTATTCGGGAGCTATTCTAGGTGCTGTTAGTATTTTTATTAAGCTTGCAAGTCAATTTGCACCAACAGTTGTAAGTAATCAAATATTAGATATTGATGTTTTATACTTAATGATTTTTGTTGGAGTTTTTCACATTATTGAAGGAATATTAGTTATGATTGATGGTGATAGAGGGGCAGTGCCTATATTTACTAATAAAGAGGGGAAGATTTTAGGTGGATATGCATTGAAGAGATATTGGTTATTGCCTATAGCAATAATGATTGCAGTTGCTATTAATAATTCATCCATGAATTACATGACAGAATATATAGAGAATCCAAATTGGTGGCCATTGATTAAATCACCTTCAGGGCTTGGTTTAATGGCTAGTAGCGTGATTTCAATATTTCCTTTTTATGCATTTTTGGGATATTCTTCAATTACATTTACAAGAAGTAAAAGGCAAAAAGCGGTATCTTCAGGTATTCATATATTAATTTATGGAATTGTATTAACATTTGTAGCTCAAATTGCTAGATTTGGAATTTGGGGTGAAATAGTGGTTGTAGGATTTGCGCCATTTGCTCATGAACTTATGTTAAAACTCCAAACAAAAAGTGAACAAAAAAGAGAGCCAAAGTTTGTAAGTGATGAAGAGGGTTTAATAATTTTAGAGATTTCACCAAATTCTCAAGCTAAAGAATTTGGAGTTAATGTTGAAAGTAAGTTATTATCAATAAACAATAAAAATATTAATTCGGAAGCAGAAGCGTACTCCATTATAAAAGAAAATTTAAACAATGCAGTTCTTAAAATTAAAGATTCAAGAGGAATAATAAAAGATATTCAATTTAGACATAATAGAAATACAAGGCTTGGTATGCTATTAGTACCCAGAAGTGTTGATAAAGGAGAAATTGTGTCTATTGAAGATAATAGTTTTAAAAGTGTTTTTGATACAATAAAAAATTCTGAAAATAATAGGAGTCATAATTCTAAGAATGATAAAATTGATCAAGATGAAGAGGGAAAAAAATAGATATATAAAAATTATAAGGTGGCTTTGCCATCTTTTTCTTTAATAAATTATGTTATTTTTTAGGTAATAAAGAACATAATTTATATGAACTAAAAATAAATGATATAATTTATTGACTTAATAGTTACAGCAAAGTAAAATATACATATAATACGAATGTCTGTTCGAAGATGGAGGTAGTATAATGGGAGAATTCAAAATACATTCTAAATTTAAACCTACAGGGGATCAGCCACAAGCTATTGAAAAGTTAGTGGATTCAATAACAAAAAATAATAGAGGGCAAACTTTGTTGGGAGTAACTGGTTCTGGAAAAACATTTACCATGGCAAATATTATTGAAAAACTCCAAAGACCTACTATAATTTTAGCTCATAATAAAACTTTGGCAGCACAATTATGTTCAGAATTTAAAGAGTTTTTTCCAGATAATATAGTTGAATATTTTGTATCTTATTATGACTATTATCAACCAGAAGCGTATGTACCTCAAACAGATACATTTATAGAAAAAGATGCATCTATAAATGATGAAATAGATAAGTTAAGACATTCAGCTACTTCAGCTCTTTTTGAGAGAAGAGATGTAATAATAGTTGCATCTGTTTCCTGTATATATGGATTGGGTAATCCAGATGAATATAAAAAATTAACGATAAGTCTTAGACCTGGAATGGAAAAGGAAAGAAATGAAGTCATAAAAAAACTTATAGAAATTCAATATGAAAGAAATGATATAGATTTTTCAAGAGGAACTTTTAGAGTTAGAGGAGATTCTTTAGATATAATTCCTGCATCATACTCTAATAAGGGAATTAGAGTTGAGTTTTTTGGAGATGAAATTGATAGAATAAGGGAATTTGATGTATTAACAGGTACTATTCTTGGAGAAAGAAAGCATGTTGCAATAACTCCTGCTTCACACTTTGCAACTTCTAGGGAAACTATTGAAAGATCCATTAATCGTATTGAAGGAGAATTGGAAGAAAGACTTACAGAACTTAACGCACAAGATAAACTTTTAGAAGCACAAAGATTAAGACAAAGAACTAATTTTGATATTGAAATGATAAAAGAAATGGGATATTGCAGCGGCATTGAAAATTATTCAAGAATATTAGATGGAAGAGCTTCGGGAACACCACCTAAGACTTTAATAGATTATTTTCCAGAAGATTATTTAATGTTTATTGACGAGAGTCATGTAACATTACCTCAAGTTAGGGCCATGTATGCAGGAGATAGGTCAAGAAAAAATACCTTAGTTGACTATGGATTTAGACTTCCAAGTGCCTATGATAATAGACCATTAAAGTTTGAAGAATTTGAAAAAAAAATCAGTCAAGTAGTTTTTGTTAGTGCAACTCCAGCTGCTTATGAAATAGATCATTCAGGAGAGATTGCTGAACAAATCATAAGACCTACAGGATTATTAGATCCTGAAATAATCATAAGGCCTATTAAAGGGCAAATAGATGATTTGTATGGAGAAATTAATAAGGTAAAAGAAAAAGGATTTAGAACTTTAATAACAACTTTGACCAAGCGGATGGCAGAGGATTTAACTAAGTACTTCAAAGAGCTTGGAGTTAAGGTTACATACATGCATTCAGATATTGATACCCTAGAAAGAATAAAGATTATAAGAGATTTAAGACTTGGAGAATATGATGTATTAGTTGGAATAAATCTTTTAAGAGAAGGGTTAGATATACCAGAAGTTGCTTTAGTTGCAATTTTAGATGCTGATAAGGAAGGTTTTTTAAGATCAGAGACATCATTGATACAAACTATAGGAAGAGCAGCTAGAAATTCAGAAAGTAAGGTTATAATGTATGCGGATAATATAACAAAATCCATGGATAAAGCTTTAAAAGAAACTGAAAGAAGGAGAACAATACAAAAAGAATATAATTTAAAGAATGGAATAGTACCAACAACTATAATTAAAGATGTTAGAGAGATTATAGAAGCTACAAAGGTTTCGGAGGAAATTGAAGAGTATAAGACAGAAGGCAGCAAGAATCTTACAAAGAAAGAAAAGGATAAGTTAATCAAAGATTATACAGATGAAATGTTATTGGCAGCAAAAAATCTTCAATTTGAACGAGCAGCTGAGCTTAGAGACATCATAAATCAGTTAAAGAGTTAACTGTTGATTGCCTAAAGTGTATTAAAATTTAACTAAATTCAGGGGGTTTATAATGAACGATAAAATAATAATTAAAGGTGCAAAGGTTAATAATTTAAAGAATATAAGTTTAGAGATACCAAGAGATAAATTAGTTGTATTTACAGGACTATCAGGTTCTGGTAAGTCCTCTTTAGCTTTTGATACATTGTATGCAGAAGGACAAAGAAGATATATGGAATCTTTATCGTCTTATGCAAGACAGTTTTTAGGCCAAATGGATAAACCAAATGTTGAGCATATAGAAGGTTTATCACCAGCTATATCAATAGACCAAAAGACTACAAGCAAAAATCCAAGATCTACAGTTGGAACGATAACAGAAATTTACGATTATTTGAGACTATTATATGCAAGAGTTGGAACTCCACATTGTCCAAAGTGTGGAAAGGAAATTACCCAACAATCTGTTGATCAAATTGTTGATAAGATTATGAGTTATCGGGATAAAACTAAACTTCAAATATTATCACCTATAATAAAAGGAAGAAAAGGAACTCATGAAAAAATATTAGAAAATATAAAGAAAAATGGTTTTGTAAGAGCTAGAATCGATGGAGAAATTTATGATTTAACTGAAGAAGAGGTAAAATTAGATAAAAATAAAAAACATAATATAGAAGCTGTAATAGATAGAATTGTTATAAAAGAAGGAATTGAAGGAAGACTTACAGAGTCTATAGAAGCATCACTGAAAATGGGAGAAGGCTTAGTAATAGCAAGTATTATTGGCGGAGAGGATACTTTATTTAGTGAAAATTTTGCTTGTGCAGAATGTGGAATAAGTATTGGTGAATTAGCACCCAGATTATTTTCATTTAATGCTCCGTTTGGTAAATGCGATACTTGTGATGGACTTGGAACTTTAATTGAAATAGATCAGAAATTAGTAATTCCGAATAGAGAACTAAGCATTATGGATGGTGCTGTAGCTAGCTGGGGAAGTGGAAGACTTAAAGAAGATTCATGGACTTATGCTATACTTAAAGCGTTAGAAAAAGAATATGGATTAGATTTAAATATTCCTGTCAAAGATTTAGATAAAAAACATATAGATTTACTTTTATATGGAACAAACGGAAAGAAACTTAAGATTGAGTATACAAAAGATGGTGTTAAGGCAATATATAATTATGCTTATGATGGAGAAATAAATTCTTTGAATAGAAGATACAGAGAAACTAATTCAGATGTTATAAAAAGTGGAATTGAACAATATATGAGCGATGATTTCTGTCCTAAGTGCAAAGGAGCAAGATTAAATGATGAAGCTTTAGCAGTTACTGTTGGTGGAAAAAATATATATGAATTTACAATTATGTCAATAAGAGATGAATTAGATTTTATAAATGGAATAGAATTCTCGGAAAAGAATAAGATTATTAGTGAACAAATCATAAGAGAAATTAAAAATAGGTTACAATTTTTATTAGATGTAGGACTTGATTATTTAAGTTTAAGCAGAAATTCAGGAACTTTGTCAGGTGGAGAGTCACAAAGAATAAGACTTGCAACTCAAATAGGGTCATCACTTATGGGTGTTTTATATATTTTAGATGAACCTAGTATTGGTTTGCATCAAAGAGATAATGATAGATTAATACGTACTTTAAAAAACTTAAGAGATGTTGGAAATACAGTAATAGTAGTGGAACATGATGATGATACCATAAAAGAAGCAGATTATATTGTTGACATTGGACCTGGTGCAGGAGAACATGGAGGAGAAGTAGTTGTTGCTGGTACTCTTGATGAAATTAAAGCATGCGAAAAATCATTAACAGGACAGTATTTGACAGAGAAAAAATTAATAAAAGTGCCTGAAACAAGAAGAAAAGGTAACGGACAAAGTATAAAAATCGTAGGTGCGAAGGAAAATAACTTAAAGAACTTAAATGTATCAATTCCACTTGGGACATTAACATCAGTTACGGGAGTTTCAGGTTCTGGAAAAAGTACTTTGGTAAATGAAATACTTTATAAAGGATTAAATAAGTTAATAAACAAGAGTAAAAAACCTGTTGGAAAACATAAAGAAATAATAGGATATGAGAACATAGATAAAATAATAGATATAGATCAAAGTCCAATTGGAAGAACACCACGTTCTAATCCTGCTACTTATACGGGTACATTCGATATGATAAGAGAGCTTTTTTCACAAACTCAAGAAGCTAAAATGAGAGGTTATAAGCAAGGAAGATTTAGTTTTAATGTTAAAGGTGGAAGATGTGAGGCTTGTTCTGGAGATGGAATTATAAAGATAGAAATGCAATTTTTATCAGATGTATATGTGCCATGTGAGGTCTGTAAGGGAAAGAGATACAATAGAGAAACGCTAGAGGTTAAATACAAAGGCAAAAATATAGATGATGTATTAAATATGACAGTTGAAGAAGGTGTTAAGTTCTTTGAAAATCTGCCTAGGATTGCAAATAAATTGATAACATTAAATGATGTTGGTTTGGGATATATTAGATTAGGTCAGCCATCAACTCAATTATCAGGTGGAGAGGCTCAAAGAATAAAATTAGCAACTGAATTATCAAAAAGAAGTACAGGAAAAACATTATATATATTGGATGAGCCAACAACAGGATTGCATGTAGATGATGTAAGTAGATTAATAGAAATTCTTCAAAGATTAGTAGAAGCAGGAAATACAGTAGTTGTAATTGAACATAATTTAGATATGATAAAATGTGCAGATCACTTAATTGATTTGGGGCCAGAAGGTGGAGATAAGGGGGGAACTCTTATTAAAGCAGGAACTCCAGAAGAACTATGTAAGGCAGAAGCATCATATACAGGAAAGTACTTGAAAAAACTATTATTTTAGGGGAAAATTTATATAAAAATAGTGTTTAGATTAAGTTAAATGTATTTAAGAAGGTCATCATTTTAGAAAAGTATGTAATTCACAGAGGATGAAATAGTAAAAGAAAGAATTGTGGCATTTATGACAAATTCAAGTTGTCATCATGAATTATTCATTAAAAAGTAATACTTTTGTATGTCAGACTTGATTTTTTGTTGTATAATCATTAATAAGGCATTTTAAAAATTAGGATATTATTTTCAGAGTTAACTTTTAACAGTTAACTCTGAGTTGTTAAATCCTAACTGAATTATTTGCCTATGATTACAGTAATAGATATTGAGGTGAAAATATGAGTTTTTCAAAAATGATTGCTGGAGTTTTTGGAATAGTTTTTATTGTTATATTATACGTAATAATATACTATGCATTAAAGATAATGTATAAGGATGTTAAAAATGGTGGGAAAAAGAGAAGACCAACTATAGCAAAAGGAAATTATGGATTAGAAATTATAAATTCAGGTAATGGCAAAGATCTAAAAGATGGTTCTATTATTCCAATAAGATCAGATTTGACAATAGGTAGAAAAGAAGATAATTCAATTGTTTTATCAGATCAACATGTTTCTGGGAGCCATGCTAAAATCATATTGAGAAATAATTCTTTATTTATAGAAGATTTGAATAGTACAAATGGAACTTATTTAAATGGAAATAAGGTAAATGGTAAGGTTAAGGTATCTAATAAGGATGAAATAAAAATTGGAACTGCAGTTTTTAAAATTTTAGTTTAAGTAAATATTAATGAAAAGTATAAGTTACTTAAAATGATATAATATGTGAATTATATTAATTAGCAGTTTTAGGCTCAGTGGAAGAATTAAAAATAAAAAGCTTCTACTGAGCTTTACAAAAATTTAAGTATTTATAACGAGGTGATTATAGCTTGAAGATTAATAAGGATGAAGTAAAGTTATTAATGTTAACATACCTTTTGTGTATAGCTCTTTTTACTAATTTAGCCATATTAAAAGATCCCATGGATATGAATGCAATATACATGGGATTAATAGTATGTGTATTATTAACAATTACTCAAGTTTTAATTAGAAAATTTTATCCCCAAGGAGATAAATTTTTAATTACGTTTGCCTGCCTATTGTCAATTATAGGAATTGCAATATTATATAGATTAGATACTAATGTTGCAATTAAGCAATTAATTTGGTTTATAGCAGGAATTATTATATTTATTGCAATGTTAGTAGCTATTCCAGATTTGAGGGATTATGCAAAATATAAAAAAGCATTTTTAATAATCACTATATTAATAATGCCATTAGCATTAATAGCACATCAAGAAACTTATGGTGCTACTAACTGGGTTAATATTGGGGGATTTGGATTTCAACCATCTGAGTTTGGGAAGATAACTTTTGTTTTATATCTTGCAGCAGCTTTAAAAGATTATAAAGATGAAAGTAATATACTAGAAGATTTTAGACAGCTTTGGCAGCCTGCTTTAGTAGTAATGTTTGCATTGATGTGTTTAGTCATGCAGAAAGATTTAGGTTCTGCTTTAATATTCTTTGGTATAGCATTAACTATGGTTTATGTTGCAACAGGGAAAAAAAAGTATGTTGTAATTTGTTTTGTATTATTTATAGTAGGATCATTTTTTGCATATAAATTATTTGCTCATGTAAGACAGAGAATATTAATTTGGAGACATCCATGGCAATATTCAGATACAGGAGGATATCAAATAGTACAAGGTTTATATGCAATTTCTTCTGGTGGAATGTTTGGCTCAGGATTAGGATATGGATATCCGGGATTTGTACCAGTTAACATTTCAGATTTTATATTTGCAGTTATCTGCGAAGAATTTGGAATGGTATTTGGATTAGGTATTATGATAATATATTTCTTGTTTTTCTATAGAGGAATGCGTGCTGCATTTAGAATTCAAGATAAATTTTCACAATTTACTACAATAGGAATGAGTGCTATGATAGCATGTCAAGTGTTAGTTATAATAGGTGGAGTATTTGCAGTAATACCACTTACAGGAATTACCTTACCTCTTATTAGTGCTGGAGGTTCTTCTATAATAAGTATGTTTTTTGCACTTGCAATACTTCAAAAAATTTCAGAGGAGGGCTAAAATTGAAAAATGTTTCTAGTAGTATAAAACAAGTAATGGTAGTTTTTCTATTTTGCTTTGTAGCTCTTATCTCTTATATTGCATATTTTCAAGTTTTCTCAGCACCTAAGATAGCAGAGCAACAAGGAAATCAAAGATTATGGGCAAGAAGAAATGAAGTATTAAGAGGAACTATCTATGATAGAAATAAAAATCCATTAACAACAAGTTCAAAAGTTGATGCACTTACACAAAAAAGAACTTATGTAAATGGAGATTTATATGTTCATGCTTTAGGATATGTAGATCCAAGATATGGGTTAACAGAACTGGAAGCAAACTATGATACTGAATTAACATCATATAATAAAATTACAAACAATATTTTAAATTTAACTAAGGATTTTAGCAAAGCAAAATTAGAAGAGATGTTCCAAAATAGAAAAGAAGATGAAGTTAAAATTGGGAACGGAGTTATAACTTCATTGGATCCAACACTTCAAAAAATAGCTTATGACTCTTTAGGAAATAATAAAGGAGCTGTAGTTGCATTAAATCCCAAAACGGGAGAAGTACTGGCAATGGTTTCAAAACCAACATATAATCCTAATGAGTTAGAAAATGCAATGAAGGCAGCTAATGCTGGTAAAGCAGAGAATAGTCCACTTATAAATAGAGCAACTTCAGGACTTTATCCACCAGGTTCTACCTTTAAAACTGTGACGCTAAGTAGTTCCTTGGAGAATATGCCAGAGGTTACAAGTAGAACATTTAATGATACAGGTAAAATAGTATTTAATGAAAAACAATCTTTAAGCAATGATAGTGGAGAGGTTAATGGAGAGATAAATTTAAAAGAAGCCTTTAGATTATCAAGTAATTTTGTATTTGGTACGTTAGCAATGGAGCTTGGAAATGATAAGTTAAAAGCTACTGCTGAAAACTATGGCTTTAATAAAACTATTAATTCAGAAGGTTTTAAGATAAATCAAAGTCAATTTCCTAAGCTGACTAAAGCTGAAGTTGGAAGTATAGCACAAACAGGAATTGGTCAAAGTAGTATTTTAGCAACTCCAATGCAGATGGCCTTAGTTGCAAGCACTATAGCTAATAATGGAAAAATGATGGAACCAAAGCTTGTTAATCAAGTTGTAGATAAAGATGGAAATATAGTAAAAACTGTAGATTCAAAAGTATATAAGCAGGTTCTTAGTCCTAATAATGCAGGGACTATAAAAGATTATATGAAAAATCTAGTTGACTCAAAGATAAATACAAGCTGGGGTTATTTTGAAGGCACTGATGCTGCAGGGAAAACAGGTACAGCAGATTATAATCTTGAGAATGGTGAAAGTGCTAAACCTCATTCGTGGTTCATTGGATTTGCACCAGCAAACAATCCGAAGGTTGCAGTTGCTGTAATTGTAGAAAATGGAGGTTATGGGGCAAGTGCGGCAGCACCTATAGCTGGAAAGATTATTACGCAAGTAACAAGAAACAATTAACCTTTACTTAAACTATTAACTGACAAAGGGAGTGTTTCAATGTTTGATTTTAAAGCTCAATTGAAGATCATACCAGATAAACCAGGAGTATACTTGATGAAAAATACTCTTGGAGAAATTATTTATGTAGGAAAAGCAAAGATATTAAAAAATAGAGTTAGACAATACTTTCAAAATTCAAAAAATCATTCAGAAAAAGTAAAAGTCATGGTTAAAAATATTTCTGAATTTGAATACATAGTTACAGATTCTGAAATGGAAGCTTTAATATTAGAATGTAATTTAATAAAAAAATACAGTCCTAAATATAATATTTCTCTGAAAGATGATAAATTCTATCCTTTTATAAAAATAACTACAAACGAAGATTTTCCAAAGGTTTATATAACTAGAAATTATGCCAAGGATGGAAATAAGTATTTTGGCCCATATCCTAATGCAGGAGCTGTGCATGAGACAATAAATTTAATTAGAAAGATATTCCCTTTGAGAACTTGCAAAAGGTTCATTGTAGAAGGGGGGAAGCATACAAGACCATGCTTAAATTATCATATAAAAAAATGTAATGCACCTTGTGAAGGGCATATTTCAAAAGCTGAATATAGAAGTATGATAGATGAAATTATGGATGTATTAAGCGGCAGGGATAAAACTTTAGTAAATAGCTTAAAAAAAGCTATGCAGGAAGAATCATTAAATTTAGAATTTGAAAAGGCTGCATCTTTAAGAGATAAGATTTTAGCTATAGAGAATATAGCAGAAAAGCAAAAAGTATTTAAATCACAAGATAATGATGAAGATTTCATTAATATGTATAAAGATGAAAAAGATTGTTGCATTCAAGTATTTTTCTTAAGGGATGGAAAAGTAACAGGAAGGGAGCATTTCATTCTTGAAAATAGTTCTCATGAAGAGGATAATACTGCGCTTTCACAATTTATAATTTCATTTTATGGAGGTACTCCTAAGGTTCCTAAAAATATTTATATTCCAGAAAGTGATGAAGTGGAAGCTTTAGAAGAATTTTTAAGCATAAAAAGAGGTTCCAAAGTTTTTGTTAAAATACCAGTTAAAGGTGAGAAAAAAGAGATGCTGGAATTAGTGAAAAATAATGCAAAAGTTACATTGGAGCAATTTAAAGACAAAATTTTAATGGATAAAGAAATAAATAGACTGTGTTTAGAACAAATACAAGATTTATTAGAACTTGACAGTATACCTTTTAGAATAGAAGCTTATGATATATCTAATATACAAGGGGTAGATTCTGTAGGATCTATGATTGTATTTGAAGATGGAAAAGCTAAGAATAGTGATTATAGAAGATTTAGAATAAAAACTGTAAAAAATGCTAATGACTATGATAGTATGAGAGAAATTTTAAAGAGAAGATTTACTCATGGTTTAAAAGAAATTAAAGAGATTCAAGATAAAGAAATTAAGTTTTCTAATGGAAAATTTTCGAACTTTCCAGATTTAATTATGATGGATGGCGGAAAAGGTCAAGTAAATATAGCTCTTGAAGTTTTAGAAAAACTAGGCATAAATATACCTGTGTGTGGGCTGGTTAAAGATGATCATCATGCAACAAGGGGAATAATTTATAATAACAAAGAGCTAATAGTAAATAGAAATTCTAATTTAATGCAATTGATAAGAAGAATTCAAGATGAAGTTCATAGATTTGCAATAACTTATCATAGAAGTTTAAGAGATAAGAGAACCTTACATTCAATATTAGATGATATACCTAATGTAGGGCAAAAAAGACGAATGGCATTACTTATGAAATTTGGAAGTATTGAAAATATAAAAAAGGCCAAAATAGAAGAACTCCTTGAAACTGAGTCGATTGACAATAAATCAGCAAATAGCATTTTGACTTATTTTAAAAAAAATGAACAAAGTAAATAAATTATGCTATAATAGTACGGAATAAAAATTTGCTAAGCTAAAATTAATATAAAAAATTACTTGTGTTAGATTAGTGGATAGATTATTCTATATGATATAGATAAATAGACTAATATAAATGTTTGAGGAGTTTTAGAATGAACCATTATGGAGAATATAAGAATTTATTCAGTAAAATATATAAAGACTCACAAATTCAATTAGACGCAAAAATGAGTGAGAATATATATTTTAAAGTTGGAGGACCAGTAGATATACTTTTAACTCCAAATACTGTACAACAATTACAAGACACTATCACTATTTGTAAAGAAAATAAAATTCCTTTTTATGTTATAGGAAATGGATCAAACCTTTTAGTTAAGGATGGTGGTATTAGAGGTGTTGTTATAAAGTTATGTGAACTTAATAATATAGAATGTGTAGATAACAAAATTACAGCAGAATGTGGTGTTTTACTTAAAGATGTTTCAACAGAAGCTATAAATAGATCTTTATCGGGTTTTCAATTTGCATGTGGTATTCCAGGCAGTGTAGGTGGTGCTGTATTTATGAATGCAGGAGCTTATGATGGAGAAATATCCTTTGTTATTGAAAGTGCAAAAGTATTAGATGATAATCAGAAAATAAGAGTCCTTTCAAAAGAGGAATTAAATTTAGGGTATAGACAGTCTGTAGTTATGGAAAAGGGATATATAGTTCTAAGTGCAACCTTTAAATTAACTCCAGCGGATAAAGAAAAAATTCAAGCTAGAGTAGATGAATTAACTAAAAGAAGGGAAGATAGACAGCCATTAGAACACCCATCAGCAGGTAGTACATTTAAAAGACCAGAAGGTTATTTTGCAGGTAAATTAATTGAAGATGCAGGTTTAAAGGGATTTGCTATAGGTGGAGCAAGTGTTTCAAATAAGCATGCTGGGTTTGTTGTTAATAATGGAAATGGAACTGCTAAGGATGTATTAGATTTAATATATTATGTTAAAGATGAAGTGAAAAGGCAGTTTGGTGTAGATTTATATCCAGAAGTTAGAATTTTAGGTGAAGATTAAGACATTAAAAAACTCAAGAGTTTATGGACTTTTGAGTTTTTATGATTTAAGGCATAATCAAAAAAATAATAAGTCAGCATGCTAGTTTATTTTCCTTTCATACTTCATCAGCATGTTCACCTAATAGCCCGCTATTAGGCCAACATACTTCTTAGTCTGAGGAAAAATATACACATTTAAAAGGAGCAGCTATGCTGTATATAAGAACATCTAATATCATGGCATCAAGGACTGATTATTTTATTTCATATGCCTAATTATAATTATATGATATAATTTTAATGTTAAAACACAATGAAATTATAAAGGAAAAGTGTTTGTTCAAAAGTATCTTTGGCAAAAGGGGAGGATGTAATATGAGGTTTGTTATAGTTACAGGATTATCAGGAGCAGGAAAAACACAAGCAACAAGAGCGTTAGAAGATTTGGGATATTTTTGTGTAGATAACCTTCCACCAAAGTTAATCTCAAAATTTGCAGAAATGTGTACGCAAAGTGGCGGAAATATTGAAAAAGTAGCATTAGTTATAGATATTAGAGGTGGAGTTTTCTTTGATGATTTCTTTGAAACTTTAAATTATCTAAAGCAAAATGAGTTTAAATATGAAATATTATTTTTAGAAGCAACTGATGAAATTCTTATAAAAAGATTTAAAGAATCTAGAAGAAGTCATCCTTTATCGCCAGATGGAAGAGTATTGAATGGAATTATTCAAGAAAGAGAAAAATTAAGGGAAGTTAAAAATGTTGCAGATATTATAATTGATACATCAAAATATGAAATACGTCATTTAAGGGAAAAGATTAATATGGCTTATGGAGATCATACTTATCCAGAAAAACAATTATCAGTTACAGTATTAAGTTTTGGATTTAAATATGGTATTCCAGTAGACTCGGATTTGGTTTTTGATGTTAGATTTATACCAAACCCATTCTATATTCCAGAATTAAAACAGTACTCAGGGAATGATGAACCGGTTAAAGAATATGTATTAAAACAAGAAGAAACTGTTACCTTCATAGAAAAACTAGTTGATATGTTAAAATATTTAATTCCTAATTATATTAAAGAAGGAAAAAGACAATTAATAATATCTATAGGATGTACAGGTGGAAGACATCGTTCTGTTGCAATTGCTAATGAGGTTTATGAAAGATTAAATAAAGAGAATTACAACTCCAGAATAGAACATAGAGATGTATCAGAAGATCTTCATAAAGGAGAAAAGAAGCTATGAGGATACGAGACTGGCTTAAAGTAGGAATAAAAGTAAAACGATGGCTGGCATTTGGCGTATTTGGAGTATTACTAATAGCCTTTGGATTTACAGAATTAGTTACTCATAGAATATACAATTTGTATTATCAGGTTTTTTATGTGTTTTTAAATATTACTGGTGTATTTGTGTTATATATTTCAGTCACAGAAACTATGAAATCTATAATTGCACTATTTAATAGAGGATATCTTAAAGTATCTTTAGACAGTAGGAAGATTGAAAGCTTGATATATGAAAAAAGATTATTAGTTAAAGGTCCTAAAATAGTTGTAATTGGTGGAGGTACTGGTCTTTCAACAATGCTTAGGGGATTAAAGTATTATACATCAAACATCACTGCGATAGTAACAGTTGGTGATGATGGCGGTGGGTCTGGAGATTTAAGAGAAGATTTAGGAATGCTACCACCTGGAGATATAAGAAACTGTATTTTAGCATTAGCAGATACTGAGCCTATAATGGAAGACTTACTTCAATATAGATTTTCCGATGGAAGGTTAAAAAATCAAAGTTTTGGTAACTTGTTCTTAGCTGCTATGGCAGGAATTTCAGATAATTTTGAAGAAGCAGTTCAAAAGATGAGTTCAGTACTTGCCGTAACAGGTAAAGTTATACCTGTTACTTTAGATAATATGCAGTTAATAGCAAAGTTTGAAAATGGTAATATAGTAAAAGGTGAATCTCAAATTCCAGAAGAAGCCATTAAACAGAATTCTAGAATAGAAGAACTTCGAATAAATCCAGAAAATGCAACCGCATTGAAGGAAGCAATAGATGCATTAAAAGAGGCAGATGCTATAGTTATGGGACCAGGAAGTTTGTATACTAGTATAACATCTAATTTACTTGTAAAAGATATTGCAAAGGGAATTAGGAAAAGTGATGCAATTAAAATTTATATTTCTAATATAATGACTCAGCCAGGTGAAACTACAGAATTTAAAGCATCTGATCATTTAAAAGTTTTACTTAAGTATGGTGGTAAAGATATTGTTGATTATGTAATTGCTAATACTGGTGAAATAACAGATGAATTAAAAGAAAAATATGCACAAGATGGTGCAGAGCTTGTTAAACTGGATAAAGAAGTAATAAATAGCTTAGGAATAAAAATAGTTGGCGAAAACCTAGTGAAAATTAAAAATGGATTGGTAAAGCATGACTCAGCTAAGTTAGCGGAAGTATTAGTTGATACAATTATGGAAAAGAAACTTTTATATGATAAGAAGAAGATTATAGAATACATGTATTTATCGCAACGTATTAAAGAAAGAGTAAGAGAAGAAAAAGGAAAAGAAATAGAATAATTATAAATTGTTAATTAAAATATGTATAGATAGGTAGGAAACAAAATGTCATTTTCATCAAAAGTTAAAGGAGAAATATGTAGGTATATAGATGTTTCTAAGGAAGAGGCATTGGCAGAAATATCAGCAATAATGAAGGTTAGTGGTACATTAGCTTTTAGTGGAAGTGGACTTAGTTTTAAAATGACCACAGAAAATCCAGCCAGTGCAAGATTGATTTTTACACTTTTAAAAAATCACTTTGATATTCATTCTAAGTTAATGGTTAAGAAAAGTAATTCATTAAAAAAGAATAATATATACATGGTAGTGATTTCAGAAGAAATGGGTGTTAGAGGTTTATTAAGTGATACTGGTATACTTAAAGAAATAGATGGCATAATGAGCTTAGACTATAGAATAGAATCACACATTTTTGAAGAGGAAGATACTAAAAAAGCATATATAAGAGGTGCATTTATCGGTGGTGGGAGCATAAGCAACCCTGAAAAAACGTATCATTTAGAATTTGTAACTCATAGTGAAGAATATGCCAAAGATTTATCTAATCTCATTAATACTTTTAATTTAAATTCAAAGGTAATACAGAGGAAGAATAGTTTTATTGTATACATTAAAGAAGGAGAACAAATTGTGGACTTACTTAATGTAATAGGAGCGCACTCATCGTTATTAGAAATTGAAAATATAAGAATAATGAAAGAAATGAGAAATAATGTGAACAGGCTTGTTAATTGTGAAACTGCCAATCTTTCTAAGACAGTAAATGCAGCAGTTAGACAAGTTGAAAGCATAAAATTAATACAATCACAAATAGGACTTCAAAGATTACCTGCAAATTTAAGAGAAATTGCTGAATTAAGATTAAATTATCCAGATGAATCGCTAAAGGAATTGGGTGAAATGTTAAATCCACCTGTTGGAAAATCAGGGATAAATCATAGACTAAGAAAAATAGAAAAAATAGCAGAAGAATTAAGAACAGGAAATTAAATCAGTTAAAAAGTAATAGTTTTAAGAAAATTATTAAAAATTTTAATTTATGATTGTTAACTGTATGTTCTTAATTATTAACTGAATAAAGGGGTAATGTTATGTTTACACATATTGTACTTTTTAAAGTAAAAGAATCAACAAAAGAAAACTTAGAATTTCTAAAGAAGACTCTTTTATCTATGGAGGGAAATATTAAGGAATTAAAGGAATTAGAGGTAGGTATAGATGTTATAAGAAGTGATAGAAGTTATGATGTGGCTATTATAACAAGATTTGATACTAAGGAAGATTATTTAGCTTATGATGTGGATGAGTTCCATGTGGAAAGAGTTAAAAAGGTTATAGGACCTTATATAGAAGTGAGCAAAACAATAGATTTCTAAAAGTGACATTAAAGTATATAAAAAAGAAATAATAAATTTAAGCAGTGGTTGATTATGCATAAACATAATTCAACTGCTGTTTTTTTATATATAATTGTATAAAAAATAGTCACAGATTGTTATAATTAAGAAGCAGATAATTTTCAAAGAACCTATTGATATAATTATCATAAGGAAAGGAGGATTTATATGGAGAAAGAAAAAGAATTTGTACATCTCCATCTTCATACGGAATACAGTTTGCTAGATGGGTCAGGTAAAATTAAAAAACTTATGACGAAAGCTAAAGAATTAGGAATGAAGAGTATAGCAATAACAGATCATGGTGTTATGTATGGACTTGTAGACTTTTTTAAAGCAGCAAAAGACAATGATATAAAAGCTATTTTAGGGTGTGAAGTTTATGTGGCAGGAAAGTCACTGCATATAAAGCAGCCAGATAAAGAAAATTCAACTTCGCACTTAGTTTTGTTGGTTAAAAATCAAGTGGGATATGAAAATTTAATGAAAATAGTATCAACAGCTTCAATTGAAGGTTTTTATTATAAACCTAGGGTTGACCATGAGTATTTGAGAGAGCACAGTGAAGGGTTAATTGCGTTAAGTGCATGTTTAGGTGGTGAAGTACAATCTTATCATCTTAAAGGAAATTATGAAAAAGCAAAAGAAATAGCTTTATTATATAAAGAGATATTTAATGGTGATTTTTATATTGAAATACAAAATCATGGAATGGAAGAGCAAAAAAAGGTAAATGAAGAAAATATAAAATTATCTAAGGAAACAGGAATACCATTAGTAGCTACTAATGATGTTCACTACATAAATAAAGAGGACTCTAAATCTCATGATGTATTAATGTGTATTCAAACAGCTAAAACCATTGATGATCCAAATAGAAGAAGATACCCTTCAGATCAATTCTATTTCAAGTCAGCAGAAGAAATGTGGGATATTTTTTCATATGTACCGGAAGCATTAGAAAATACTATTAAAATTGCAGAACAATGTAATTATGAATATAAGTTTCATGAATCTAAGTTGCCTAAGTTTCCCTTAGAAGAAGGGGAAGATCCATATGAATATCTTAGAGATACTTGTTACAAAGGGCTTATAGATAGATATGAGGTTTTTGAAGAATTAATTGGGAAGCCTTTAGATTATGAGGAAGTAAATAAGATAAAGGAAGACAGCGAAAAGGCAAAAGAGTATATAGATAGATTGGAATATGAACTTGAAGTGATAAAACAAATGGGGTATGTTGATTACTTTTTGATTGTCTGGGATTTTATTAGATTTTCCTATGAAAATGGTATCCCAACAGGACCAGGAAGAGGTTCGGCAGCAGGATCAATAGTGGCTTTTACTTTGGGAATTACAAAGATAGATCCTATTAAGTATAGTTTGATATTTGAGCGCTTTTTGAATCCAGAACGAGTTAGCATGCCGGATATAGACAGTGACTTTTGTTACGAAAGACGCCAAGAAGTAATTGATTATGTTGTAGAGAAATATGGAGCAAGTAATGTTTCTCAAATAATAACCTTTGGTACAATGGCTCCAAGGGTATGCATAAGAGATGTTGGAAGAGCTATGAACTATAGCTATGCAGAGGTTGATAGAATTGCAAAGATGATACCGACTATGTTAGGGATAACTATAGAAAAGGCATTGGAATTTAATCCAGAGCTTAAATTAGCCCATGATACTGATGAAAGAGTAAAAACTTTAATAGATGTTGCAAAAGACCTAGAAGGTCTTCCAAGGCATTCTTCAACACATGCAGCAGGAGTGGTTATTGCATCAAGACCATTAGTTGAGTATGTTCCACTGCAAAAAAATGATGAAATGATAGTAACCCAATTTGGAATGGGGACTCTAGAAGAACTTGGATTACTTAAGATGGACTTCTTAGGACTTAGAACTTTAACTGTTATGAATGATGCAATTAATATGGCTAAAGAAAATAGAAATGTTAATATAGATCTTGATAGGATAGATTTTGCAGACAAAGAAGTTTATCAAATGATTGGTGAAGGCAGGACAGCAGGTGTATTCCAATTAGAATCAGCTGGGATGACCTCCTTCATGAAGGAATTAAAGCCTGATTCTATAGAAGACATTATTGCAGGAATTTCACTATATAGACCAGGTCCTATGGCTGAAATACCACGATATATAGAATGTAAGAAGAATCCAGATAAAGTTCAATATGAAACACCCGAGTTAGAGAACGTATTAAACGTTACGTATGGGGTAATGGTTTATCAAGAGCAGGTAATGGAAATAGTTAGAAAATTAGCTGGATATTCCATGGGCAGAAGTGATATGGTTAGAAGAGCTATGTCTAAGAAAAAACATAAGGTCATGGAAGAAGAAAGAAAGAACTTTATTCATGGAATTATAGAAAATGATCAGGTGGTAGTTCCCGGATGCATTAGAAATGGAATAAGTGAAGAAGTCGCAAATAAGATATTTGATAATATGATGGATTTTGCTTCTTATGCTTTTAATAAATCCCATGCAGCAGCGTATGCAGTTGTAGGTTATCAAACAGCATATCTTATGAAATATTACCCTGTAGAAATGATTGCAGCTATGCTCAATTCAGTTATGGGAATAAATGAAAAAATCGCTTATTACATTGCAATAGCAGAGGAATTAGGAATACAAGTATTACCACCTAACATAAATGAAAGTTATTCAAGGTTTACAGTTAAAGGAGATAAAATTAGATTTGGATTGGCTGCTATTAAAAATGTTGGAGGAAGTGTTGTAGATAGCATAGTAAAGGCAAGAGAAAGCAAAGGTAAATTTGAATCTTTAGTAGATTTTATCAATAAGATGGATCCATCAACAATAAATAAGCGTGCTGTAGAATGTTTAATTAAGGCCGGAGCTTTAGATGATTTTAAAGTTTTCAGATCAAAAATGTTAGCAGTACATGAGAAGATGATTGATAATATATCAAGTGATAAGAGAAGAAATATTGATGGACAGATAAGTTTATTTGCAACTGAAGAATTAAAAAACCCAGAGATTAAGTATCCCAATATAAAAGAATTTAATAAAAGAAATTTATTAGCAATGGAAAAGGAAATGACAGGACTTTATATTACAGGTCATCCTTTAGATGATTATGCTCAAAGTTTAAAAATGCAGACTACAAATGAAATATCAAAAATATTTTTTGTACAAGAGACACTTGATGATACATTAGAATCTAATATAGGAGATGTAGCTATATTCAATAATCAAGATACTCTGCAAGATAATGATAGAGTAGTTCTAGGAGGAATACTGGCAAGTGTAAATCAAAAAGTAACTAGAAATAATTCAATAATGGCATTTTTAAAACTTGAAGATTTGACTGGTACAATTGAAGTAATAGTTTTTCCAAAAACCTTGGATAAGGTTAAAGAATTATGTGTAACTGATAGTTTGGTTATAGTAAAGGGAAGATTAAGTTTAAAGGAAGATGAACCACCAAAGCTTATATGTGAAAGTATAGAACCTTTGGAAAAGATGAATACGTCAAAGGTATATTTAAGAGTTGAAGATACGATATCAGCTAAGGAATTAAATAAAAATCTTAGAGAATTATTAATGAAAGAATATTTGGGAGATACACCTATTTATATTTTTGCAAGTAAAGAAAAGCAAAAATTTAGAGTACCAAGAGACAGATGGATATCCTTAGAAAGTGATGTAATGGATTTATTAAAAGAAACTTTAGGCGAAGAGAATGTAAAAATACAAGATATTTAATAACTAAATTGTAAATTAATCGTAGACAGAGTGTTTAAAATTATTAAATATATAAATGAAAAATATTACAAAAATTAATATTGCAAAAATAATGTTAATTTATATAAATTTATCGATTATTGGTTATAATATAAAAGGGAATTTAAAGTTTTAGTGTATTAATATAATAGTGTTACTGTGTTGAGATACTGATTGAAGAAATTTTATTTTAAATTATAGTTATAATCCTTACAAAAATATATGTAAATTATAAAAATTATTCTAAAGTTAAGGGAGTAATTTTAGAATAATCTCAAAAGTTTGTCAAATATGATTGATAAATGATAGAAAGTTATGTACAATAATTCTTGGTTAATAAATTATGGTTACATTATGTACATAAGGGTCGTAAAAGATCCCTGACAGTATTTAAGGAGGAAAATATATATTATGAAAAAGATAGCTGTTTTAACAAGTGGTGGAGATGCACCAGGTATGAATGCTGCCATTAGAGCAGTAGTAAGAACTGCAATCCATAACGGAATTGAAGTTATGGGAGTGCAAAGAGGTTATAGTGGGCTTATAAATGGAGAATTATTCAGCATGGACAGAAATTCAGTATCTGACATAATTCAAAGAGGTGGAACAATCCTAAGAACTGCTAGATGCCCTGAGTTCAAAAATGAAGAAGTAAGAAAAAAAGCTGCAAAAATATTACAAGCATACGGTGTAGAAGCTTTAGTAGTCATAGGTGGAGATGGTTCATTTATGGGCGCAAAATTATTATCAAAACTTGGAATAAAAACAATTGGTTTACCAGGAACAATTGATAATGACTTAGCTTACACTGATTTTACTTTAGGATTTGATACAGCCTTAAATACTGTTGTAGACGCGATAAATAAAATTAGAGATACTTCAACTTCTCATGAAAGAGTTTCTATAGTAGAAGTTATGGGAAGAGACTGTGGAGATTTATCGTTATATGCAGGTATCTGTGGTGGAGCAGAATCAATCATAATTCCAGAAATTGAATTTGATAAAGATACACTTTGCAGAACTATCTTAGAAGGAAAAAATAGAGGAAAAATGCACAATTTAATAATCCTTGCAGAAGGAATTGGTGGAGCATTTGAACTTGCTAAATATGTTGAAGAAGTAACAGGTATAGAAACAAGAGCAACAATCTTAGGTCATATTCAAAGAGGTGGAAGTCCTACTGCTACAGATAGAGTTTTAGCTTCAAGAATGGGAGCAAAAGCTATTGAAGTATTAATAGAAGGAAAAACTTCAAGAGTAATAGGTATTAAAGATAATAAGATTATAGATCAAGACATAGATGAAGCTTTAGATGTGGAAAGTGTTTTTGATAAAGAATTATATGACATTGCTCAAGTATTATCATAATAATAGAGGTTATAAGTTTATTTATATAAATTTTAATAAATATAGACATATTTAATTATGTTGTTAATTAAAGAAAGAGGAGTGTTAGTTTAATGAGAAAAACTAAAATGATTTGTACTATTGGCCCAGCAAGTGAGGATATGGAAATATTAGAAAAAGTAATGCTATCAGGAATGAATGCTTCAAGACATAATTTTTCACATGGTGACCATGAAGAACATGGTGGAAGAATTGCAAAGGTTAAGGAATTATCAAAGAAACTTAACAGAGAAATTGCAATAATCCTTGATACTAAAGGACCAGAAATCAGAACAGGAAAGTTTGAACCAAAGAAAGTTGAATTAACTAAAGGTACAGAATTTACAGTATATGCTGGAGATATGTCAGTAGTTGGAGATACAACTAAATGTGCTGTTACATATGAAGGATTAGCAAAGGATGTTAAACCAGGAAACACTATCTTAATAGATGATGGTTTAGTTGGATTAACTGTTAAATCTATTGAAGGAAATGCTATAAAGTGTGAAGTTCAAAATACTGGATTTGTTGGAACTCATAAAGGAGTTAACGTACCAGGGGTATCTATTAAATTACCAGCTCTTACTGAAAAAGATAAAGCAGATTTAATATTTGGTTGTCAAGTTGGAGTTACTATGATTGCTGCTTCATTTATAAGAAAAGCATCTGACGTAAAAACTATTAGAGAAATACTTGATGCAAATGGTGGAGAAAGAATATTAATTTGTTCAAAAATCGAAAATCAAGAAGGTGTTGATAACATCGATTCAATCTTAGAAGTTTCAGATCTTTTAATGGTAGCAAGAGGAGATTTAGGAGTTGAAATTCCAATAGAACAAGTTCCTGCAGTTCAAAAGATGATGATTCAAAAATGTAATGCTGCTGGTAAACCAGTTATAACTGCAACTCAAATGTTAGATTCTATGATGAGAAATCCAAGACCAACAAGAGCAGAAGTTTCAGACGTTGCTAATGCTATCTTAGATGGTACTGATGCAATCATGTTATCTGGAGAAAGTGCTAACGGAGACTATCCAGTAGAAGCTGTAGCTACAATGGCTAGAATTGCAGAAGAAGCTGAAAAGCAATTAACTTATACAGTTGCTGTTTCAACTGCTAAATCTCATACACCAGCTATTTCTGGAGTAATTTCAAGAGCAGCATGTAATGCAGCAAATGAATTACAAGCAGAAGCTATTATATCATCAACTCAAACTGGTGCTACTGCAAAGAGAATTTCTCAATGTAGACCAGAATGTCCAATTATAGCTGTTACTTCAGATTCAGTAGTTGCTAAACAGTTAGCATTCTCATGGGGAGTATATCCAATAGTTGCAGATAAAATGGTATCAACTGACGAAATGTTAGAAAAATCAGTTGAAACTGCTAAAATGTATGAATATGTTAAATCAGGAGATACAGTTGTATTAGCAGCTGGAGTACCTGTTAATGAAATTGGAGCAACTAACCTTTTAAAAGTTAGCGTTGTAAAATAGTTTAAAATATAATTTTTACATATTTATAGAGGCTTTGGTAATTAAATTTCCAAAGTCTCTTTTATTATTTTGAAACTTATAGCCGTTTTAGAATTGAAATTTATGCTTTATTTAGCTTCAAATATTTATATGTATAATTTTAAGAAGAAAAACTAGAAAAGCATCTCCTGTCTAAGATTATAAAAAAAGTTATGTATGCTATTAAGAAATGAAATACATGTTAAAAATTTTATAGGAGGATTAAATATGAATTTTGGCGGGAATATATAGTTTGAAAAATAATTTTTATGGAAGAAAATATATGTTTTAATAGATATAAAAGTTTGCCGAAGATAATAAATTGTACTACGATATAAAAGTTAACAAAAAATTAACATTTATATAGGTAGTATTTAATATATAATGTATATTATTGCTCTAAAAGAGGAATAATTATTTAATAGTTATGGAATTAAATGGCAACTGATTCTGTATTAGCACCGAAAGGTGCTCTTTTTTTGAATATTCCTAAAATATAACGAAGGATGTGTGAGAGTGGTAGAAAATAAGAAAGAATATATTGTAAATATTGAATCTTTAGGTTATGAGGGGGAAGGTGTTGCTAAAATAGACGGTTATCCAATATTTATACCAGGGGCTTTAAAAGGTGAGCGTGTACGAATAGAAATAGTTAAAGCTAAGAAAAAATATGCTTATGGTAAGCTTTTAGAAATAATAGAAAAATCAAATGAAAGAAGAGAGCCTAAATGTATTAATTATGAAAAATGCGGTGGATGCACATTAATGCACTTAAATTATGAAGCGCAATTAGATTTCAAATTTCATAGAGTAAAGGACTGTATAAAGAAAATAGGTGGATTAGATTATAACCTTGTAAAGCATACACTAGGTATGAAAAATGAATATAGGTATAGAAATAAGGCTATATTTTCTGTTGGACTAATAGAAGAAAAAATTTCAATTGGATTTTTTAGTGAAAAGACTCATGAAATAATCAATATGGATATGTGCCTGCTCCAAGACAAAGAAGCTGATAAAATTGTAGAAATTATAAGAGGTTGGATGGCTAAGTACTCTATAATGCCAGCTAAAAAGGATGGAGTATTTTATGAACAAGGTTTAATTAGAAATATAATGATTAGAAAAGGCTTTAAGTCTAATGAAGTTATGGTTGTATTAGTTACTACAAATAAGGAGATTCCTTATAAAGAAGAACTAATAAGTAATTTAGAAAAAGAAGTTAGTAATTTAACAAGTGTAATTCAAAATATAAATTCTAAAGATACTAATTTAGTGCTAGGAGATAAATGTGCTACTTTATGGGGACAAGATTATATATGTGATTATATAGGAAAATATAAATTTAATATATCACCATTATCTTTCTTTCAAGTAAATCCAGTACAAACCGAAGCTCTTTATAGTAAAGCCTTAGAATATGCAGATTTAAACGGGAACGAAACTGTTTTTGATGCCTATTGTGGCACCGGTACAATAACACTATTTCTATCTCAAAAGGCTAAAAAAGTGTATGGAGTAGAAATTGTAGAGCAAGCAATACAAAATGCAAGGATTAATGCAAAGCAAAATGGAATAACTAATTCTGAATTTTCGATAGGTAAATCAGAAGAGATAATTCCTAAATTAATCCAAGAGGGTGTTAAACCAGATATAATAGTTGTAGATCCACCAAGAAAAGGATGTGATGCTAAATTATTAGATGCTATAGGAGAAGCACAACCTAAACGAGTGGTATATGTTTCGTGTGATCCTAGCACTTTAGCTAGAGATTTAAAACATTTAGAAACAGTTGGATATAAGGTAATAGAAGTGCAGCCTGTTGATATGTTTCCAATGACAAAGCACGTTGAGACGGTAGTAAAGATGTCAAGGGTGGATAAGTAATTGAGTAAAATGGCTTGAAATATGGACTTTCCGAGCGTTGGAGTAGAAACTCTGACACTCGGATTTTTTATTGGATAAATACGAATCAAACATATCCAAGGAAAGAATATTACAGGGTTGAGTTGACAGGATTAAAACAGGTAGGTTGTGGAGAGGGTATGTATATCAAGCTTAAAGAGACTTATATGATAGTTGGAGCCTGAAAAGATAGAAATTAAATGGAAAATGTAATAAATTAGCAAAAGTGCGTAACATCTGACTAACAATGAACTTGGAAGTAGCGAAACAAGGTTCTTGTAAAATTACGCTAAAAAGTGTAAAAATATGATTGCCAATCATATAATTCTGTGATAGACTATTTTATATAATCGAAGTAGTAGCTTGAAAAGGAGGTATCGTTATGGCTGGTTCAACAAGAAAAATTGAATTTGAAGAACTGTTTAATTCGACTACTATGTTTTATGTTAACGAAGCTTATGAAGATGATATGGAACAAGAAGTGCAGAAAAAGGTAGATGAGTTAGCTGCTGAACTACATTGTATTAACACAAAAGAGGGACTCAAGGAGTATATAGTTGATCATAAAGATTCATTAGATAACCTTACAAGCTTAATGGAAATCTCTACAGAAAGATTTAAGCGTATGGTTTCAATGTTACGTAAGGATAGAGGCTTTGTGTTTTCAACTGAGTGGGGGTTGGGCAAAATCCGCTCTGCAATGATGGAAAGTCCGGCAATGTTGGAGAGTGTTCTTAATTTGTTGTGGGATGGTCGTAACGATGAGAAGTTAAAGGCAAAAATCCCCTTTTTCTATCTTGATAATATGGGCATTAACAAGGCAACACTTAATAAATTACAGAATAAGGATTCTATTCGCTTATTTGTCAAGAGGGGACTCGAAGGAAGGTACAGTAATAACATAGGTGATCTTATCCTTGCAGATATTGAAGACAAGCTTAAAGCCATCGGTGTTAAGTATGGATTGGAGTATGAAAAAAATGTAAGAATTCCGTTACTTGATAGGGCTGTTAGCTTTGTCTTAGAAAGTCCTTTGGAGCCAAAGATTATACTGGATGTATCATATAGTGTGACAACATCAAGTGCACAGGGGGATAAGAGAAAGGCTGCGAGAGAAACTGAAGATAAGCTTAAAAGAGAGAGAGCAGCCGGAAACAATATTATTTATATTAATTTCCTTGATGGTGCTGGTTGGATTGGAAGACAAGCTGACATGAGGGAAATTCATCGTTGTTCAGATTATGTATTGAATTTTAACAACCTTAATCTGCTTGAGGATATCATTGCAGATTACATTCAGAATAATTAAATTGGGAGGGTACAGCTTATGAATGCAGATGAAAGAAAAGCTAAATTAAAAGAGTTTACGGATAACCCAAGTAGGGCAGTTCGTACAGGTATTCCGATAATGTATCATGGTCAAAGAAGAACATTTGATGCTTATGAAATTCCATTAGAGTATCTTGTGTACAATCCTTACAATGGTCGTATTGGAAGTGTCGTTAAATCTTATGAGCGTCAGAATCATCAGATTGACCCAGAGGATTCACAGGATAAGGCTCTTATTGAAAAATTCTTATGGGAGTCCAAGCCTGATGCAAATAAAAAGACTAAAGAGCGTTTACTTAAAGAGCATCAAGAAAAACATGGAATTGTTACAGCAGACGGAATAATTATTGATGGAAATCGTAGAGCGAGTCTTCTTAATAATATCATGGCTGATGCTACTATTCCTTTTAATGAAAAAAGTCACTGTCAATATTTTACAGCTATAATACTCCCTGAAGATGCTGATAGAAAAGAAATATTGGCTCTGGAAACTACATATCAGATGGGAGAGGATGCAAAGGTTGATTACAACCCTATCGAAAAATATCTGAAATGTGCGGATCTTAAGGGTGAAGGCTTCCATGAGGAAGACATGGCTAGAATGATGGATGATACTAAGAGTAATGTTACAATGTATCTTTCTGTATTAAAGTTGATGGAAGATTATCTTGATGAATTTGGGTATACTGGAATGTATACGCAGCTGGAAAAGAATGAAGACTCATTCCAAAAGTTAGACAGCGCATTAAAGAGATATAAAGCTGGTGTACCATCGATGTGGGATTACGATCCAGACGCAGATGTTTCAGATTTGAAACTGATTGCTTTTGATTATATCCGTGAAGGATTTGAGCAGACGTTATTTAGAAATATCATAAATGTTCCTTCTGTAAAGAAACCTGCAAGTAGCTTTTTTGCAAAGAAAGAAGTGTGGGAGCCTTTCAGAGATAAGCATTTTGAAATCACAGATAGTGTTACTGAAGAATCTGTAGATGACGTTATGGCAACTAATCCACCAGATTTAGGAAGAGCATTGAAAGCAAGAGATAAACAGTGGAAGGCACAGGTTGAGGATGATTTTGAAGAGAATTTTACTCAAAGCTTAGACAGCCTGAACAACCATGCGAATGCTGCCAAACCTTTACAGCAGCTTATAAAAGCTTGCCAGGCTCTTGATGTAGTTGATACAGCACAGGATAGTTTCCTTAATGATAAAAATGTTAAAGGTTGCGTTCAATCTTTAGATGAGTTTGTAACAGAGTTTAAGAAAATATTAGGAATGTAGAGGTGGTAGCGTTTGATGAAACAACTATGTCTAGAATCAAATGATGATTCTTCAATTATATATATAATCGGGGACATAGCAGACATTTTTTCTAACCGCCGTGCTACGAGATATTTAAAGGATACCTTAAAGTTCACTCAATCCGCAGATAAATTAACTGTGGAAGCAGATAAAGATATTAATAAAACGATTGATAAGGTAAAGAAGATATGTGAATACATATCTGCAGAACTTGTGTATTCTGGAAAGGTGTCTGAGGCTGTTAGCAATTATGTGTTTGAAGAAGAGAAGTTCCATGAGTTCTCAGAAAAGGCTAGAGCGATACGTGATAATCACTGTGAAAAATCCGATTTTCAGAATTTTATTGATTATGTGAGTAAGAATCTTAAGAATAGAAGTTTATATGAATTGCAGTTATTGTCAGCATATCATTTGGCATTCTCGCAAAATGGATGTAACTTTTCTGTACCTGGTGCAGGAAAGACGAGTGTGGTTTATGGTGCATTTGCATACTTGTCGAACTTGCCACTGGAAGATAAAAAGTATGTTGATAAACTGCTAATTATATCTCCATTAAGTGCATTTGGACCATGGGAACTTGAGTACGAAGAATGTTTTGGAGAAAAGCCATCAACAAAAAGGTTAAATGGCAAAGTGTCTGTGGATGATAAAAAACAATATTTGTATTCAAGGATACCTGCGAAAATTACATTGCTGTCATATAATTCAGTTCCATCATTAAAAGAAGAACTTATTTACTTCTTGAAGAACAATAAAACAATGGTTGTCTTGGACGAGGCCCACAAAATTAAAAATACAAAGGGTGGAATAACTGCAAATGGTGTTCTTGATATTGCTTCATATTGTTCTGCAAGGGTTGTTTTAACTGGAACACCTGCACCAAATGGATATGAGGATCTTTATAATTTGTATAAATTCATTTGGCCGACAAAGAAGGTACTTCCTTATGAAATCTATCAGTTGAAGGATATGAGTAAACAAGAGTCAGACGGACGAGTAGATACCTTGTTGAATGCTATTGCACCATTCTTTATCAGAGTTAAGAAAAGTGACCTTGGTATTCCATCTGCAACTGAACACGCTCCAATTATAGTTCCGATGGGAGAGGCACAAAGAAGAATATACGATGTAATTGAGAAAAAATATATGAGTGACATCGTGTCATCAAAGGATAGGGGTTTTCAGCATGATTTGATAAAGGCACGTTTGATTAGAATGATGCAGGCTGCTACTAATCCTAATTTGTTAAGTATTCCTCTCAAGAATTTTTCGGATGCGGAAGGGTTTGATGCAGATACTGTTACTGAAGACACATCATTAATAAAAGATGTATTAGAGTATTCTAAAAATGAAACTCCTGCAAAGTTTATTAAAGCAAAGGAAATCATCGAAAGGATAATATCTGAAGGCGGGAAGGTAGTAGTTTGGGCTATATATGTAAAGAACATATTAGACTTTCAGGTGTATTTGCTTAAAAATGGAATAGATTGTAGAACACTGTATGGAGCAACTCCTGTTGCAACTGGGGATGAGGATGATGACGATGATGCAATTGAAACACGAGAAAAGATTATAGCCGAGTTTCATAAGCCGGATTCTTCATTCAGTGTAATAATAGCTAATCCTTTTGCTGTTTCAGAATCTATTTCATTGCACAAGGTCTGCCATAATGCAATATATATGGAGCGTAGTTTTAATGCGGCTCATTTTATACAATCAAAGGATCGAATTCATCGATATGGTCTGAAACCAGGCATAGAGACCAATTATTACTATCTTTTATCAGAGGATTCTATAGATTCTGTAATAAATGATAGATTGATAGCGAAGGAGACTCGCTTGCGTGAAATCATCGAAAGTATGCCTATTCCATTGTTTTCTAATGTGGAATTGGAAACAGGAGATGATGACATTAAAGCATTGATTACAGAGTATGTTAACAGAACTAAAACGATGTAATTCAATAGGCAATATTGAAGGATTGCTATTCCTGGTTTCTATGCTATCCGGTAGAAAAATAGTAAGTTTAAATGAATTAGTTAACAGATGCTCTTTGGAGAAAAAAATAAAAATTCACTGTAGTGGAGCGGTAGCCTTTTTACAATACCTTGGATATGTTGAAACAGAGAATCGCTTGGTTATTATAACAGAAAAATTCAATGCTCTGCCAACAGATGATAAGGAAGGGGTAATTAATGCCTTTGTCAAAGAAAGCATTTCAAGGATAACAGCGGAAGGATTATTTGATTCAGACAGTACAAGTTTTGATGCTGATAAAGGTCATTTGAACATAAAAAGATCCGCCTTTCCATTGGCGTATGCTGCTATAAGAAATTTCCTTACAACGGCAGGAGTACTTGAAAAGGAAGTTAATGGTGAAATTAGTATTTCTGAATTATATGAGGCGGAATTTTCATCCAAGCTACGTAATAGAAAAGAAAAAGTTACTCTTGAACAGCTGATGCAAAAGCAAGCTGAACAGAGTCAGAGAGGCCTTGAGGCGGAGGAATTTGTTTTAAAGTTGGAGAAGGGCAGAATACCTGGAAAGGCACATAAAATTAAACGGATTTCAGATTTTGATGTTTCTGCTGGTTACGATATAGTTTCATTTGATACAAATGATACAAATGATAGTGCTATTTATAATCGTTTTATAGAGGTTAAATGTTATATAGGTAAGTCACATTTTTATTGGTCTGAAAATGAATCTGATGTTGCAAAGCGCAAGGGTGATAAGTATGTACTTTGTTTAGTGGATTATGCAAGAATTGAAGAACCTAGGTATGAGCCAGAGTTTATAGTGAATCCTTATGAACAAATTTTTAAGGATGATACCTGGTTGGTAAATGCTGCCTCATATAAGGTACAAAAAATATAGAGGATGATGAAATCTCATCATCCCCTAATAAATTAGTTTTTGTACATATCAGCCAAGCGTTCTGCAATTGCTTTGATGACAGGAATACAGACTGTGTTGCCAAGTAAATCGAAGGCTTCGCTTTCTTTTAGAAAAGACAAGTCGTAATCTTCTGGAAAACCACATAGCCTTTGCCCTTCTCTGATTGAGAGCCTTCTTAATCCAGCATTATCGATTATTCCTAAACGTGATACATCCATGGCAACAAGAGTTGGTGCTAAGGAATTTGGATTAAGTATTTTTGTGAATTCAAATGATAACTTACCAGTTACAATGTTATATCCCTTTGGCTTAGTTTCGTCCGGGATACGTCTTCCATCCGCACGCTTTCTTGGATATTCAAGTGTTAGATATCCCATATCAACTAACTCATCAAGAAATTCCTTGAGATGTTCCCTTTTAAAGAATGTCGAAATCTGTTGTTCAGTTAGTGGCATTCCATCCATCCAATCGATACCAATTTCAGCGGCCCATTTTTTCTTTCGTCTTTCCTTAAGGAGCAGATTAAGAAACTCGGATTGTTCTTGTGTAGTGCCACCCTTTAACCCTAATTCCCAACTATGTATATTATCATCACCGCCACGTTTATCTTTTATTGCTTTTCCAGCAACTTGGTCGGGAGTAAAGTGGCTGAATAATTTCTGGGTGAAAGGAGAGTTTACAGTTGGTAATCCGTGCTCAAGAATGTCTCCTAACACAGCAGTGTGTTCTTCAAAGTTGTCTAGGGAAATATGTACGTCTCGTGTTCCTACGATATAAACTCTTTTTCTTGATTGAGCTAATCCGAAATATTGGCTATCAATTAATCTGTATGAAACATAGTATCCTAATTGTTTTAAGTGGGTAACAATTATTGAAAGTGTACGTCCATTATCATGATTAACAAGACCTTCTACATTTTCGAGAAGAAAACCATATGGCGTTTTCTCTTTAAGAATACGTTCAATCTCGAAAAATAAAGTACCACGGGTATCTTCGAAACCTAGCTGCAATCCGGCTGCCGAGAATGGCTGACACGGGAAACCTGCCAGCAGAAAATCAAAGTCCTCTATTTCAGAGACAGGTATTTTGGTAATGTCTCCGGCAACCTCTGAATCGTTATAATATTTTTTGTATGCTTTGATAGCATATTCTTTTATTTCGCTACTAAATACACATTTTGGCTCGAATCCCTTCTCGCGAAAAGCTGTTTCGAGCCCTAATCGGATTCCCCCCAACCCTGCAAAAAGGTCGATGAACTTAACTTCTTTGTTAGAGGTACGCTTGCGTCTCTCAAGTTGAGTGTTTATCAAATCCATGCATTTTTCAGAAAAACTATTTCCTTGTGCATACTGTTCAATATCATCGTGTTGAGCAGGAGTAATGTATATGGTTTTTGCGATTTTCTTCTGATCCTCCGGCAATGGAGTGCGACCAGAACCTTCACGTTTTCCGCCGTGCATAAGCATTCTCCTTTACATAAATAGTCAAGAATAATTATATCATATGAGACTTGATTTTTCAATGTTTTAAATCAAGTATTAAAAATATTTAAAGCTATTGACACGTAGTGTAAAAATGTATATAATTAAAGTACGCATTAATGCGAAGTATTTATAACAAAAAAACAATACGCAAAAAGGAGTGATATTATGGCAGGCGAATTCGGACGATACATTGCAGAAAAACGATTGGAAAAAGATGTGAAGTTGAGACCAATCGCAGAAAGACTTGGAATGTCAGTTACTTACCTGTCCGACATAATTAAAGGAAGAAGAAATCCGCCAGATAGGGATGGACTCGAAATCTTGGCTGAGATGCTATGTCTCAGTGAAGAAGAAAAGGGTATTATGTTTGACCTTGCAGGACGTGAGAGAAATCAAGTGTCCCCAGATTTAACAGAATATATCATGGATGAAACTTTGCCAAACGCACGAGCTGCCTTCAGAAAGGCTAGAAATGCGAATCTTGGTGATGATTTTTGGCAAGAAATAAATGAAATAATTAATAAAAGAGGAGGAAACTAATGGGATATAATATGAACACGTTACTTCCATATATTCCATCATCTGATTACGATAGGGTGGCAACTGAATTTTTGGAAACATACTATCCTGATGCCATATATAATCCGCAACCAGTTCCAATATTGGATGTAGCTAAAAACAAAATGGGCCTAGATGTTCAGTTTCTTTGTTTGTCAGAAGAATTGGATATATACGGAATAACAATATTTGATGATGGCTTAGTGGAGTTTTACGATCCCATAGATGGGATATATGAGACTAAGTTATTTAAGAAAAAAACAGTAATTATTGATCCAGAGGCTGTAAAAATGACCAACATTGGTTGCCAGAATAACACTATTGCCCATGAATGCGTTCATTGGTATAAACATCGTATGTATTATAAGATGCAAGAAATATATTTACCTCGTCAAGCGAAGTTATGCAAGTGCAGTGTTAGAGACTTACCAATTATGACAGAAGATGAGGAAATAATGGAGAATCAGGCAATAGGAATAGCACCTAAAATTTTAATGCCTAAGAGGGCATTTGAGGAATTTGTAAGTGATTATGATATTAGATCTGAAGAAGAAAGCTGGAGAGAAATATCAGATATTGCTAGGTTTTTTAAGGTATCAAAACAGTCAGTAAAAATAAGATTGCAGGAATGTGGTATATTATAATCTTGCTGCAGTAAAGCAGACAGAAATTTTTTTAATATTGAGTTCGCAGAAAAGCGTAAAAAGTAAAACCCCAACAAGGAGGATGCGTATGGAAAATAGTAAAAAAGTGACAAGCGAAGAGAAACTAATAGCATTATTGAAAAAGATATCTGCAAAAGGACATAATGCTGAAGTTAAACAAGAGAAGAATGGCACATGGATTGTATATGATGTAAAAAAAGAAAGAACGCAGGTCGGATAAAGAGGTATCCGGGAACGGCTAAGAGGAGCCAGAGAGTAACTATGAAATGTTATTCTCTGGCTCCTTTTTATTTTTTCACTTTGAAGATGTATGTGCTATGAGAATCATCAATATTAAGTGAGTGTAGGAGTAGTTCATTTAAGTAGGTTTCCATCAAAATATCACAGATATTGTTTGTGATATTTTGATGGCTAAGCTATAAATGATACGATAAGAATGTAAGGAAATGATCATATAAGAATGTACAATTTAGTTTTTATAAATTATAATTACTCAAGATTTAACGGAGGTAATTATGATTATACAAACAAATATTTATTCAGAACTTAAAATTAATACTTTAGAAGATCTTCATAAAATAAAGCTGATTATGGAGGTAAACAATTTGAAAGTAAATAAAAGCCAGATAGCTAGGGAACTTGGAGTTGATTCTCGAACCGTAGGCAAATATTTAAATGGATATGTCAAACCTACCACTAGAAACTGCAAATCTAAAATAGAAGCTTTTGAGCCTATTATACAAGAGCTTCTTAGTAAAGATTCAATTCAAGTATTTTATTATAAGCGCATTTTATGGCAGTATCTTAAAGATAATCATGGGCTAGATTGCGCGCAATCTTCGTTTAGAAGATACATTTCTAATCACTCAGAATTTAATGAGTACTTTAATAATAAGAAAAAAGGGCATATATCCACTACTTCGCCTATGAGGTATGAAACTGAGAAAGGAAAACAAGCACAATTGGATTGGAAAGAAAATATAGAATTTGTTTTGACTACAGGTGAAGTTATTAATATAAATGTTTTTGTGATACTCCTTTCATACTCAAGGTTTAGAGTATATAAATTATCTCTTGATAAAACACAAGACATATTACTTTCTTTTTTAGATGAGTCATTTGAAACATTTGGAGGAGTACCAGAAGAATTACTCACAGATAATATGAAAACTGTTATGGATGAAGCTAGAACCAATTATTCTAAAGGAAAAGTAAATAATAAATTTCAACAATTTGCAAATGATTATGGATTTAAAGTCCGTCCCTGCATAGCAGGAAGACCGAATACAAAAGCCAAAGTTGAAGCACCTATGAAATTATTAGATGAAA
>NZ_LZZM01000099.1 GCF_002006345.1 Clostridium puniceum
GAGATTACTTATTTGTTATAATAAAATTATACTATCATATTAAATAATATAAAATATAAACTCTAAATTAAATTTTACATTATTTAATTTAAAAATCAATTTGCAAATTTTACGTAAAATTACACAATATTAAATAAGCTTATATATGTTAGGATTTTAATTGTTCATCCAAATTAAGAAAAATAACTAATTTAAATATGTAATATTTTTGAAACACATATTTAATGTATATTTATTTTAGAAATTGTTATTTTTAAACTATAAAGAATGCGCTTCATACGGTATAATAGTATACACATAATATTTAAAATTAGGAGATTAATGAATGATAAAATTAAATTTCGATGTGAAAAGACATACTTTAGCAAATGGGCTGGAAGTAATAACTATAAATAAAGACACTCAAATTGCAGCTATAAATATAGGTGTCAAGGTTGGAGCATTATATGAGAATATAGAAGAAAAAGGTATAAGTCACTTTATTGAGCATACATTATTTAAAGGAACTACATCGAGAAGCGATGAAGAACTTAATGAAGAGTTGGAAGCTTTAGGTGGAGAATATAATGCTTATACAGATTATGACGCAACAGTGTATACAATTAGCTGTTTGATGGAAGAATTTAAAAATGCAGTAGAACTTTTAGGCGATATGATTATAAATCCAGCTTTTGATAAAGAGGAAATTGAAAAAGAAAGAGGAGTAATTTTATCAGAAATACGAATGAGTAAAGATGATATAGAAGATTTTAGTTTCAAAAATGTAAATAAAATTGCATTTACTAATAGTCCACTTAAATATGAAGTGACAGGACTTGAAGAAAATGTATCAAGATTCACTAGGGACGAAATATTGTCTTATTATAATAAGTATTATACACCTGAAAATGCTCTTATTACTATGGTATCATCTTTAAACCATGATGAAGCAATAAAATTAGTAGAGGAACATTTTAAGGAATGGCTAGGCGAAAAAGTTAATCCTATAGAGATTATAAAAGAAAAAAATAAGGAAATAATAGAAATAAGTTATAAAAAAGATATTGAACAAAGCACTATAGTATATTTATTTACCTTTAATGATTTAGAAAAATCTGATGAACTTCCGCTTAGAATATTAAATCATAGACTTGGAGAAAGCTCAAATTCATTGCTTTTCAGAGAAGTTAGAGAAAATAGGGGATTAGCTTATGATATTTATACTCATCTTGAAATAACAAGCAGTATAAAGACTCTTTATATATATACTGCAGTTGGAGAAGAAAATGTTGATGAAACTAAAGATGCAATAGATGAAATTTTAAAAAATTTGGTTGATGGAAATATAAAAATCGTAGATAAGGATTTAAATATAATGAAGAAGGTTCATAAGACAGCAGTAATATCAACTTTAGAGGATTCTTCAGAATTATGTAATTATATGCTTCATCAAGCTTTAGAAGATGAAGACATATTTGAATTTGTTAAGGATATGGACAGGTTAAATAATTTAGATACGATAAAAATAAATGAAGTTGGGGAAAAGGTTTTAAAAAATCCAACTATTCATATATTAAAATCTAATTAAGAATAGATTCAGTAAAAATAATTTTAAATATGAAATATATATTTTCTGAATATTAGACTAGATATATGTTTCATAAAAAAATAATTTGTTCAATTAAAATGTAGAAATTTTAACTAAAATCGATATAAATGTAATTTATAAGCAAAGGTGAAAATTAAAAATATGGCAAAAATAACAAAGATAGAAGTTCAAAAGAAAAATAAAGAAAGAGTTAATTTATTTTTAGATGAGGAATATGCATTTTCTCTTTCAATAGAATTAATTTATAAAGAAGGACTTAAGAAGAATGATGAAGTAGATTCCCAAAAGCTTGAAGCTTTAGCGGAGAAAGAAAGCTTAATAAGATGTAAAAATTCTGCTTTAAGAATTATTGAAAAAAGTCATAAAACCGAAAAAGAAGTTATAGAAAAACTTAAATCAAAAGGATATGGAGATAATGCTATAAATAAGAGTATTGAATTTCTCAAAGAATACAATTTTATAAATGATTTAAATTACGCAAAAGCCTTTATAAATGATAAATTAAATTCAGTAGGAAGCCAGAAGATTAGGTATACTTTACTTCAAAAAGGTATATCTAAGGAACTTGTAGAGGAGCATTTATCTAATTCAAATAAGGAAAATGAAAAAAATGTTGCATTCAATTTAGCAAAGAAGAAAGTTGACCTTTTAAGAAAAAAGGAAAATGATAATTATAAAATTTCAGGCAAATTATATAGATATTTGATTTCTAAGGGGTATGAGTATGATATTACAAATGAAGTTGTTAAGCAAGTTATGTCATTAGATGACTTTGAATAGTTTTATGTTAAATAAAAAATATTAAATTACATAAATTTAATATTTTTGTTATAATAGAATGTAAAGTGTGGGGGAAATTTATGAGGGAGAGAAACTTATTATTAGTAATTTCTGCTGGGTTTATTACAGGATGCATTCAAATAAGTATAATTATTGGGTTGTTAGTAATTCCAAAATTAATATTTAATTCTACAGCTGCTAATTCATTTTTGGAAAATGAAGTTAGAAAAGAAGCTGTAGCCATAAATGATGGACAATATGGAAAAAGTGATGATAATGCTTTTTTTAAGAAGAAACAAGGTGATAAAAATGACTCTTCTAATGAAGTTATTATTTATAATGGAATTACTATAGATGAAGGGATAAAATCTAATGAAAGTATCGTGAGCAAAGCAATCCAATTAACTAAAAATGCTAAGAGTGACAGGGAAAAAGCTAAAATATTATATACGTGGATTGGAAGTAATATAAAATATGATGATAATAAAGCACAAAAAGTATTAAATGGAAAAGATGCAAATGATATGCCTGAAAGTGGAGCTATATGTGCTTTTGAAAATAAATCAGGTATATGTTTTGATAAAGCATGTCTTTATGTAGCTATGTCAAGGGCAGTAGATCTTAAGGTAAGGCTAATAGGTGGACAAATATTAGATGAAAATGGGCAGTATTTAGGTCATGCATGGAATCAAGCTTATATTAAGGAAGAAAACAAATGGATAAATGTAGATTCAACCTTTTATGAAGGCGGAAATTATTATTTTGATTCTGAATTTTTTGATGACCACAAGGCAGAAGATATTGCAGGGGAGTGGTAAAGGATGGGGTGACGATTAATACATTGCATTTAATAATTAAGGAAAACCCATAGCTTTTGGAAAAATAAAATCTAAGAAGGCTATAGGATTTCACCTTTAATTGTATAATGCACATTGTTAATTTGCCTTTTTATGAAGCTTAGAAATAATAAGATTTATAGCTTTTTCACAGTCAGTATCATTAGGATCTATTGACCAAGCTAGATTAAAAAGACGCAAAGCAGTATTAAAACATTCCTTCATAACATAACAATAACCAAGATTAAAGAAATATTTACTTTCATGTTTAAGAGAAATTGCTCTATTAAGCATTATTATTGCATCATCAAAATTTTTTAGTTTAATAAAGCAAACACCACAATTATAATAGGAGCAAGCTTCGTTTAGCTTTTCAGATGCAGATTTTTTATAACAGGATATAGCTCTTTTATAATCTTGTATATTATAAAATTTATTTCCTTCATTAAAATAATTCATAGGTGCCCTCCAAAAAAATAAAATTGTAAATAATATCCTAGATACCTTATAATTATAGACAGCAAGTTAAATTACTATACATACGAACATATAGAATTATTTATAAATAATTTAGAATGAGAAGAAGAAAATATTTGTGAAAAAAACAGAGTAGGTGAATAGAAAAATATGATAAATTATAAAATTGGATTAGACATAGGATCAACAACAGTGAAATTAGCAGTTCTTGGAAATGAGGACAGCTTAATATATAGCAAATATCAAAGACATTTTTCAGATATAAGAAGTACAATTATAGATTTAATAAAAGAATGTTATGAAATACTTGGAGATATTGACTGCAGGATTAATATAACGGGCTCTGGTGGATTATCAGTATCTAAATGGCTGAATCTTGGTTTTGTACAAGAAGTAATTGCATGTTCTAAAACTGTTGAAACATTTATTCCACAAACTGATGTTGTAATAGAGCTTGGAGGAGAAGATGCTAAAATAACATATTTTAGAGGTGGAATAGAACAAAGAATGAATGGAAGTTGTGCTGGTGGTACTGGAGCTTTTATAGATCAAATGGCAGTATTATTAAATACAGATGCTTTAGGGCTTAATGAGTATGCCAAAGAATACAAGGTATTATATCCTATAGCATCAAGATGTGGAGTTTTTGCTAAAACAGATGTACAACCATTAATAAATGAAGGTGCTGAAAAGAGTGATATAGCAGCTTCTATTCTTCAAGCAGTTGTAAATCAAACTATAGGTGGACTTGCATGTGGTAAACCTATTAAAGGAAACGTAGCTTTTCTTGGTGGACCATTATTTTTCTTATCAGAACTTAGACAAAGATTCATTGAAACATTGAATTTAACAGAAGAACAAGTGATAGCACCAGAAAATTCTCAACTTTTTGTTGCTATAGGAGCTGCACTTTTATCAAAAAAAGAAAAAGTGACATCTCTTAATAAGATAGTGGATAAGATTTCACATATTTCTAATATAAAAGAAGATACAGAACCTAGACTTGAACCGTTATTTAAAGATGAAGAAGATTATAAAAATTTTAAAGATAGACATAATAAAAATATATTGAAAAGAGCAGACCTTGATGATTATAAAGGAAAAGCATATTTAGGAATAGATGCAGGTTCAACAACAACTAAGGTTGCACTTATAAGTGAACAATCTGAGCTTTTATATTCTTATTATGGAAGCAATGAAGGAAATCCATTAGACAAAGTCGTATGGATTATGAAGGACTTATACGCAAAACTTCCTAAAGATGTTGAAATCGTAAATTCAACAGTTACAGGTTATGGAGAAGCGTTGATTAAAGCAGCTTTACATATAGATATTGGAGAAATTGAAACAATTGCACATTATAAAGCTGCCGATTTCTTTTTGCCAGGTGTGGACTTCATTTTAGATATAGGTGGACAAGACATGAAGTGTCTAAAAATAAAAAATGGAGCAATAGATAGCATACTTTTAAATGAAGCTTGTTCATCAGGTTGCGGGTCGTTTATTGAAAGCTTTGCTAAATCATTAGGTATGAATATTGAAGATTTCGCAAAAGAAGCATTATTTTCAAAAGCACCAGTAGATCTTGGATCAAGATGTACAGTTTTTATGAATTCTAGAGTTAAGCAGTCACAAAAGGAAGGTGCAGAGATAGCAGATATATCTGCTGGACTTTCATATTCTGTTATAAAAAATGCACTTTTTAAAGTAATAAAATTAAGAGATGAAAAAGACATTGGAGAAAAAGTAATAGTACAAGGTGGAACTTTTTACAATGAAGCTGTACTTAGAAGTTTTGAGCTTATTTCAGGCAGAGAAACTGTTAGGCCAGATATATCAGGATTAATGGGTGCATTTGGATGTGCGATTATTGCAAAAGAAAGATATTTAGAAAGTGAAAAATCTACTTTGCTACCAAGACATAGAATAGATGAGTTTAAAATGACAGCTTCTTTTAGACGTTGTGGTAAATGTGGGAATAATTGTCTTTTAACTGTAAATAGGTTTTCTACAGAGGAAGAATTCATCTCAGGGAATAGATGTGAACGAGGACTAGGCCTAGAAAGACCTAAAGAAGATAAATTGCCAAACTTATATGAGTATAAGTATAAGAGGACTTTTAATTATAAACCACTAAAAAAAGAGGAGGCAAAAAGAGGCGTAATAGGAATTCCAAGAGTTCTTAATATGTATGAAAATTATCCGTTTTGGTTTACATTATTAACAAGTTTAGGGTTTAGCGTTAAATTATCTAAGCCTTCAAGCAAGAAAATATATGAACTTGGGATAGAAACTATACCATCAGAATCAGCATGTTATCCAGCAAAGCTTGCTCATGGACATATAATTGATTTAATAAATAGTGGAGTTAAGAATATTTTTTATCCTTGTATATCTTATGAAAAAACTGAGTTTAAAGACGCTCAAAATAATTATAATTGTCCTATGGTAACTTCTTACCCGGAGGCTATTAAAAACAATATGGATGAATTAAAATTAAATAATGTTAATTTTATGGAACCATTTTTATCTTTAGATAATGAAAAGGAACTTGCCAAAAGAATAGTAGATGAGTTTAATATGTTTAATGTTACTTTAGAGGAGGCAAAAGCAGCAGTTAATAAAGCGAGCATAGAAAGAGATCTTTTTAAAAAGGATATACAAAAAAAAGGTGAAGAAGTTTTAGAATATTTAAGAAAAAACAATAAGAAGGGAATTGTGTTAGGTGGAAGACCTTATCATATTGATCCTGAAATAAATCATGGTATTCCAGATATTATAAGTTCCTTTGATATGGCAGTACTTACAGAAGATAGTGTATCTCATTTAGGAGTATTAAAAGATAAACTGAGGGTTGTAGATCAATGGATGTATCATTCAAGATTATATAGAGCAGCAGCTTTAGTAGCAGATGAACCTTGCATAGATATGATTCAATTAAATTCCTTTGGATGTGGATTAGATGCTGTTACTACAGATCAAGTTTCAGAAATTATATCATCAAAGGGAAAAATTTATACAGTTCTTAAAATAGATGAAGGTAATAATTTAGGAGCAGCAAAAATAAGAATAAGATCATTAAAAGCCGCTATGGATGAAAGAGAAAGAAAAAATTATGTTCCAATTGAAGAGCCAATTGTATATAAAAATCCAGTATTTACAGCTGAAATGAGAAAGAAGCATACAATTTTATGTCCTCAAATGTCTCCAATACATTTTGACTTAATAGAAACAGCCGTAAGGGAAGCAGGATATAATGTAGAAGTTTTACCATCTATGGATATGAAGGCAGTTGATGAAGGGTTAAAATACGTTAATAATGATGCTTGTTATCCTTCAATAATAGTAATTGGTCAAATGATCGAAGCTTTAAAATCAGGAAAATATGATGTGAATAATACTTCAGTTATAATTTCTCAAACAGGCGGAGGCTGTAGAGCAACTAACTATATTGGATTTTTGAAAATGGCATTAAAGCATGCAGGCTTTGAACAAGTTCCAATTATATCATTAAATGCAGTAGGACTTGAGGAACAGCCAGGGTTTAAGGTTACACCAAAACTTCTTCATAGATCAATTATGGCATTAGTTTATGGTGACTTATTTATGAGGGTTTTATATAGGACAAGACCTTATGAAAAAGTAAAAGGATCAGCAGATGAACTTTATAAAAAGTGGAATGAAAAAGCTAGATTAAATTTAATAAATGGAAGCAAGAGAGAATTTAATAAAAATATAAAAGAAATAGTTAATGATTTTGATAATTTACAATTATTAAATGTAAGAAAGCCTAAAGTTGGTGTTGTTGGAGAGATATTAGTTAAATTTCATCCGACAGCTAATAATGATATTGTAGGAATTTTAGAAAATGAAGGTGCAGAAGCAGTAGTGCCAGACCTTTTAGATTTCTTCTTCTATTCAGCTTTAGATGCTGATTTTAAAGCCAAATTCCTTGCAGGAAGTAAAATGTCAAAGCATTTATGTAATTTAGCAATTATGTATATGGAGACTTATAGAAAAACTATGAAAAAGTCCTTAGAAAAGAGTAATAGATTTTCTAGCCCTAAGCATATAAGAGACCTTGCAGATATGGCATCACCAATTCTATCTCTTGGAAATCAAACAGGAGAAGGATGGTTTTTAACAGCTGAAATGATTGAGCTTATAGAAAGTGGGGCAACTAATATTGCGTGCCTTCAACCTTTTGCATGTTTACCTAACCATGTTACAGGAAAAGGTATGATTAAAGCTTTAAAGGAAAGATATCCTAAATCAAACATAGTAGCTATCGATTATGATCCAGGAGCATCAAATGTAAATCAATTAAATAGAATTAAGCTTATGTTATCTGTTGCATTTAAGAATTTAGAAGAAACACCTACAATTCATAAAAAACACGAAGAAAGTACAGGAAAGCAACCATTTGAAAATGAAATAAGTTTAACATTAGAGTAAAATATTCAAACTATGAACATTCCAATTATAAATTTATAGAGAATGAAGTACGCAAGTATAAATTTATGTAAGGATTATTTTGTAACATATATATAATAATAATTTAAGATAGCTTCATCTGAGTTAGATGGAGCTATTGTAATTTATAGTGCGAGAACACAGCATTTTTCAAACAGGAAAACTGATAAAATTTAGTGTTTAGATAATTGACAATGAATAATGTATAGTTGATAATAATGAAAAAGCCAATAACTTTTCTAGAAATATATAATTTAAGAACCAATATGAAAGTTTAAGACTAAATTGTCAAATATCAATTGAAGTGTACTTATTCAGTACTTTTCGTTAATTCAGGCTTTTAGGAATATGCTATTTGGAGGAAATAAATGCAGAGAAAAAATAAGCAACAAGCAAGCAAAAAATCTAAAATATTAGTATTTTTTATAGAATTAATGTACATATTTATTTTTTTAGCAATAACAACACCTATTATTTTATTGTATGGACCATATGAAAACACTAGGAAAGTGCTTATATCAACAATATTAGGAACTAGACATTCCTATTTAATAACTGATTATTTATCTCAAGAAACTATAAATAAAATTTTGGGAATAAATAGTCAAATGCACGAAGAGTCTAAAGATGAAGTTGCTGAAGAAATTGCTACAGATATTAGTAAGATAAATGTTAAATATACGAGTGGAAATGATATAAGCAGGTATGACATTCATACAGAAAGATATAATGGATATGTTCTAGAAATAAAGAATCCACTTGGAGTAAAAGCTGCAATGACAAAACATGTAGGTAAAATGGGACAAAAAACAAGTGAAATGGCGGAAGATCATAATGCTATTGCAGCTATTAACGGTGGTTCTTTTGTGGATCAATCTTCCGATGGAACACTTTATGCAGGAACAGGGGCAGAACCAGGTGGATTTGTAATTTCAGAAGGTAAGGTTATATATCCAAAAACTAATATAAAGAAGAAAAATATTGAGAATGTTATTGCATTTACTAAAAAAGGACAACTTATAGTTGGTGACCATACCCTTGAGGAATTGGAAAAATTAGAGGTAAAAGAGGCAATGTGCTTTAGAAGACCTAACATTATTATTAATGGAAGAGCACAAATAAAAGATAAAACGTCAGATGGACTTAATCCGAGAACTGCAGTTGGACAAAAGGAAGATGGAACAGTGATATTTTTAGTTATTGATGGTAGAAAGATTACATCTCCAGGTGCAAGTTTATATGATGTTCAACAAATAATGCTTGAGAGAGGAGCTATTAATGCAGGTGCTTTAGATGGTGGATATTCATCAACAATGTATTATAAAGGTGAGGTAATAAATTCACCAAATGCTTGGGATGGGGAAAGATCTGTTGCTACAGCTTTTTATGTTGAGTAGAAAATTAGTTTCGTTTGAAGAATTAAATTATATATGCTGCAAAAAGAAATTTTCATTGAGATTACTTATCGGGACTCAATTTTGTTGAATAATCAAAATTATAAAATGTATATTGTAGATATCTTAGTGGGAAACAAAACCAGTGGCAATAAATATTTAAGAAACTTTAATGACTTAATTAAGAAAAGTATATGGTAGATAAAGGTGTTTTAGTAGGAAAGGATTAAGTGATGAAAAACTTTATAAGAATATTAGCATGTACACTTATAGCGTTAGCAATTCAGCAAGGTATATTTTTATATGTAGAAAAGGTTTATTTAGCTTTAGATGTAAAGATAGAAGCTCAAAAGGTTGAAGAAAAAGAAGTTCCCAAGAAGAAAAATTCCAATGAAATTGATATCAAAAACGGACTTGGAGAAGTTTCATTATCATCAGACAGCAGATTTGTTGCATATATAGAGGACAATAAACTTAAAGTATTAGATAGTACTGATGGAAGTGAAAAGGAATTTACAACTGAAAGCAATGGAGAGGTAATATTTTATAAGTGGTTAACAAATGAAAGTAGTATAATTGTTATTCAAAAGGTACAAAAAAATGGAGAAGTATATTTTGAACCAGTATCGTTTAATGCTAAGAAGGGAGAGACAAGACAACTTTCAGATTTTAATTTAAAAGAGGTTAAAATTAATATAGAAAATAAAACTGATAAAATTGATAATGTTGTATTTTCAAATGCGACTCATAGCCTTTATATAAAAATTCTAAAGAAAAATGGGAAAAGCGATCTATATTACGCAAACGTAATGAATCAATTAGCAGAAGTTAGATCTAATAAGAATATAGGAAATATTGTAGTTCCAACTACGAATACAAATGCAGTAATGGAAATGGGCGAGGGGATAACTATATTAAATAGTTCAGGAAATATAGAAATACCTAATGTTGACGTTGCAAAAGTATTAGGTGTTGATATTAATGATAATGTATATTTTGGTGAACAAGTAAATGGTGAAATTAGTAAAATATATTATACTGTTTTAAATGATAAAAAGCCTCAATGGCATACTTTAACTTTGCAAAAACCAGTTGATAAGGCAGATATACTGATTGATTACTTAGGAAAAGTTTATGTTAATAATAAAATTGAAAGCAATGTTTTAGAGCTTGTTAGTAAAAAGACAATTAAATATGAGGGGGAGTTAGTTCAAACATACTCTAAAGGTGTTATTTCTAGAAATGGTAATAAGTTAATAAAAAATGAAATAGAAGAACCTAAAAAAGTCATTAATTAGAAATTACAATTCAATTCACATAAATTTGAATTAAATATAGTAATTTTAATTTATGTGAATTTGAGATATAATACCAATATAAAAATATTCCACTAAAAAAGTATAATATTAAGAGAATAAATAGCATAGTATTTAGATATTACAAATCAATTATTAGATGAATCTGTACAAGTTCCTAATAATTATACAAAAGAAGCAGTTGCAATAAATAAAACAACTGATAATGCAAAGTAAGGTGGAGAGTTTATACAATAAAGCATAGATCTAGTAAATACCACAGAAGATATTTTCAAACAAATTTTAGAATAAGTAAATGAAATAAATATACATGCAAGTGTTGTATCAGAATTAAATTGTAAATGTGAAATTTATGGAACTACAGCAATGGATATATCAGACACATAAACTAAAGCAGTAAATACATTACTAAGATTTTCAAAGAAATTGATTGAGGCTGTAAAATCAATAAGGAATGAAATATAGAAAAATTGACATAATTTATTTGTAATGTGTATAATAATTATGGGAAAGGAGTTGGAATTTATGAGTAAAGGTAAAAAGATTAAATTAATTAATGCGAGTAAAATATTAGGAACTATAGCAGTTGTAGGTGGGTTTTTAGCTATAGGTAAAAAAATTAAAAATAATAGAGTGCAAAAGAGTTTAGAAAATGAAGAATATTCTACAGGTAATACTAGATTTTTTGGAACATTATATTTAGACGATGGAAAAGAAAAGACACCAGTTGATTTTCAAGATTTTAAAGACATTCCAGTATATACAGGGCAAAAAATAGAAATAAGAGATACAGATAAAAATCATAAGAATAAATTATCATGGATAGAAATAAATGATAATAATAAAAAGCTTTTAATTTGTGATAGAAATATATTAAAAGAAGTGACTTGGAATGAATTAAATCAACAAAATTTAATTTTTGGCAGAGTAGTGATAATAGATGGGAAAAAGTATATACTAAGGCTTTTAACAGGATCTAATGAAAAGCAAGATGGAAAAGTAAATGAATGGGATAAATATGTAGTTAATGTAGATAATATTGTAGGACTTCCAGTAAGTGCTGATTATGAAACAGACTATAACTCAAAAGATGATGAAAATAATGATAATTTGTGGCATTGGTATAATTTTGCTAGCTATACACAAAGTGAAGGTTCAAAAGGTAAGAAATTATGTGTAACAAGAGGATTTTCTTTTGTAGAAGATTCTAATGAATCTGATAAGGATTTGAAATATGAAACTGTAGGATATAGACCAGTTTTAGAATTGCTTGAATAAGAATATCAAATATATTTAAAGGTATATAAGTACTTAAATAAGTTTTTATATACCTTTAATTTTTATTGAAGTAAATTCTCCGTTAAAAGATTTATAAAATATCAATTAGAAATTTCTAATATAATTATAGATAGAATGTAGATATTTTCCTTGAAAAGTATTTATACATATACGTAATAATTTTTTTACAATAACATATAATTGCAGTATAATTTATGTTATAAAATTATTGGAAATTATAATAAAAATATTTTAAAATTAATAAGGATGTGAGAATATATTTATGAGATTTAATAAAATTTTTGAAATAGATAAAGTAAATGAATCAATTGGGAATATTAATTTTAGAGAAGCTGTTAGAGGAGTTATAATCAAGGACAATAAGATTTTAATGGTACATTCTAAAAACAGAGATTATAAATTTCCTGGTGGGGGTATTAAAAAAGGTGAAGGATATATAGAAGCGTTAAAACGAGAAGTTGAAGAAGAAACAGGGTATGTTTGCAGTAAAATAAATGAACAGGTTGGAATTATAACTGAAAAGAGTAAGGATAAATATTTTAACGATAGAATTTTTAAGATGATATCATATTATTATTTTGCAGAAGTTTATAATAAAAAAAAATCTCAGAAATTAGATCCTTATGAAGCAAAGTTAGGTTTTAAACCAGAATGGGTTAATATAGATGATGCTATAAAGAATAATAATAAAATAATTAATTTAGGAATTGAACCGATTGCTAATTGGATTTCTAGAGAGACTTATGTGTTAAAAGAAATTAGAAAATATATAGAAGAAAGGTAAAGATAAAGTTATAGTAAATTTAAAAGAAAATGTTTACAAAAGTTGAAAGTGAAGTTATAATGAGTAAGTGATTAATTAAAATTAACCGTATTATTTAAAAATGCTTTAAGTTTATAATTAAATTAAATATTTATCTTAGTGAATTTTCAAATGAAAGCTCATAATCTCTTTTACATACAATTGAACTCTACTTGTGGAGTTCTTTTTCTATGTAGAGTATAAAACAATGAATATTAAATAAATTGTAGCTCTTGAATATAGTATATACGTTGTAATTTTAATTTTTCAACAAAATTAAATGGTAATAACTGCTAGTTTTTAAACTAGATACATGGAGTATTCAATATATAATAAAATTAAATTTTAGTTATTGTTTTTTATTATCTAGAGTTATAGATGATTTTACGCAACTATAACTCTTTATTTCTGTTTAGACTGTTGTCTTATACATTTTATTTTTTATACAATTTAAGCTTATATGGAAATGCTAAAATATAGAAGAATATATTACTCTAGTATCTGGGAAATTGGCTATAAGTATAGAACTGAAAGCCACAAATATATTAAAGTATCTATTTAATTAACTGAACAAATTTTTTCTTTCCAAGCTTTATTATATCTCCATTTTCAACAGGAGTATTATCAAAATCAGTTATTTTTTCTTTATTTATTTTGACTCCGCCTTGAGTTACAAGTCTTTTAAATTCATTATTGGATGATAGGAAATTAGCTTTTACAAGAAAGATTCCTATTTCTTTTAATGAATTACATTCAGAAGGAACACTAATTTGAGGAATTATATCAGGTAAATTACCTTGTCGAAATACATTTTCAAAGTACTCAACTGCTGATTTAGTTTCTTCTTCTGTGTGGTATAAATTTGTAATAATTTTTGCTAATTCAAATTTGACATCTCTTGGATTTTTGCCATTGTCTAATTGCTTTTGAAATTCGGCAATTTTATCTGGATGCTCATCTGTAGCCAATTCAAAGTATTTTATAATAAGATTATCTGGAATTTCCATTACCTTTTTGAAGATTATTTCTGGTGCTTCTTGAATACCAATATAATTTCCTAAGCTTTTACTCATTTTCTCTATTCCATCTAACCCCTCCAAGATAGGCATAAATATTGCTATTTGTTCTTCCATACCAATACTTTTTTGAAGTGTTCTACCCATAAGTATGTTGAAAGTCTGATCAGTCCCACCAAGTTCTATATCAGCCTTTAATGCTATTGAATCATAGCCTTGCATTAGTGGGTAAAAAAATTCATGAATTCCAATAGGGGTATTATTGTTATAACGATTTTTAAAATCATCTCTCTCTAACATTCTTGCAACAGTAGTAGTTGCAGCTAATCTTAATACTTCTTCAAAATTTAACTCTGATAACCATTCGCTATTAAACTTTATTTTAGTTTTATCCTTATCTAATACTTTCAGAATTTGTTTTTGATAAGTTAAAGCATTTTCCATAACTTGTTCATTTGAAAGTGGTTTTCTAGTCTTTGATTTCCCTGTTGGATCACCAATTTTTCCTGTAAAGTCACCAATTACGATAACTGCCTCATGACCTAAATCTTGCATTTGTTTAATTTTCCTTAATACAACAGCATGACCTAAATGAATATCTGGAGCACTTGGATCTAAGCCTAATTTAATTATTAAAGGTTTATTTTCTGTTTCAGATATCATGAGCTTTTTTTTCAATTCCTCAATACTGATAATATTAGCAACACCTTTTCCTATGATTTTGATTTGTTCTTCAATGTTATTTTTCATCTTTTTAACTCCTTACATTTTAAGTTTTAATATAAGCAAGTTCTATAAGATTCAATAGGCAATAAAAAAACTCTTGTCCTTTATAATTATAAAGGACAAGAGTTTAACTCTCGTGTTACCACCTTAATTCATTAACCGCTCACACGATTAACCTCTTCAAGTACGCCAAAATTGGTTATACTTTAGCACTATAACGGGTGCAGGGGGCCGTCATCACCTACTTGAGATACCAACATACATATTCAATGAAAACAAGTCAATATGCTTATTTTTATACTTAAATATATCTAATCTTTTTCAGTTCGAAGCTCTAAGATGTATTCAAAATCAGCTTCCATGCACCTCTCATCAACCGGTAACTTTCTGTTTGGATGATCCAACTTTTACTTATTCTTTTCATTGCTTTTACTATCAAATCCCATACTCTAAAATATAGTAAACTATAAATCTTTGTTATGCGATATATATTAAATTATTACAATTATATTGAAACAATTTACTTTTGTCAAGGAATTTAAAAAGATAGAGTTAAAAATAGTAAAATTCAAAATTTTGATTTTCACTTATCTAATTAAGAATTGTCTTGTTCCTGCATATAATTTTCATACCAATTACTAAATAGAACCTTACAAGCTGCAGCAACTGGTACAGCAAGAAGCATACCTAATAATCCACCTACATTACCACCGATTAAGATTGCCATCATTGTAAAGACGGCATGTAAACCAACGCTTTCACCTACAATTTTTGGAGCTAAAAGATTATTATCAATTTGTTGCACAACTAGCATTGAAATAATCGCATAAAGCACCTTAATTGGACGACCACTTAGTAGCCCCATAATTGCAGCGAGAATAGTACCAACAACTGGACCTACATAAGGAATCATATTGCATATACCTGCAATGATACCAATGACAAAAGCATAATCTATTCCAACGATTGAAAGAGCTATTGCAGATAAAACACCAACAAAAAATGCTTCTAATAATTGTCCACGAAGATATTTTGCAAAAACTTCATGAATAATCTTAAATACATAAGAAAATTTAACACCAGCTTTACTTTTTCTAAAGATTAAGTAATAAAGCTTATTTAATAAGCCTAAAAAATATTCAGAATCCTTTAAAAGATAAATGCTTATCACAAGTGCAATAAAAAATGTTGCAATACTGCTGCCAATAGACATTAGATAAGATGTCATATTTCCAAGGTTATTTTCAATATATTGCTGCAGATAAATGATTCCATTTATAACATAAGGCTTAATAGTATCAACTAAAGAACTATTTAAACTGTCTAAAGTTTGCTTTATAGAATCTGTTGAAAATGAAGTATTACTTAAATATGTAGAAATTGCTTGAGTCATATTTGTTATAGTTGTATTTTTTGATAATTGCCCACCAATCATAAAATAGATTCCACAAAGTAAGCCTAAAAAAATACCTATTATTAAGAGATATGAAAATATAATAGCTAAAATACGTCTTGCTGATGCATTTTGAAGCTTGTATATTCTATTTTCCTTTAGAAAATTTTCAATGGTTCTAGTTATAGGGTATAAAAGATAGGCAATTGCAATTCCTATGAGCAGTGGCTTAATTAAATTAGTTAAATAGTCTAAAATATCAAAGGCACCTGTTAATAATACCCCAATATTATGAATTATTAAAAATGCCATATATATTATGACGGCTGTAATAGTTATGTAGATTGAGTACTTTAATAATTTTTTATCAAATTCGATTTTCATAATGTAACATTTATCTCCTTAATTATTCACTTATTTTATTGCTATAATTTAGTAGTCATGCTAATTTCATATATAATAATTAATATTATATATAAGTTCTAATTAAAATTCTACAATTTAATTAGAAAATTAAATTATGGTTATATAGTATTAATTATTTTAATATATTAAAATAATTAATACTATAAAGGACCGAGATTAAAATATGGGAGGAAGCTTTGAGTATGGAGATAACAAGGATTTAACTTATGATAATTTATATTATAAATATAATAAATTTAAAGATGAATACGAATTTGGAGTGAAAGTTGATGAATTTGATTATTTTGAAAGAGACAACAATAAAATAATATATTCTAAAGAAGAAATAGAAAATATTTTAAAAGAATGTATAGAAAACATGGTTATAGAAATAGAAAATGTAATAGATGAAAAATTTGAACAGCATAATTTTATGGCAACCTACAACAGATATGTTCATGATTGGAATGAGGTATTATGTAGCATTGAGGTTAATGGAAAGTTAGTGGAAGTAAAGCTTACCAATGACTATGTATCTGATGAGGCAAACAGTATAAGTTCAGTTTACATTACCCTATATAATGATGGAAAAGGGATTTTTACAGAGTGTATAGAGCGCATTAATCAAGAATATGAATTTATAGGTTCAGTCTATTCTTATGTACCTATAAATGAAAGGGAATTATGCTTTAAAGAATTAGACGAGAATAAATTCATAGAAAGTATAGTTTCTGAAATAAATAAAATAATATAAGTTTTTTAATAGAATAAGTTGATTAATACAAAAATAATTGTTTTAAAGTAAATGACAATAGAAAAAGTGTTAGGAGAATAATATAAAATTTAAACTCTAACACTTTTTGAACGAATATTTTTAGAATAATATAATTAAACCTGGATTATATATTGAGGGTAAAAAAATAAATTAATGATGAATAGAAAATATTATAAACTTAGTTTTTTGTATCTAAAAAAATTCATAATAACTTATAAATATATTGTGTAAATTATGATAACACCTTAAAAATACCAAAAGAATCATATAAATTTTATGATTTTAACATATATGTTCTGATAAATAAACTAAATATATATGTTTTTATGTGAGAAATTAACTAGAACTCATATATTAAAGTGGTACAATTGATAATTTCTTTGAAAAACATTTCTTAAATAAACTGTCGATTTCAGAAGGTAAACTGTCTTTCATATATTTTACACTGATTTCAGGTAATGCTAATTTAAAATCATCTTTTTCATTTATAACAACAACTTCAGTTAAACTGTTATAAAAATATTTGTCAATTAGATGTGCAAGAGATAATATTACAGAAAGTCTTTTACAAATCATAATATCATCCTTAGATAATAAAGCTCTATATTCCTCAACTAATTTGTAATCAAATTTACCACTTAAGGCAACTGTATAGCCAACCATTAGTAGTTCTTTATGTGTAAGCCCTGCAATAAGTGAATTTATTATAATATAAAATCCATGCTTAGATGCAGATTTTACAGAAATACTTACTCCTATATCATGTAATTTTGCAGAAATATTAAGAAGTTTATTTTCTAAATTCAAATATTTTGAAATAGGATTTTCTAAATATTCGAAAAGTACATGGGATAAATCGCGGATTTTCTCAGCATGAATAATATTTAAATCATTAGTAGTTAAAATGTTATTTAAAGAGAAATCTAAAATATCCTTATTATCAATTTCATTTCCTAAGAGTTTTTCATATAAAACACCTTCACGAATACCATATTGACTAATTTTAAGTATTGGACAATTACAGTAATTCATAAACATTACCAAGGCAGAAAAAGGTGCTGTGAATATATCAGCTCTTTCACTCGGAAGCCCCTTTAATTTAGATTTTTGATTGGCACTAAGATTAAGCACGTAATCATATATAGTTTTAACTTCATCAAAGCCTATTGTATAATTATGAAGTAAATCTAGGGGGTAATTTATAAATTTTTTATGAATTTTACCTATTGAACGAGCAGTACCACCAATACCTATCAGAGGTAAATTTCTACCATTTTTTAACCAAGTTAATTTGTCAAACTCATTAAAAATAAATTTTTTAAATTCTGATAGCTCGTTATTATTTGGAGGATTATCAAAGGAAAAGAGCTTAGTTAGAGGAATTGATCCAATTGGAAGGCTTATTCCATTAACAATCTTTTTATCTTTTACTAAAGTAATTTCCATACTAGATCCACCAATATCAATTAAAAGAGCATCTCTAACATTTATAGTAGACTTAACTGACAAATATCCATAGGCAGATTCTTCAAATCCACTTAAGATTCTAATATCAAGATTTAGCTTCTCTTTTACTAAAGATACGATTTCAGATCTATTTTTTGCGCGTCTAATTGCTTCAGTAGCTACTACAATTATTTCTTCTACATTATTTTTTTCACAAAGAATTTTAAAGAATTCTAAAGTAATTAATAATTTATCAATTCCTTCATTTGTTAAATTGTCTAATTCATTGATAAATTGTCCAAGTCTTGTCATTCTTTTTTCTTCATCGATTATTTTAAAAGAGTTATTTATATATATTTCATATACTAAAACCCGCATGGAATTAGAACCAATATCAATTACCGCAATATTTTTCATTTTTATCCCCCTCTTTATTACATAATATGTCAAAAAAAGTTAACTTATAAATAATAATATGTTAACATAGAATTAACAAAAATATTAGATTATATTAGTGTACATTTAAATATATTACATTATTCATTAAGTATTTTAAATACTATAATTACAAATAATAAAAATAAATTAGAAAATTTAGTTTATTGGGTGAGGAGAATAACAATGAATCAAACATACACATATGATAATCATGAAAATTTTTTTAATAGAGAACTTAGTTGGCTTGAATTTAATCAAAGAGTTTTAGATGAAGCTAAAGATAATACAAATCCGCTTTTAGAACGACTCAAATTTTTAGCTATATCTAGTTCAAATTTGGACGAATTTTTTATGGTGAGAGTTGGTTCTTTATATAGTCAAATTCAAGCAGGATTTGAAGAAAGAGAAGTTTCAGGGCTAACACCTAGTGAACAGGTTGATAAAATATTACATAAAGTTAGGAAGATGGTAAAAGATCAGTATAAAACTTATGACCATTTATACGATCATTTAGGAACGCAAAATATAAGAATTTTTACATATGATATGTTAAATGAAAAACAATTAGATTTTGTAAATGATTATTATAAAAATATTCTTTATCCAGTACTGACACCCATGGTAATAGATTCTGGAAGACCTTTTCCGCTATTATTAAATAAGACATTAAACATAGGGGTGGTATTAAGTGCCAATAAAAGTGAACAAGAAATATTTGCGACTATTCAAGTGCCATCAGTATTAGAAAGATTAGTTCCTATTCCCGGAGATGAAGGCGAAAATTTTGTATTATTAGAAGACATAATAAAAAATCATTTAAGTGAATTGTTTGGATTTAAAGTATTAACCACCGCTTGCTATAGAATAACAAAAAATGCTGACTTGAGTTTAAATGAAGAAGGTGCAGAAGATCTACTTGAAACAATAGAAGAATCTCTTAAGCAAAGAAGATGGGGACTTGCTGTAAGGTTGGAAATTGAAGACACTAATGACAATAGAATTATAAATAAATTAGAGCAAGAATTTGAAATATTAGATAATCAGATATTTTCAATAAAGGGACCAATTGATTTAACATTTATTAATAAATTATATAGCATAAAGGGATTTAATGAACTTAAGTTTGAGTTAATAAAAAGTTTACCTATTAAAGAATTGCAGGAATGCGGTGATATGTTTCAAGCAATAAGTAAAAGAGATATTTTTCTTCATCATCCATATGAAAGTTTTTCTTCAGTAGTTAAGCTTGTAGAAACAGCAGCACAAGATGAAAAGGTCTTAGCTATAAAACAAACCTTATATAGAGTAAGTGGTAATTCACCTATAATTGCAGCTCTTTCAAAAGCTGCCGAAAATGGAAAGCAAGTAACAGTATTAGTTGAACTTAAGGCTAGATTTGATGAAGAAAACAATATTCACTGGGCAAGACAGCTTGAAAAAGCAGGCTGCCATGTTATATATGGGGTAATAGGGCTTAAAACGCATTCAAAAATATTACTAATAGTTAGACAGGAAAAGAAGGGGATAAAAAGATATGTTCATTTAGGAACTGGAAATTATAATGATGTAACTGCCAAATTTTATACAGATATAGGTATTCTTACGTCAAAGCCAGAATACGGAGAAGATGCATCTGTTATATTTAATATGCTTTCAGGATATTTTAAACCGGAAAACATGAGCAAAATAACTATTGCACCATATGGACTTAGAAAAAAATTAGAATATTTAGTAGAAAGGGAAACCGAGTATGCAAAGCATGGTAAGTCGGCGAAAATAATTGCTAAAATGAATTCCTTAATTGATAAAAAGCTTATGATTGCTTTATATAAGGCTTCACAAGCAGGGGTTAAAGTAGAACTTATAGTTAGAGGGATTTGCTCCTTAAGGCCTGGAGTAAAAGGGTTAAGTGATAATATAAAAGTTAAAAGTATAGTTGGAAGATATCTAGAACACAGCAGAATATATTATTTTCATAATGATGGTAAGGAAGAGATTTATATATCAAGTGCTGATTGGATGTATAGAAATTTAGACAAAAGAGTTGAAACAATGACAATAATTGAAGAGCCAATAATAAAAAAGGAACTTAAAGAAATGTTAGAACTTTATTTAAAAGATAATGTCAAAAGTAGAATTTTACTTCCAGATGGCTCTTATAAAAAGCTAGAAGCAGAAGGAAGAACAATAAATGCACAAGAAGATATGTCAGAACTTTGTAAGAAGTTTAATAATAAGTCTTACTAGATTAATTTAGGTTTAATTTAATTAAGTATTAAATTTATAAATAAAAATACTCAAGAACAAAAAAAATAAATCGATAATAAATTAGAATATTATGATTTTAAACAAAAGATGACTTACATTAAATGTTCTAGGAGATGATAATAATGAAAAGTAATAAAATTAGAATTTTAACTTTAGCGATAGTAGCTGTTTTAGTACAAAGCACTTGTGTATATGCAGCAAGTAATAAGGATAAGGATGAGTATTCTAAGGATGAATTAAATAACTTGGAACCTGGCTTTGAATGGGAAGATATTGATAAAAGTAACCAAAAGGTTAACTCATATATCAATAGTTATTCTAGCGCAATAACTCCAAAGGAAGCAGCGGAGAATGAGGATAGTAGTAGCACTTCAACAAAAACAACAACTGCGAGTAATACTACGGATTCAGCAGTGACTAAAAATGTAATCATAAGCACTCAGCCAAGCACAGGAAACAAGGGAGACTATTGGGGGAAAATTTCTGGGGGAAAATGGATGCTTATCGAACAAGGAATTCCAACAACAGGCTGGAAAATGGTAAAAGGCAATTGGTATTACATGGATTTAGAGGGAATCATGCAAACAGGTTGGTTAAATTATGGAGAAAATTGGTACTATTTGAATTCTAGTGGAGCTATGGTATCTAACACATATGTTGATGGATATTATATTGACTGGAATGGAGTTATGCAATAAGCTTTCTTACTAACTTACACAAAATTTATAAAAAATAATTACATTTTAACAATAAAAAGCTATTTAAAATAATAAGTATTTGAGATAGCTTTTTTTATTTATAAAATTATAATTACAATTAATGAAAGGAAATTTAAGATGGTTTTATGAATTTATAAATCATTATATATTTATATAAATAATGTTATTAATAGTATCGCTAATAATTTTTGCACCATTAGTTTTAAACGTTAAAAAGCACATTAAATTCTTTATATTATTAATAAGTATTGAAATATAAAAAATTTTATTTAAATGGAACTTATATTATTGTAATTTATATAAATTTTGATTAATGCCTCTAAATTCTCTTGGAGTAAATTTAAATTTATTTTTAAATAATTTATTAAAATAAGATACATTATTAAAACCAACTTCAAAAGAGATATCCATAATAGATTTATCTGTTGTATCTAGGAGTTTAGATGCAATTTCAAGACGGTAATTATTAATGTATTCAATACAGGTCATACCTATATATTTCTTGAAAAATCTCATAAAATGATATTCACTGAAATTACAAATAGAGCACATGTCTTTTATTGAGATATCTTCCATATAATTTTCTTTAATATAATTTAATATGATTTTCATTTTATTAGTTACATCACTTGATAAAGAATTAACTTTATTTTTTACTATTAAGTCGTATTTATAAAGAAGTACAAAAAAATGATATAGTAAAGATTTTAATTCAATTTCAAAAGCAATTTCTTTAGACTTATAGCATTCAAAAATTTTTATAATTGTATCATATAGCTCATCATAACCTTTTGAATTTTTCTTAATTAATATAGGTAATTGATGTTCATTATTTAGTATTGGAGCAAAATATTTAATTAGACAACCATCTGTGACAGCACTGTTTAACATGTTTAAATTAAATACCATAGTATGCCAATGCATATTTTTATTATTAAGCTGATTTATAGAATGAAGAGAAAATGGTTTTATTAAGATTAAATCACCTTTTTCTAATTTATAAGGGATCAAATCTATTTTATATTCACCTATACCATCATTTACTATTGTAAATTCTATTTCTTCATGCCAATGTATTGGTATTGTATAATATATTTCGGAAAATCCACAAGAATAAGTAGTAAATGGTAAAATAAAATCACCATGAACAGTATTTTCCTTTAGATTTTTTAATTCTAAGTTATTCATATAATCCTCCAGGGTAGCAGTATTGTTCTATTATTAGTTTATATTTTGCAAGAAATTTCAATTATATCGCTATATAATAACATTATAATGATATTAAAAAAATATTTGCAAGTGTTTTTTTATTCATGTGATATTTTTAGGCTCGGTTAAATTTATTTATATCCGAATACCCCTTCGGCTGAGCTTAAAAATAAATACTCATAAAAGTTAGAAAGAATAAAAAATGTTATTTTATATGTATTATACCTTAGTTTTAAATTAAGAATTATTTATAGATTTGCTAAGTATAAAGAAAATATTTCATGTACATATAACTAAATATTATTAAAAAAGTATAAGTATAACCAAAAAATTATTATGTGTAATCAAAATTATTTTTGTATAGTCTTAATTATGGAGGAGGAAATTTATGAATAAGTATGAGAAAGAATTTAAATTTGGTAAATTATTAAATTATGAAGTTGAAGACAACGTTGTGATTATTAAATTTAAACAAGAAAAGGTATTTATGAGAATAATTAATTCTTACATGATTAATTTTTTTGTGCCTTTATATAGAAAGGAAAGAAATTCTAAAGCGGTTGAAAATTTAAAAGATAGTCACTGCGATTTTGAAGTTGAAAATATAGAAAATGGAATTCAAATATCAACAGAAAAATTACTAGTTAAGATATATGATGAATTTAAAGTTGACGTTTATGATAAAAAAGGAATTATATTATGTGAAGATTATAGAGGGGAAAAAGAACATTTTAAAAGAAGAACTGCAGATTTTAAACTTGCAGAGGCCGAAGGTCATGACTTAAAAGAAGTTTTTGAAGAAAAAATATATATTTCTAAAAAAATGGAAGAAGAAATGTACTTTTATGGACTTGGAGAGAAAACAGGTCATCTAAATAAAAAGGGGTATCACTATGTAAACTGGAATACAGATGATCCAAAACCTCATGGAGAAACCTTTGACAGGCTTTATAAATCAATACCATTTTTAATTTGTCTTAATAAACAAAATGCTTTTGGTATATTTTTTGATAATCATTTTGAAACTCACTTTGATATGGGAAGAGACAATCCTAAGTATTACTATTTTTCAGGAGCAGATGGGAATTTAGATTATTACTTTATTTATGGACCGTCAGTTAAAAATGTGGTTGAAGGATATACTAAAATCACAGGAACAATGCCACTTCCACAAATATGGACACTTGGATATCAACAGTGCAGATGGTCATATGATACTAAAGAAAGACTTATGGAAATTGCAAATAACTTTAGAGAAAAAGGAATTCCTTGTGATACATTATATTTAGATATTGATTATATGGATGGATATAGAGTATTTACCTGGAATGATGAAAGATTTGAAAATCCAGAAGCTATGATAAAAAGGTTAAATAGTATGGGGTTTAAATTAGTAACGATTATAGATCCAGGTGTTAAAGTAGATAAAGGCTATAAAATTTATGATGAAGGTCTTAAAAATGGATATTTTGCAACTGACAATCAAGGAATAGTTTATAGAAATGAAGTCTGGCCAGGAGATTCTGTCTATCCAGATTTCTTAAATTCAAATACAAGAAAATGGTGGGCAGAAAATCAAAAGATAATGACAGATACTGGTGTCAGTGGTATTTGGAATGATATGAATGAGCCAGCAAGCTTTAAAGGACCAATTCCAGATGATGTTATGTTTGATAATGATGGAATTCCAGTAAAACACAAGGAAGCACATAATGTTTATGGACATATGATGGCTAAAGCTACTTATGAAGGGGTAAAGAAAGAAACTGGAAAAAGACCATTTATAGTAACCAGAGCTTGTTATGCTGGAACTCAAAAATATTCAACTATATGGACTGGAGATAACCAAAGTACATGGGAACACTTAAGAATGTCACTTCCAATGCTTATGAATCTTGGACTTAGCGGAATGGGCTTTTGTGGAACTGATGTAGGTGGTTTTGGACATGATTGCAGTCCAGAATTATTAAGTAGGTGGGTACAAGTTGGAACTTTTACTCCTTTATTTAGAAATCATTCAGCTATGGGAACTAGAGATCAAGAGCCTTGGGCTTTTGATGAAAATACAGAAGAAATTAATAGAAAATATATAAAATTACGTTATAAATTACTTCCATATATTTATGATGCTATGTGGAATTGCAGCAAGAGTGGAGCACCACTTATAAGACCACTATTATTTAATTATCAAGAGGATAAAAACACTTATGAAATCAATGATGAATTCCTTTGTGGAGATAACATATTAGTTGCACCAGTTGCCCTACAAGGTGCAAAAGCAAGAATGATATATCTTCCAGAAGGAGAAACTTGGATAGATTATTGGACAAAAGAAGAATATAAAGGTGGACAAAATATAATTAAAGAAACTCCATTAGATATATGCCCAATATTTATCAAGGGAGGGAGTATAATTCCAATAGGTGAAGATCAAAATTACGTTGGTGAAAAGCAAATTGATACATTAAAAGTGGAAGTTTATTTATGCAAAGAAAACACAGAAACAAGATATCATCATTATATTGATGATGGAGAAAGTTTTAAATATCAAGCTGGAGAATTTAATGATTATAAAATAAAGGTAGCAAATGGTGATAAAGTTGAAATGAAAGTTAAGATAATAGATCATAATTATGAAGACAAATATAAAAAAATAGAATTTATTATCTATAATTTAAACGGAAAGAGCTTAAATGTAAATGGGGAAAAAGTTAATGTTGTAGATGGAAAAGCTATTATTTCTAATTGGGTAGGATAAAATCACCAAATAAAAAGATTGTTGAATAAATATTTATTCTAATTAACAAATCTATGCATATAAGACTAATATAATAATATTACTTATAAAAGAAGTAATAGAGGTTAGATAAATATATATATCAAAATTTTAATATTATGGTAAAATAGTGTTAGACGTATGTTTAGCACTATTTTATACATTAGAAAAAATATATATTATTGACTTAGAGTAAACTTTAAGGTGTAAGATAAAATATAAAGATGTTTATTACAAAAATAAATAAAAATTAAATTTAAAGTAATACAATATAGATAATTAAATAATTCTGTATTATATACACTAATATTAAAAGGAAGAGGTGCATTTATGGAAAATTTTCTTTATTCAATACCAACAAAGATTTACTTTGGAAAAGGGCAAATTAAAAATCTGGCAACCATAATTAAAGAATATGGTAACAAAGTGCTTATAGCCTATGGTGGAGGAAGTATTAAAAAAATTGGACTATATGATGAAATGGTTAAAAATTTTAAGGATAATGAAATATCTTATGTTGAGATTTCAGGAATAGAGCCAAATCCTAAAATTGAAACTGTTAGAAGAGGAATTGAAATTTGCAAAGATAATAATGTAGAGGTAGTATTAGCTGTAGGTGGAGGAAGCTCAATTGATTGTGCAAAAGTTATTGCAGCAGGAGTAAAATATGATGGTGATCCATGGGATTTAGTAACTAATCCAGAAAAAATACAAGAAGTATTACCTATAATTACAGTATTAACATTATCAGCTACTGGTTCGGAAATGAATAAAAATGCAGTAATTTCTGATATGGCTACTAATCAAAAAATAGGTACAGCTCATGAAAATATGAAACCTAAAGCTTCAATTTTAGATCCAGAGTACACATACTCAGTACCTAAAAAACAGACTGCAGCAGGAACCGCTGATATTATGAGTCATATTTTTGAAAACTATTTCAATCATACAAAAGGTGTAGATATTCAAGATAGTACAGCAGAAGGACTCCTTAGAGCATGTATAAAATATGGGCCAATAGCAATGGAAGAACCTGATAATTATGATGCAAGAGCAAACTTAATGTGGGCATCAAGCTGGGCTATTAATGGATTAATATCTTATGGAAGAAGTGCACCATGGGTTGTACATCCAATGGAACATGAATTAAGTGCATTTTATGATATAACTCATGGAGTAGGGCTTGCAATACTTACACCACATTGGATGAGATTCTCATTAGATGATATTACTGTTAATAAATTTGCTCAATATGGAATAAATGTATGGGGCATAGATAAACACTTAGATAAATTTGAAATTGCTAATATAGCTATAGACAAGACCGCAGAATTTTTCAAGAAGCTAGAAATTCCAAGTACTTTGAGAGAAGTTGGAATTGAAGAAGAAAAATTAGATATAATGGCTAAGAAAGCTATGAATCCATATTTTAAGTATGCCTTTAAACCACTTGATGAAAATGATATTATCAATATTTTTAAGGCTGCTTTTTAACTTTCTTTGTATTGATAACAAAGTTGTAATATTAATTAATTTTATTATTTTGAAGAGTTAAGTAATGAAATTAATGTAAATTCAATATATATGTTTCAATAATAAAATAACATTCAAAAGGTTATAGAGAGAATAAATAACTAAAAATATGATGTAAAGAACTAATTGTAACATATATATGTTCTTATAAATAAACTATACATTAATTGAGTAATGCACAAGGTTTTTTATATTGTGAATTGATTATACTTATATAAATTAAAAATAAATTGCCTTTCTTGTTAAAATGTAAAAAAACAATTTAGCAAGAAAGGTAATTTATTGTCGATAATAAAATTAAAATATGTCATGAAATGATGAAACCTTGTCACAAAATGCAATTGTATGTTTACTTTGTACAATGAGTATAAAAAAGATTGGTTGAAGATATACCTATTTACTGCTGAAAAATAAAATGTTAAAGTGATATTGTAAATTGGTTGTGGAAAAAAGAAACGTGCAAAACCAATTTAAACTGTTTAAGATTTGAATAATTACTTTAAAGTATCGACATAAAAGAATAAAAGTTCCACTAATTGTTCACGTTAACATATGTATTAAGTGGTATATGTAATTAAACATATATTATTAAATAAATAAATTAATTAATATAAAAGGGGGACACATATTATGAAAAATATCAAAAAATTATGTCTAATTGCAGCACTAGGAGTAATGGTTACAGGAGGAAGTTTATTAGCAGGCACAACGGCTTATGCAGCTACGAAGATAGACGTTAGTGCTAATGGAACTTCTTTAGTAGCTGCTTTGAAATCAGCTAAAGCTGGAGACACTATTAATATTATTGGAACTGTAAAATCAGATGCGGTAACTGTGCCAGCAGGAGTAACAATAACAGGAAAATCAGGAAAAGGGAAAATAGATTTTTCTTTAACATCTGGTTCTAAAAGAGGATTAACAATTAATACTAATGGATCTACTATTACTGATTTGGAAATTTGTAATGCTGCAGATAATGGAATCTATATGGAAGGTAAGAAAAACAAACTTATAAACTTAAAGGTCCACAATAACCATGATGCAGGTGTTCAATTATCAAATGGAGCAGCTGACAATACTTTAAATAATGTTTATTCTTATAGTAATGCGGATGCAAAAGGAGAGAATGCTGATGGATTTGCAATTAAATTACATTCAGGTACAGGAAATACATTAACAGATTGTACAGCAGAAGGAAATTCAGATGATGGATATGATTTATATGCTGCTCATGGAGCTGTAACATTTACAAGGTGTAAGGCTATTAAAAATGGAGAATGTAATGGAATAAAAGGTGATGGAAATGGATTTAAAGTTGGAGGAATAGATAATAAAACTCCAGGTGTAAAACCACATGCGGATGCATTAAACCATGTACTTATCGACTGTACAGCAGAAGGAAATACAAATGCTGGATTTGATAGAAATAATCAAACTGGAGTTGTTACAATGAAAGGATGTATTGGGAAAAATAATGCTAAAGGTAATTTTAATTTCCCAGCTAAAGGTAAACCATCTGCATTAGGATATGAAATCAAATTTGGTACTGCTATAATTGATGGTTGTACATCTATAGGTGGAGGGAAAAACAATATTTCAGGAGCTAGAGTAACAAATAGTCAAACTGTAAAATAGGATAGATATATGAAATAGCAAGAGATGATTTTCATTAGCTAAATTAACTAGAAATTGTTAATGTTAAGGAAATTATACTAAAAACACAATTAAATATATTATGTTGCAGTAATAATCTTACAATAAAACCATATTAGCATTAGCATATGGAACTAACTTTATTGAATAAATTTAATTGAAATATATACAATATTAAAAAAATAAGAAGAAGATAAGGAAATATGAATATATTACTCATATTTCCTTATTTTATTATTAAGTATTTGAGATTAGCTACAAAAAGCTTCAATGTCTATAAGTAAAATTAGTCTTTTATATATTATCCTAATAGCTAGCTTTTCACTTTCATTTTCAAATTAAATATTCTATTTCGCAATATATACTAGTTTTCCTCATAAAATATGATAATTCAAACACAAACAATTAAATTCTAATATTTACTACATTTATGACTATGTTTAGTCAATTTACGATAAAGGTCTAAAATTATGGATATAAAGAATGGTAATATAGATATAAAGTTATGTTTTTAAGGAGGAAAGTATATGAGAAAAAGAAAAATAAGTTTAATTGCTACATTATGTTTTGTAACAACATTTGCGGGTTCAATTTCGCTTACTAGTGCAACTGTAAATGCAGCAACTACAACTAGCGCTGCAGCAACTATAAGTACTAAAGAGGAGACTTATGATTGGAACAAGGTCAAGACTGGAGGTGGAGGAGGATTTATTCCAGCAGTTATATTTAATCAAGGAGAAAAGGATTTAATTTATACAAGAACTGATATGGGAGGAGTTTACAGATGGAATCCTTCAAGTAAAACATGGAAAGCTCTTACTGATTGGATAAGTCATGATGATTGGAATCTTCTAGGATGTGAAAGTTTAGCAGCAGATCCAGTAGAAACTAATAGAGTATATTTAGCAGCTGGTACCTACACAAATGAGTGGACAGATGATAATGGAGCTATTCTCCGTTCAACGGATAAAGGGGACACTTGGGAAAGAATTGATTTACCGTTTAAGATAGGAGGAAACATGCCAGGGCGTTCAATGGGAGAACGTTTGGTTATCGATCCTAATGATAACAAGGTGCTTTATCTAGGCACTCATAATGGAAATGGTTTATGGAAAAGTACAGATTATGGAACTACTTGGGCTAAAGTAGATAGCTTTACAGCAACCGGTGATTATTCTGATCCGTATTTTAACGATAAAATTGGAGTTGTGTGGGTAACTTTTGATCCTACTACAGGAAGTAAAGGAAATGCATCGCAAACTATATATGTTGGAGTAGCAGATACTAAACAAAGTATATATAAGAGTACAGATGGTGGGGCCACTTGGTCAGCAGTTGAGGGACAGCCTACTTTAGCTAATCAATCAAGCTGGGTAACATCAACTACAGATTCAACGCCAAAGGCATTTTTACCACATCATGGAGTATTATCGTCTGATGGATATTTATATATTACTTATAGTAATACTTGCGGACCATATGATGGAGCTAAAGGCGATGTGTGGAAATATAACACTAAAACAGGGGAATGGAAAAATATAAGCCCTGTTAAGCCTAGCAGTTCAGATAATTTTTCTGGTTATGCAGGGCTAGCAGTTGATCCTGAAAATCCAAAAGTTATAATGGTAACAAATTTGAATTGGTGGCCAGATGTTCAAATGTATAGAAGTATAGATGGAGGGGAAAACTGGTCTCCAATTTGGTCTTGGGGAAATTATCCTGAACGTAAATTAAATTATACACAGGATATATCGAAAGCACCTTGGCTTGACTGGGGTGAGTATAAGAGTATGCCAGAAACTGCACCAAAGCTTGGTTGGATGGTAGGTGGAATTTCAATTGATCCATTTAATTCTGATCGTATGATGTATGGAACAGGAGCAACACTTTACGGAACTGATGATTTAACTAATTGGGATAAGGGGAAGAAAATTGATATTTCAGTAAAGGCTGATGGGATAGAAGAGGCTTCAGTAAGTTCGGTAATCAGTCCTCCAACAGGTTCTAATTTAATAAGCGGAATGGGAGATATTTGTGGATTTGTTCATGACGATTTGACTAAAGCACCAAAGAAGATGATGATAACTCCAAATTTCAATACTACAAGTATGGATTATGCAGAGCTTCAACCCAATTTTATAGTTCGTTCAGGCAATGTGTCAAAAGATAATAAAGACCGTGTAAAGAGCTGTGGCTTTTCATATGATGGCGGTAAGAATTGGTTCCAAGGAAAAGATGCAGATGGTATGAATCCTGATTCAGGAGGAACAGTTGCAGCAGCAGCAGATGCAAGTGCAGTTGTATGGAGTCCAACATCTGGAAAGATTAGTTACTCTAAGAATAATGGAAGCTCATGGACAGCATGTACTGGAATTCCAAATGGTACTAAGGTAGCCTCAGACCGTGTAAATCCAAAAGTATTTTATGGATTTTTAAATGGAAAATTCTATAGAAGTAATGATGGAGGAGCAACATTTAAAGTGACAAATGCTGATGGACTTCCTAAAATTGGAACAGATAAGTTTAAAGCAGTTCCAGGTAAAGAGGGCGAAATATGGCTTACAAGTGGAAATGCTGATGAAGGCGTATATGGAATGTGGCATTCTAAAGATTATGGTGAAACCTTCACAAAGATTGAAGGTATACAAGAAGCTGATACAATTGGATATGGTAAAGCGGCAGACGGATCAGATTATGTGTCAATATATACAAATGCTAAAATAGACAATGTTCGAGGATTTTTCCGCTCAAATGATGAAGGTAAAACATGGACAAGAATCAATGATGATAAACATCAATATGGATCTGCTAATGCAGATATTAGTGGAGATCCTAGAATTTATGGAAGAGTATATATAGCTACTAATGGACTTGGTGTTGTATATGGAGATGCGACATCAAAACAAAATCAAATACTTGGAGATGCAAATAATGATGGAGTTGTAGATATTTTAGATTATTTAGCAATACAAAAGCATATAATGGATGAGTCAATTGAGATAAATATTAATAATTCTGACCTAAATAAGGATGGAAGAATTAATACAGCAGACCTTTTTGCTTTGAGAAAGATGTTTTAAATTGTCTATTTTTATGAAAAGTTAAAAGAAAAAATAAATTTACGCTAAAAATTATAACTAAGTGTAATTTATGGAAGAGAGTATAAGTTATACGGCTTATTCTCTCTTTCTTTGAATTTAGAGTGAGTAAACGTTTTTTGAAAAATAAATAATTGTCAAGTAAAATGCATAAAGTATCATAATTTTAGCTTAAATGAAAAATTAGAGGAAAGAGCAAATTATATGACATATAAAAGATAAGATATGATATTTTAAGGAAAAACAGTAATATTTATAATATAATGTATATACAATCTCTATTCTGTAAAATTAATTAATATTAAACTAATTTTAGGAATATTGAAGACATATAACAAATAAGGGGTAAATCTTAGGAGGTGAGAATAAGAGGAATTTATTAAGCTTTAAACTTTAACTATTTTATTTTAACAAATTAGAAAGGATGATTTTAATGAAAAGATTAAAAATTTGTACTATTATGGCAGCAGTGGCAGTAGCTTCTAGTTTATATACTGCACCTACATTTGCAGCGGAGGCAACTAATAATATTAACCTAGACTTAGCAGGTGTAGAGACTAACGTATCTACAAATTCAGTAAAAGCTACATTTAAAGTGACTAACAATGGAGATGCAGCAATTAGTTTATCAGATGTAAAAATAAGATATTACTATACAGCAGATAACAAAAAAGAACAAGAATTCCATTGTTATAATGCAGATATACCAACACCATATAGAAGTGTTACAGGAAATGTAACTGGAAAATTTGTTACTATGGAAAAAGCTATGGAAGGTGCTGATACTTATCTTGAAATAGGATTTGATAGTAATGCGGGAACTCTTGAAGCAGGTCAAACAGTAAGCGTTCAATCAAATTTTAACAAAAAAGATTGGTCAAATTTTAATCAAGCTAATGATTACTCATTTGATAATGCTGATAAAACAGTAGTATTAGTTGGTGGAAAAGTAATAAAGGGAGTAGCACCTAGTACAGAAGTTGTGACTCCAACTGATCCAAGTAATCCAAATACTCCAGTTACAAATAATGATGCAAAGGTTGAAGTTAGTGTATCTAATGGAACAAGCGCTAATTCCCTAACTCCTAAATTTACAGTAACTAATAAAAGTGGTGCTGATTTAGATCTTACAACATTAAAATTAAAGTATTATTATACAGCTGATGGAGATGAAGCTCAAACGTTCAATTGCTATTATGCAGGAACAGTGGGAGGAACTTATCAAAATTTCACTGGTAATGTAGTTGGCGAAATAAAAAAATTGGATACAGCAGTAAACAGTGCTGATTCTTATGTTCAAGTAGGCTTTAATGGTGGAACTCTTGCAGCAGGACAATCTATGGAAGTACAAGCATCAGTTAATAAAGATGGATGGAAAAATTATGATCAATCAAATGACTATTCTTACAATGCAGGAAATAAAGTAACAGCATCTGTAAATAACAAAGTTATTTGGGGAACTGCTCCAGTAGAAGGTCCAGTTATTCCAGATTCTAAATTAAGCATTAGCAGTGTAAATGTTGATAAAGAAAACCTATCAGATGTAGTTGTTAGCATGGAATTAAATGGAAATGTTTTCAATGGAATTGAAGGATTAGTAGAGGGAAAAGATTATACAGTTGACGGAAGTAAAGTAACTATAAGCAAGGATTATCTTGGAACTTTACCAACAGGGACTAAAAATCTTACATTTAAATTTAGTCAAGGGGATGCTCAAACTTTAAAAGTTAATGTTAGCGATTCTCACCAAGATGCATTAATAACTCCAACTAGTGGAGAATACAACATAAAAAATAAGGCAGATATAAAAATAGAAATGACACTAAATGGTAATACATTAGTTGACATTAAAAATAATGATGTAGTTTTAAAACAAGGTACAGACTATATTGTTAATGGAAGCACAGTAACATTAACACAAGCATATTTAGATACTCTTAAAGCAGGACAATCTGTAAAACTTACATTTGATTTTAGCAAAGGAAACTCTCAAACATTCACTGTTAATGTTATCAATGGAGTTGAAGAAGGATTAGTATTAAATCTTCCAGATGTTTCGGGTAAGGCTGGAGAAGTAATTACAATACCTTTAACTATCACAGGAATTACTGCTGATGGACTTAATGGATGTAATTTTAAGATAAAATATGATCCGGAATTATTTGAAAATGTAACAATAACACCAGGAGATATATTAGTAAATCCAAATAAAACTTTATTTAAAGTAATTGATAAGAGTACTGGTGTTATCAGCGTAATGTATGCTGATTCTACAGGTAAAGATGCTGAAGCTATAGTAAAAGATGGATTATTTATGAACATCAATCTTAAGATTAAGGATACTGTTAAAAACACAACAAGTAGAATAGAAGTAACTAAACCAGGAACATTTGTTGATAAAGATTCAGATAAATATATAGTAAATTACAAAATTGGAACAATAACAATTGGCGGAGATGTAGTAGTGGATGTAGATCCAGCATTAAGCACAGCACTTGAAAATTTTGAAATAACAAATCCATCAGATGTAAAAGTTGGAGTGTTATTAAATGGCAAAGAATTAACTCAAATACAAAATGGAGAGAAAATTCTAGAAAAAGATAAAGATTATAAATTTGATGGAACAATTGTAACTTTAAGTAAAGACTATTTAGCAACTTTACCAGTTGGAAGTTCTGAGTTTGTTTTCAAATTTAGTAATGGAAAAGAAGCTAAATTAACTGTTAATATTACAAAAGCCGTTGCACCAGCAGATATGTCTGCAGGTATTGGGCAAATAGATGCAAAAGCTGGTGATACAATAACTCTTCCTATTAATTTAACTGGTGTGCCAAAAGCGGGAATAGCAAACTTTGCTTACAGAATCAAATATGATCCAAGTTTAGTTGAAGTTGTTGGTGTAGAAGCAGGTAGTGCAATTACAAATCCAGAAGTGAATTTCTTATCAGATGTATATCCAGATAAAAAAATAATATCAATATTATTTATAGATAATGCAATGAGTGATGAAGAAACAATAAAAACAGCTGGTGGACTAGCAAATATTAAATTAAAAATAAAAGATACTGCACCAAAAGGTATAATGCCTATTGAATTTAATGATGATGATCATTCATTCTATGATATTGATGGAAATGAAATAAAAATTGCATTCACTAATGGAAGCATAAATGTTAAATAATAGTTTAGATAAAATTATTATTTAAAATATCTTAAAAACTTATAAACCATAGATTTATCTTGAATTGATGGAAAGTTAATTTATTTAAGATGCTAAGTATATAAAAAATATTGACTAATCTTCAATAATAATTAAGAAGATTAGTCAATACAAAATAAAAAATTATAGTAAGGGGAAGTTATAATGATAAAAGCAAAATTAAAAATAATAGTTGCATCCATTATGTGTTCAGCAATGTGTTTTACATCTGTATTTAGTAGTGCAGCTATAGCGGCGACTACTGAAAATGCAACAGCTGCTACAACTCAAGCGGATGATGAGTATCAAAAACGTTTTATGAGCTTATGGGGAAAAATTCATGATTCAGACAATGGTTACTTTAGAGAAATTACTGACAATGGTAAAACATTAAAGGTACCATATCATTCAATTGAAACAATGATGTGTGAAGCACCAGACTATGGTCATGAAACAACTAGTGAAGCTTATAGTTACTATATGTGGCTTGAGGCTATGTATGGAAAATTTACAGGTAACTGGTCAGAATTTGAACAAGCATGGGACTCAGCAGATAAATATATTATACCAGGTAGTAAAGATCAACCTGGAATGAATTCATATAATCCTAACAGTCCAGCGACACTTGCAAATGAATATTTATCTACTAATAAATATCCAAGTAAATTGCAATTTGGAGCACCAGTTGGTAGGGATCCAATTAGTGACGAATTAAAAAATGCATATGGAACAGGTGATATGTATGGAATGCATTGGCTTCTTGACGTTGATAACTGGTATGGTTATGGTAATCGTGGAGATGCAAGTAGTACTGCACCATCATATATAAACACATTCCAAAGAGGAGCAGATGAATCAGTTTGGGAAACAGTGCCTCAACCATCTTATGAAATGTTTAAATGGGGAGGTAAAAATGGATATTTAGATTTATTTACTGGTGATAATAATTATTCAAAGCAATGGCGTTATACAAATGCACCTGATGCAGATGCGCGTGCTATCCAAGCAACATATTGGGCTGATGAATGGGCAAAAACTCAAGGTAAGGATGTTACCAAATATGTTAGCAAAGCATCTAAAATGGGCGATTATTTAAGATACTCAATGTTTGATAAATACTTTAAACCTATGGGTATAGGATCAAATAATCAATTAAATACAAGTCAAAGTTATTTGATGTCATGGTATTATGCTTGGGGTGGAAGTGCTAATAGTGATTGGTCTTGGAAAATTGGAGCAAGTCATAATCACTTTGGATATCAAAATCCAATGACAGCATGGATAATGTCGGAAGATAGCGACTTTAAACCTAAATCAGCAAATGGTCAATCTGATTGGGATAAGAGTCTAGATCGTCAATTAGAATTCTATCAATGGCTACAATCTTCAGAAGGTGCTATAGCAGGTGGAGCAACTAACTCACTAACTACAGAAAGTGGAAGTTATAGCAAATATCCAGCAGGAACACCAACATTTTATGGTATGGCATATGATTATGCACCTGTATATCGTGATCCACCAAGTAATGACTGGTTTGGTATGCAAGTTTGGTCAATGCAACGTGTTGCTGAATTATATTATAAGACAGGTGATAAGAGAGCACAAGCTGTACTTGATAAATGGGCAAAATGGATTAAAAGTGTAGTTAAAGTTAATAGTAATGGAACATATTCAATACCAAATACATTAAGTTGGTCAGGACAACCAGATACATGGAATGGAACTTATACTGGAAATCCAGGACTTCATGTTAGTGTAAAAGATTATACAGTAGATGTTGGAATGTCATCGTCATTAGCTAATACATTAATATATTATTCTGCAGGAAAGCATAAACATTCGACTTATGACGAATCTTATACAAAATTAGCAAAAGGTATTTTAGATGGTATGTGGAACAATTCTCAAGATGATAAAGGCTTATCAGTTGCGGAAGAAAAAGACTTTAGTAGATTGTTTGAACAAGAAATATATATACCAGATGGATGGTCTGGAAAAATGCCTAATGGAGATGAAATTAAGCCAGGCGTGAAATTTATAGACATTCGTTCTAAATATAAACAAGATCCTGATTTTGCAAAGGTAGAAAAAGATTATAAAGCAGGAAAAAGTTCAGTATTTAAATATCATCGTTTTTGGCAAGAATCAGAAGCAGCTATAGCAAATGGTACTTACTCAATTCTATCAAAAGAATTACCACCAATAATAGATGAAGACGTAATTCTTGCTGGAGATGCAAATGGTGATGGATCAGTAGATATTCAAGATTATCTTACATTACAAAAATATATATTAGATACAACGGTTCCAATAAGACTTAAAAATGTTGATTTAAATAATGATGGTAGAGTTAATACAGCAGATTTATTTATATTAAGAAAAAATGTACTTGGGAATGAATAAATTGATTAGGGATAAATAGGGGGAGAAGTAATGATAAGAAAAAAAATAGCCTGTTTAATGATTACAGGCGGACTATTAATGTCTTTATGCACACCAGTTACTTTTGCCAGTGCTGCTACAACAAGCACTGGGAAAGTTAGTGTTGGTGATTTAATAAGAAACAATACTTTTGATAATGGAGTGGGATTACCTTGGAACCAAGTTGAAACTTATCCAGCTGATGCTAGTTTTGATATTGATGGTGGTACTTATAATATAAAGATTGTAACACCACCTGATGACAAAAAAGATAAAGAGAATAGATGGGCTGTTCAATTCCGTCATAGAGGATTAACTCTTGAACAAGGACATAATTATACTGTATCATTTACAGTAACAGCTACAGCAGATTGTAAAGTATATCCTAAAATAGGGCAACAAGGAAAAGAATATAAAGAATATTGGAATTACAATCATAAACAATGGCAGCCATTAAGTTTAAAAGCTAACGTTCCTACAACGGTTACTGAAACTTTTACAATGACTGATCCTACAGAAGCAGCATGTGAATTTGCATTCCACCTTGTAGGAGATTGTATAGCAGCTAATCTTCCATATACAGTTTCTTTTGATAATATACATGTTAAAGATCCTCAATTTTTAGGATATGATGCAGATGAACCAGAACCAACAAATGCTATTCGTGTTAATCAAGTAGGATATTTTACAAATCGTGAAAAGAAAGCTACTGTAGTTTCTAGTTCAACTACACCTATAGCATGGAGACTATTGGATGGCAGCAATAATGTTGTAAAATCTGGAAAAACTACAGTGTTTGGAAAAGATGCAGCATCAGGTGATGGAGTTCATACAATTGATTTTTCAGATTATACAACAGAAGGAACTGGCTATAAGTTAGAAGTTGATTCAGCAGATGTTTCACCTAAAAAAAGTATGACATTTAAGATTTCAAATAATCTATATACACAAATGAAATCTGATGCTATAAAATATTTCTACCATAATAGAAGTGGTATTCCTATAACAATGCCTTATGCTGGATCTAATGATTTAACTAGAGCAGCTGGACATACAAATGATCAGTGCACTATTGTTCCTAGTGACGGTTATAACGAAAGTGGTACTGTAGATGTATCAGGTGGATGGTATGATGCAGGAGATCATGGTAAATATGTAGTTAATGGAGGAATATCTACATGGACTATGCTGAATCAATATGAACGTGCATTGTATAATCAAAAAGATGCTCTTTCAAAAGCTCCTTTTGCAGATAAAACCATGAATATTCCTGAAAGTGGAAATGGAATTCCTGATATTTTAGATGAAGCTGGTTATAATTTAAAAACTTTATTAAAATTCCAAATAAAGAGCGGTAATATGGCAGGAATGGTTCACCACAAAGCACATGATGAACGTTGGACAGCGTTAGGAATTGCTCCAGCTGATGATAAGATGAAGCGTTTTATACAACCACCAAGTACAGCAGCTACATTAAATCTTGCAGCTATTGCAGCACAAGGTGCTCGTCTTTACAAAACTTATGATAGTACTTTTGCAAATCAATGTTTAAAGGCAGCTGAAACAGCATGGGATGCAGCAGTAGCTCATCCAAAAGTTTATGCACCAATGACAGGAAGTACTGGTGGTGGAGCTTATGGAGACGATAAGGTTACTGACGAATTCTATTGGGCAGCATGCGAACTTTATGCTACAACTGGAGAAAGTAAATATTTAGATTATATTAAGAGTTCTGAATATTACTTAAAAATGCCTACTACATTAACTGGTGGAGAAGATCATGGATTATCAGGTTCTTTTGACTGGGGTAATGTAGAAGGTTTAGGAACAATAACTTTATCACTTGTTCCTACTAAGTTAGATGCAGCAGAGGTGCAAACTGCAAGAGCTAATATTACAGCAGCAGCAGATAAATTTGTAGCCAATGAAAATGCTGAAGGATATGGTACACCAATGCCACAAGGGCCTGTTGTATCTTCATTTAATGGTACATCAAAGAGCCTAACTGGATATCCTTGGGGGTCAAACGCTTTTGTTGCTAATGAAACTATTGTAATGGCGTATGCTAATGACTTTAATAAAAATACTACTACTAAATATATAGATGGAGCAGCAAGAGCTATGGATTACCTACTAGGAAATAATGCTAATGTTCAATCTTATGTTACAGGATACGGTAGCAACCCACTTGAAAATCCACATCACCGTTTCTGGTCATACCAAGCAGATAACGCGTTCCCTAAAGCACCAGCAGGATGTATGTCAGGTGGACCAAACTCTGGTTTAGAAGATCCATGGGTTCAAGGATCTGGTTGGAAACAAGGTTCAAAACCAGCAGCTAAATGCTTTATGGATAATATAGAATCATGGTCAACAAATGAAATCACAATTAACTGGAATGCACCTTTTGCATGGATTACTTCATATATGGATGATAATGGAGGCGCTACAGGAACAGTTACACCTGGTGAAGGTATAAAGGGTGATGTAAATGGTGATAATGAAGTTGACAGTATGGATTATATAGCATTACAAAAATATATAATGGATCCTTCAAGTAGTAATATAAACACTGCAAATGCTGACTTGAATAGTGATGGAAAAATAAATACAGCGGATCTTTTTGCATTAAGAAAAATTATTACAAGCAATTAGAGGAATATGTTTCCTTTATAGTATAATTATTTTGCGCTAATGGTAACAATGTATTTTTATTAATGATATTCACTATAAATTAAATAGTGTTGGTGAAGTTGGTAGTATGGATTATATAGAATAAAAAAATATAGTCCATACTATAGATGATAAAGTTAATAAAAATGCAGATTTAAATGATGATGGTAAAACAAATACAGCAGAGATTTTGTGTTAATAAAAAAATGTAACAAATAATTAAAAAAAAGTGTTTCATTTATAGGAAAAATGTAGTATAATTAATTTGTGTTAACGATAACAATGTGTTTTAATTAATATTATTCATTATGATTTAAGTTAAAATGTTGGCACACCTAAAAATAACTTGAATTATTATGGATAAATTAAAAAAATAATATAAGTTTTAGGGGGATTTAACATGAAAATTACTAAAATCAAAAGCTTTTTAGCACTATCTCTTTCTGCTGTAGCAATGCTTGTTGCCTCAGTTTCGTCAACTATGTGCTGTACACATTTTGAGGAACCTAAAATGCCAAAATCATTATATAAGGTTGATTAATTACAACTTTATTGTAAAAATTTGGTAGATAAGCTAAAATACGCTTAATGCATAATTTAAAGTTATGTGTTAGGCGTATTTTTATATTAGCGTATATAGGTGGCAATAATAATTTTATAATAAAACCATATTAGCATTTCCATACGAAACTAAGTTTATTAGATAAACCTAATTGCGACATACATATAATAAAAAATCTTAAAATAATAAAATATTGTCGTAAATGTTGATAAAATTGGAAAATGTGAAATGGTGAATAACTGTATGTTATTTAGGATTTCTTGGTGGATAAATGTAACTGCTAGGCGGATAATAAATATATATAAATATAATTTAAGGAGAGGAGATGAAAAAGCTAATGAATAAAAAGAATATAAGTTTAATACTTTCTGTTTTATTAATTATAGGAATTTGCCAGCCATTAACTGCTAGCGGAAGTGTAAATAATAATAATTATTATAACTATGGAGAAGCACTTCAAAAATCAATACTTTTTTATGAATTTCAACGTTCAGGTAAATTACCTGAGGATAAAAGAGATAATTGGAGAAGTGATTCAGGTATGGAGGATGGAAAGGATGTAGGTATAGATCTTACTGGTGGCTGGTATGATGCTGGAGATCATGTGAAATTTAACTTACCAATGTCTTATAGTGCAACTATGCTGTCGTGGTCTTTGTATGAGGATAAAGAGAGTTATGAAAAAAGTGGACAATTAAAATATATTATGGATTCAATAAAATGGGCAAATGACTACTTTATAAAGTGCCACCCAGAAAAAGATGTTTATTATTATCAAGTTGGTGATGGTGGACAAGACCATTCTTTTTGGGGACCTCCTGAAGTAATGCAAATGAAAAGGCCTTCATATAAAGTAGATATAAAGAATCCAGGCTCTACAGTTACAGCAGAAACAGCAGCATCACTTGCAGCAGCAGCACTTGTTTTTAAAGAGGCTGATCCTGAATATTCAAAAACATGTTTAAAACATGCAGAAGAATTATTTGAATTTGCAGATAAAACACAAAGTGATACAGGCTATAAGGCAGCATCAGGCTTTTATAGTACAAGTGGATTCTTTGATGAACTTTCATGGGCTGCCACTTGGCTTTATATGGCAACAGAAGATAAGGATTATTTAGATAAGGCAGAGAGTTATGTTCCTAAATGGAGCGTAGAACAGCAGACTTCAACTATATCGTATACATGGGGGCAATGTTGGGATGATGTGCATTATGGAGCAGAATTGCTATTAGCTAAACTAACTAATAAAGAATTATATAAAGAAAGTATAGAAAGGAATCTTGATTTCTGGACTACAGGGTATAATGGAAGACGTATAGCCTATACGCCTAAAGGATTAGCATGGTTAAGCTCTTGGGGTTCATTACGACATTCTACAACTACTGCATTTTTAGCAGGAGTATATTCAGAGTGGTCAGGATGTACTACTTCAAAAGTATCAACATATAAAGAGTTTTTGGAGAGCCAAGTTAATTATGCACTTGGAAGTACAGGAAGAAGTTTTGAAGTTGGGTTTGGTACAAATTCCCCTGAACATCCTCATCATAGAGGAGCACAAAGCTCTTGGTCAGATAAAAAAGAAATTCCAAATTATCATCGTCATGTTTTATATGGAGCTTTAGTTGGAGGACCAGGCTCAAATGATTCTTATAAGGATGACGTTGAGGACTTCGTTAGTAACGAAGTAGCTTGTGATTATAATGCTGGATTTGTGGGAGCTTTAGCAAAGATGTACAAAAAACATGGAGGAGAACCAGTAGAAAATTTTAAAGCTATAGAAGAAAAAACTAATGATGAATTTTTTGTTGAAGCTGGAGTTAATGCTAAGGATTCTGATTTTATGGAAATAAAGGCATTAATAAATAACAGGTCCGGCTGGCCAGCAAAAGTTGGAGATAAACTTTCCTTTAAATATTTTGTAGATATTAGTGAAATTGTAAAAGCAGGTTATACTGCAAAAGATGTTACAGTTTCAACAAATTATAATCAAGGTGCCAAGGTATCAAATTTAATACCTTGGGATGAAGCAAAAAACATATATTATGTTAATGTTGATTTTTCAGGTACTAAAATATATCCAGGAGGACAACCTTACTTTAAAAAAGAAGTACAGTTTAGAATGGCATCACCACATCTTACTAGTACCTGGGACAATTCTAATGATTTTTCATATGAAGGAATTACAACGGTACCAGGAGAAGCACCAGTGCAAACTGATAAAATACCAGTATATGATGATGGAATTTTAGTATATGGTAATACTCCACAAAAAAGTGCTGAACCATCAAAATTAGGTGATATAAATAGTGATGGTGAAGTTGATAGTATGGATTATATAGCATTACAAAAATATATAATGAATCCGATTGATACTATAGAATTAAAAAATGCAGATTTAAATGGTGATAATAGAGTAAACACTTTAGACCTTTTTATGTTAAGGAAAATTATAATCAATTAAGTAATTTTAATATAGAGGAGTAGATGAAAATGAAGAAAACAAAAAAGGGAGTTGCACTTTTAATAGCTTGTGCAATAACAATTTCAGGTTTACCAATAATAGGGGCAAATGCGGAAGATTCAGTGACTACAACTGCAGCAGTGTCCATGACTAAAACTAATAGTGGATTTGTAACTACTGATGGTAACAAATTTAAAGTAGATGGACATGATTTTTATTTTTCAGGGCAAAATAACTATTATTTACCATATGCACCTCAATACATGGTAGATGATGTATTTGCTGATGCGGAAGCTATGGGATCGAAAGTTATGAGGACATGGGGATTCCTTGATGGAATATCTGCTTGTGACGTAATTTTACAATCTAGCCTTGGTGTATATAGTGAAGAGGGATTTGTACATTTTGACTATGTTGTTAAAAAAGCTCAAGAAGCTGGAATAAAACTTGTAGTTCCATTTGTAAACAATTGGACAGACTTTGGTGGAATGGATCAATATGTAAAATGGACTGGAGCATCTAAGCATGATGATTTTTATACAAATGAAGCATGCAAGACTGCTTATAAAAATTATATAAATCACTTCTTAAACAGAACTAACACATATACTGGAGTAAAATATAAAGATGACCCAACAATTATGACTTGGGAACTTGGAAATGAACCAAGATGTACTACGGATACAACTGGAGTTACTCTTGTTAATTGGACAAAAGAAATGAGCTCTTATATTAAGAGTATAGATTCAAACCATCTTGTTGCACTTGGAGATGAAGGTTTCTTTAAGAGAGATGGAGCAACTTATAATTGGGATTATAATTACTCTGGTGGTGCAGGTGTTGACTGGGAGACAATAGTTGCTATACCTACAATCGATTATGGAACATATCATTTATATCCAGATGGATGGGGTAGAAGTGTTGAATGGGGTACTAAATGGATTTTAGACCATATTGAAGCAGCAAATGTGGCCAATAAACCAGCTGTGCTTGAAGAATATGGAATAAAGAGCAATCAAGTAAATGTATATACAACTTGGGGAAAAACTGTAATAGATAATGGTGGTGCAGGATTAATGCCTTGGATGTTATCAGGTATTGGATTTGATAATAGTACTTTATATCCAGACTATGATGGATTCCGTATATTATATCCTAGTGAGGTTGCTACTGTAATTGCAGCAAATGCAAAAACAATGAATGATAAGTCTACAGGAAATAGTGCTGTTACGTTAGGGGATATAAATGGTGATGGCAAAATTGATGTATTAGATTATACAGCATTACAAAAATATATACTTGACGAATCTTATAGTATAAATAAACAAAATGCAGACATTAATAAAGATACAAAAATCAACACAGCAGATCTTTTTGCATTGAGAAAAATAATCTTAGATCTTTAGATTATAAATATCTATAAGTAATTTTGTGTATTCTGAACCAAATAAAAGAGCATTTTTATGAAGAAGATCGGAATGCACAAAATAATTAATATTTTTTATATAAATTAGAAAGTTTTGCTTAAATAATGAAAAGATAGCTAAAAACATTTGTTATATAAAAAGTAATTTTTAATATAAGGGAGTAGGTAATAATTATGAAAAGAAGAAAAGGAGTAGCGCTTTTAGTAGCTTTAGTGGTAACAATATCATTTATTCCAATAATAAATGTAAATGCTGAAGATACAGGTAAGATTAATGTGACTATTGATACAAGTGCAGACAATGTTAAAATTAGCCCATATATTTATGGGGCTAATTATGATTGTAATGGGAATGAAGGTACAATTCCACAAGTGGCAACTGCAAGCAGGCTTAGTGGAAATAGGCTAACAGGATATAATTGGGAAAACAATGCTTCAAATGCAGGAAGTGATTGGAAGCATTCTAGTGATAATTATTTAACTATGAATAAACCTTATGACGCTCAAAACATTCCGGGTAAAGTAGTTACAGATTTTCAGGATGAAGCTTTAAAAAATGGAGCAACATATTCACTTGCTACTTTACAGATGGCAGGGTATGTAGCGAAAGATAAAAATGGAACTGTAAGTGAAACAGAAACAGCACCTTCAGCAAGATGGGCAGAGGTTAAAGTAAGAAAGGGAAATGCTTTCTCTCAAACACCAGATTTAACCGATAATTATGTATATATGGACGAATTTGTAAATTCACTAATATCTAAATATGGAAAAGCAGATACTAATACAGGTATTAAAGGCTATAGTCTTGATAATGAACCTGGGCTTTGGTATACTACTCATCCTAGAATTCATAAAGATAAAGTAACTTGTGCAGAACTTATATCTAAAAGCACAGAATATTCAAAAATGGTAAAGGATATGGATTCAAATGCAGAAATATTTGGACCAGTATTATTTGGAATGGGTTCATATTTAGATTTAGTCAGTGCACCTGATTGGAATAATGTAAAAGGAAATTATAAATGGTTTCCAGATTATTATCTAGATAATATGAAAAAAGCATCTGAAAAAGAAGGAAAGAGATTATTGGATGTATTTGATATTCACTATTATTCAGAAGCAACAGGGGGAGGTATTAGAGTAACTGAAAGTACGGATACAAATGTTGAATGTAATAAGGCTCGTATACAAGCACCTAGAACCTTATGGGATTCAAACTTTATAGAGGATAGCTGGATTGGTAAATGGGCAAGTTCGTATCTTCCAATTATTCCTAAAATGAAAGCTTCAATTGATACTTATTATCCAGGAACAAAATTAGGAATAACAGAGTATAATTTTGGTGGAAATAATCATATATCAGGCGGAATTGCTCAAGCTGATGCATTTGGTGTATTTGCTAATCAGAATGTATATTTTGCATCATTATGGCCATTTAGCGGTAAAAGTGATTATACACAATCAGCATTTAATTTATATAGAAATTATGATGGTGAAAAGTCAACTTATGGAGATATAAAGGTTAAAGCTGAAACTTCTGATGTTGAAAATTCATCTGTATATTCTGCATTAGACAGTAAGGATTCTTCTAAATTGCATGTAATAATGATTAATAAAAATTATGATAAACCTATGACAATGAGCTTTAACATAGGTGGAAATAAAATTTATGGATCAGGAAAGGTGTGGGCTTTTGATGAAAGTAGTCCACAAATTACAGAAAAAACTCCTATAACAAATATTTCAGATAACAAATTTGAATATACAATTCCCAAATTAACAGTATGCCATATAGTATTAGATCTTAAGGAAAAAGTAAATACTGTAATTGGAGATGTAAATGGGGATAATATAGTTGATATAAGAGATTATACAGCTCTACAAAAATATATAACTGGAGAATCAATTAATATAAATAAAGAAAATGCAGATATAAATAAAGACGCAAGAATTAATACAGCGGATCTTTTTGCATTAAAAAAGATGATATTAGAAGGTTAAGGTATTATAAGACGAATAAAAACTGTAGCAAAGAAATTTGCTACAGTTTTTATTCGTTGCTTATTATTAATTCTTGCTTAAAAATACAATTATCAATTGCAGTATTAAAAAGAACATTATTATAACGTTTATTAATAATATCTTTTATATTATTTAAGCCGATGCCTCTGTTTTCACCCTTGGTAGAAAAGTTTTTTTCATAAAGCTTATGAATAGGAGGAGTTGAACTTAAACATGAATTAGAGATATTTAATATGATTTCAGTATCAGTTTTTATCATAGCAAAATGGATAAATTTATTATCACATAAAATACTAGCTTCCATTGCATTATCAAGCAAAATGCCAGCAATTCTACAAAGGTCAATAGTAGTCATGTTAATATGCTCTATATCATCTATTAATTCTATGGATACATTTATTCCTTGTGAATGGGCAGTGCTAAACTTTGAAGATAATAGAGCTTTTAAAGGGCTTATTTTAATATGAGACAATAAAGATAAAGACATATCTTTACTTATAATTGTATTGCTTTCAGGTAATAGCTCTCTGTAATAAAAGTCTTTTAAACCCTTTATATCCTGTTTTTCAATATACATTTCTAAGGTTGAAAGTATATTCAAATAATCATGTTTAAAGCTTCTTAAATCTGAATACATGCTTTCAATCATATTTGTATAATCTTTTAACTGCAAATATTCATTAGCTTTATGTTTATTTATTAAAAAGGTAAAACTGTAATACAGCATAGCGACAACAAATATAAAAAATATGAGTAAAGTTATTGCATTAAATAAAATCATAGAACTATCCCACGATATTACATAATTATATATGGCTGTTTCATAAATAGCAAATATAATTAATATAATACTAAATAAAAATGCGATGGGAAGTTCTTTAGGAATATCAAAATTAACATCAATTTTATTGAAAAAATTTAATAAAATTAGTCTGATTAATTTACTAAGAATAAAGGTAATAAAAAAAAGAAGAAACTGAGATAGTAAATCTAATATAGAACTATTACTTATATCGGCGTGAGTGTATTTTAAAAAATATATAAATACTGCTCCTGTAATACTATCTGAAATACATATTAATATCCATATAAATCCAGAAAGAACAATAGAAATAAGAACTTTCTTATATATCATTAGTAGATATATAAAAAGAAATATAGGAATTAAAAATAAAATGTTAAAAGTATTATTAATCAATATATAACCATTAAATATATATAATATTAATGAATATATAAATAATACCTTTTTATTTGGCTTAACAAAAAAAGTAAAGTTTAGAACTGGAAGTAAAAAAAGAAGCACTGTAAATAATGGATAAATTATGTTAATTGCTAATGAAGACATTTTTTTAACAACCCCTTTAAGTATCGTAATGATACATAACATATTTCATCATTTACCATTTCTATAACCATATTATTTTTATCTATAGACTTAATCTTTTTAGTATTAACTAAATAAGATCTATGAGTTTTATAAAAATCAGAAGATACTGTTTTTTCAATATTTTTTAACGTTCCATAAAATTCTGATTGTCCATTAAAAGTGTGAACAGAAATTTTATGCTCTTTACCAGCAGTTTCAAAAAATAAAATATCTTCAAAATCTAGTAAAACAACATTGTTACCAACTTCTATTGAGATTTTAGTGTCTACCTTTGCTTTAGCAGCATTTAAAGTAGTATGTACAGCATTTAGACAATCTGCAACTTTTGTTTTTAATATATTAACATCGCCTTTAATTATATAATCAAGAGCTTGTACTTTATATTGAAAAGTAAGTAATGTTAATTCTGCATGACCTGTTAAAAATATAATGTATCCATTAGGGTCATAAGTTCTTATTAATTTTGCTAACTCAAAACCATTAAGGTCGCTATTTAAATCAACATCTAAAAAATATACAAAACTATTTGTACGATTATCGATATGTCTAATAACCTCATGGGGATTATCTGTAGAAAGAGCAATTTTACAATTAAATTTTTTTATTTCAGTAGCCAGAATAGATTCAAGTTGTTTTCTTTGATTCACATCATCTTCACAAATAATAATATTATTCATAATTATTTCCTCTCCTTATAATGATAGTTAAACTAAAATATGCCCTATGATTATATCGTAAAATGGAACACGTGTCCATAATTTATATATATTTATAATTATTAGTTTTTTTACCAAATAGCTTATAAGCCATAGGGGTGATAACTAAAGATGCTTCTAAAATTGAGTAGGTGATTAAATTAGCATATATATTACTTTTAATTAATATAATTGCAATATAAAAAATTATAACAACCACAATAGATTTTATTTTTAAACGTTTTCTTAATTTTTTGCTCACAAGAGGACGTTCTTCAGTATCTCCAGGTGCATATAAAAATATAAGAATTAAACTTATTATAAATATAATAGATTGTATTATTATATTTATAGAGAAATTTAAGCTTAAGTAAACGTTACCTAAGAATAGTATATAATTAACAATTATACATTGTATAGTTGAATTTGCATGAACTCCAGAAGCAGAAACTCTAAGAACTGCGAAAACTATAAACGCAATGAACGTATATTGCAATACTCCTAAAAAATATGCAGTTGTAAGTAAAATAATTGATTTAGATATATCTAGCATAATTACTTGCAGACCGTAGTAAATTTTTTCTAGATTTTCTTCTGGTATTGGAGTGTTATTTTTTATAAAATTTAAACATTTTTCACTTAACTTATTTGTAATAATCATAATTTATATAACAAATCCTTTCTAAAATAATTTAATTTTGTAGACATATATAGTATAAATCAAAAATTTAATTTATACTAGTATTATGTAAAAATGTTTTATGGAGGTATATTTGTATATGGACAGTATAAGTTCTTTTATTTGGGGGATATTAATAAATTTATTTTTATTTGTAATTCCAGTAATCCTTTATTTAAAGCTAAAAGATAAAGTAAATCCATTAGTTTATTTAAAAATAAGAGGTAATTCTAAACAAGGCATATTAATAGCAATAATAGTAAGTTCTACTTTTATAATACTACTTATTACAAAAAATGCAATTACTGGTTTTAATTCATTTCATCTAAATTTAGGAGTATTATGGATAAGTGGCTTACTTGCAGGATTTGTTGAGGAAATTCCATTTAGAGGATTTATATTGCAAAAGCTATGGAATCATATGAAATTTTGGAAAGCTAATTTATTAACTACAATAATATTTGTTTTATCTCATATGCCTGTCTGGATAAATTCTAATACAGATATTATAAGATCTGCTATTAATATTTCTATGGTAAGCCTTGCATTAGGGTATTTGTTTAAAGAATACAAATCTTTATGGATACCTATAATATGTCATTCTGTATTTAATTTATGCATATGGATGGGGTTATAGATATACGGATAAGAATAGATGAGCAATAAGATTTTATACAAAATAAGTCTTATTTAATCATCTATTTTTTTCTTATAGTAATAACAGATTAAAACATTTCATAAAATACTAAATTTGAGTCTAATAATAGGAAAGTTGACGTATATAGTATTTTTAAGTATAAAAATTAAACATTAGCGATTTTTTGCTTGTATTAAGTAATAAAAGATTTATTATTGTAAATAAATAGAATAATTTATACATGAAATTATTCATAAAAATGTATAAAGTTATTAAGAAGAAAGGTGGATGGAAATGAAATTTAAACCAAATTTTTTAGCAATCTTCATGAGTATGGTAATTGCTTTAATGACACCAACTATTGTATTTGCATCAGAAAGTGACAATAATGATGACTATCTTCACACTGATGGTAGTAAAATTTATGATTCTTTAGGAAATGAAGTTAGGTTAACTGGTATTGCTTGGTTTGGGAATGAAACTCCCAATGGTTCTTATCATGGACTATGGGCAAATACATTAGATGATATTTTAGACAAAGTAGCAGACAATGGATTTAATACACTTAGAGTTCCATTATCAGTACAATTGGTAAATGAATGGAGGCAAGGAAATTATCCAATGCCAGATTCAATTAATGATTATGTTAATCCAGACTTAAAGAATAAAAATAGTTTAGAAATACTTGATAAATCAATATTGACTTGCAAGAAAAAGGGTATAAAAGTAATGCTTGATATGCACAGAATTATAAATGGAAGTCAATCCAATTTATGGTATACTGATAAATATAGTGTGGAAGATTATGAAGAATGTTGGAAATGGCTTGCTAATCATTATAAAAATGATGATACTGTAATTGCTATGGATATCTTTAATGAGCCACACGGTAAAGCCTATAGACAAGAACAAGCAGCTAAATGGGATGAATCAACAGATATAGATAATTGGAAATATGAAGCCGAAAAAGTTGGAAAAGAAATTTTAGATATTAATCCTAATCTTTTAATTATGGTAGAAGGAATAGAGACATATCCTAAGGAAGGATTTGATTATAGTACTAAGGCTATAGATAATTATTATGGAACTTGGTGGGGCGGAAATCTTAGAGGAGTTCAAGAGCATCCGGTGAATATTGAAAATCATCCAAATCAAGTGGTATATTCGCCACATGATTATGGTCCAGGGGTATCAATGCAACCATGGTTTGAAAATGGTTTTACTAAAGAAAGCTTATTAAAAGAAGCTTGGGAGCCTAATTGGTTTTACATTCAAGACAAAAACATAGCACCATTATTAGTAGGTGAATGGGGCGGAAATATGGATGGTTCAAATAACCAAAAGTGGATGCAAGCTTTGGCTGACTTTATTACAGAAAAGAATATTAACCACACTTTTTGGTGTTTGAATCCAAATTCAGGCGATACAGGTGGAATACTTGGATATGATTTTAAAACTGTAGATACTGCTAAAATGGCACTTGTTAAGCCAACACTATGGCAAGAAAAGGAAAGTGGCAAATTTATAGGTTTAGATCATAAAGTAAATCTAGGTAAGAATGGTACACATGTAGGCGGAAATACAGTAATAGATCCTGTAATTAATAAAGGTGATATAAATGATGATGGTAAAGTAGATATTACAGATTATATAGTATTGCAAAAATATATAATGGATACATCAAATAAAATAAATACTAAAAATGCAGATATGAATGAAGATGGAAGAATCAATACTTCAGATCTTTTTAACTTGAAAAAATTACTCTTGGAATAAAAAACTTCAATAATATATTAAATTAAAAAGTATCTCCTTTTATGATAAACTTATAAGGAGATACTTTTTAATATTTTAAGTAAGTTATTAAGAAAATTCATATATTTATTTGTTATGTTTATAGATTTTAATTAAGAAAATTCAAAGTTTGCAAAATTAACTTGTTTATATTATTTAAAATATATAGTAAACTTTTTAGAACATATATTTATATAAGATTAATTTATATTTGAGGGGAGGAGATTTATTGTGAAATTATTAAAATGTGGTGATAAAGTAGCTATTGTTGCTTGCTCTAATGGATTAGAGGAAAGTAACATAATAAAGATGAAAGAATTAGAAACTACATTAAATAAGATTGGTCTTAAAATTGAATTTAGTGATAAGATTTATAAAAAAAATTCTGAGTTTAACGGAACTGGAGAAGAAAAAGCAGAGGTTTTAATGCGCTTTTTCAAGGATTCTAGTATAAAAGCTATATTTGATGTATCTGGTGGAGATTTAGCAAATGGAATTTTGGATTATTTAGATTTTGAAATAATAAAAAATAATCCTAAACCTTTCTTTGGATATAGTGATCTATCTGTAATTTTAAATTCTTTATATTCTAAAACAGGAATCAAAACTTATTTGTATCAGATAAGAAATTTAATTGAAAGTAATACAAATAGACAGATCGAAGAATTTAAAAATACATTTATGAGCAGTGGGAATGAACTTCTAACCTTTAAGTATGAATGGATACAAGGGAATTCTATAGAAGGTATTGTAGTTGGAGGGAATTTGCGTTGTTTTTTAAAGCTTGCAGGTACAGAATACATGCCCAATTTTACTGATAAAATTATATTCTTAGAAAGCTTAGGAGGGGATGTACCTAAGATGGTGACATATTTGACTCAATATAAACAAATGGGTGTATTTAAAAAAGTTAAAGGAATATTACTTGGAAGTTACACTGAAATGGAGAGAGAAAAGTATTTTCCGACTATAGTAGAAATAATAAAAGAAATGGTTAATAATCCCAATATGCCAATTGTGAAAACAAGTGAAATTGGTCATGGAAAAGACTCAAAATGCATAATCATTGGGAAAAATATAAAAATTGGAAGGTGAAAAAGCTTTTGTAATTTTACAAATTTTAAGGTTTATAATGGGAAAAAGTCCTAATTTTATCTGTTAAGCTATTATTAAGGTTAATGAAATAAAATAATATGTGTTGAGAGATATTAATATAATAATTAATATTTTACAGCGTATTTAATAATTGAATTTAAAAATATACATTAAAATAATGGCTTACAGGGGGAATAAACATGGATATTATAAGAAATTTATCTATCAAAACAAAATTATTATTAGGATTTATGTGTATTGCTTTATTAATTGCAGTAACAGGATTCTTTGGAAAGTTTGGAATGACAAATATTCAAAAAAATGCACAAAATATCTATTCCAACAATTTGCAAAGTATTGATGAGATACATTTAATTAAAGAAAATTTACTAGATGAATTATCAATAGTTCAAGGTACAATTATAGATAATAATACAGCAAAAACAGATGATGCTATAAAATTGATTGAAGAAAGTCAATCTACTACTGATAAGTACATTGAATCCTTTGAAAAAATAACTATATCAGATGATTCTAAAAAAACATTTAATGATTTTATTTCTCTTTTAGAAAAATACAAAATTGAAAGAAATAGTGTTTTAGAATTACTGGCTAATGAAAATTATAGCGAAGGAATTAATAAAAGAGTTGATATGTTTGAAGCTAGAGATGATATGTTTGAAAAGTTAAATGAGTTGATTGAAACAAATTACAGTTTAGCAAAAGAAGCAAATGAAAGTAATGCAGAAAATTATAAAATTACCACTAATATAATGCATGTGATTTTGGCATTAGGCATTATTTTAGCAATTATTATTGGGTCAATTTTATCATTATACATATCAAAGACAGTAAAAAAGATATTATTATTGGCAGAAGCTTTAGGAAATGGAGATTTAACATATTCCTTAGAGAGTAGAAACAATGACGAATTAGGAAAACTCATTAATGCACTAAACCATGCAAAAGAAAGAATGAGAGGAGCAATTGAAAATATAATAGATCAAGCTCAAGGTGTAACAGCTTCTAGTGAAGAATTATCTGCTACTTTAGAAGAAATGGCAAGTAATTTTGAAAACATAGATAAAAATACCTCTAAGATAGTAAGAAATATAAATGGAATAAATGAAAATACTCAAGAATTATCATCAACTATGGAGGAAGTTAATTCAGGAATAACACAATTAGCTTCAAGCTCAACAGAAAGTAGTGATCAGTCTATATATATAAAAGAAAGAGCTACTGATATAAAAGAAAAAGGTTCTAATTCTAAAAGAATAGCTGATAGGTTATATGAAGAAAAACAACACAATATACTTAAAGCCATTGAGCAAGGAAAAGTAGTTAGTGAAATTGGTATAATTGCAAAATCTATAGCAGCAATAGCAGAACAAACAAATTTACTTGCTTTAAATGCTAATATTGAAGCAGCAAGAGCGGGGGAACAGGGAAAAGGCTTTGCAGTTGTTGCAAATGAAGTAAAAGTACTTGCTGAACAATCAGCAGATTATGTAAAAAGTATTCAAACTGTAGTTTCTAATGTTCAAGTTACTTTTGATAATTTATCTACTAATTCAAAGGATATACTTTATTACATTGATAACAGTGTAAAAGACAATTACGATTTATTGATTGATACAGGTGATAAATATGAAAAAGATGCAGCTTTTATTAGTGATTTATCACAAAATATGGCATCAATGACTGAAGAATTAAATGCTTCAACAGAAGAAATTTCAGCGGTTGTACAAACTATTGCAAATAATATGAAGGATACTAAAAATAATTCAGAAGAGATTTTAATAGGAATAGAAGAAACAAATAAAGCAATTGAACAAGTTGCTGTAGTGGCTCAAAATCAAGCTGCAACTGCAGAAAAGTTAACTCAATTAGTATTAACCTTTAAGATATAAAAAGTTAAATTATTACATTAAAGCAATGCACAATAACTAAATATATGTAGTTTATTTAGTTGAACATATATCTATTATTAAAAAATAAAATTAATAATAGATAATAAAGTTATTACTAATTGTAATTAGTAACATGTGTTACATAAAATTATTAACTATAGAGATATAATGGCATTAGAGTTAATAGTAAGGAGAGATACTGTATGATAAATATAGATAATTTTATGAGACAACACAAGGACATTATGGAAGAGTTAAATTACATTGAAAAAATAATAAATAACAAAGATTACTTAAATCATTTAGATGATTTTGTTCCACATATAAATAATTTAGCTGGAAAGTTGAAAATTCATTTAAATTCTGAAGATAAGTTTTTATATCCTAATCTAATTGAGGGAGAAGATATAGAACTAAAAAATATAGCAAATGATTATATTAATGAAATGGGAAACATTGCTGATGCATTTATAAATTATAAAAATGAATTTAATACTAAAAGTAAAATAAATGAAAAAATAGACACATTTATATCTAAAACAAAACCTATACTTAATGAGATAAAAAATAGGATTTTAAAAGAAGAAAATGAATTATACAAATTAATTACTAAAAAGGGAATATGAAAATTAATTAAAACTTAAGGAGTTAAAAAAGGTCAGCAAATACTAATATTTTGCTGGCTATTTTAATTTAATATATGATTAGAAATATTAATAAAGGCTACGCATTTATCATATAATTGAATTTTTATGTATTCTATAAGGATGATATATACTATAAAATATACAAGGTATAATAAATTATCAAAAGCAAATAATAAAAGAGAAGAATTTTGTTATTATAAGAATGTAGATAAGTAAAAATATTGTTAAGACTGGCTGTTATTTTATGTGAAAGAAGGAATTATTATATAAAAAATAGAAGAAAGGAGTAATATAATGGAAGAGCGAAAAGAAATAATAGAAACAGGATGGAACTTAGATAATAGTTATGCCAAGTTGCCAAAATCATTTTTTAAAATCCAGAGACCAACACCTGTAAGCTCACCCCAATTGATTATTCTTAATCACCCACTTGCAACATCTTTGGGCGTGAATATTCAAGCAATGAAAAGCAATGATGGAGTGGCGGTTTTTGCTGGTAACCAAATACTGGAAGGCGGTTTACCCCTTGCTCAAGCTTATGCAGGACATCAATTTGGATATTTTAATATGTTAGGCGATGGCAGAGCTTTGCTGCTTGGGGAGCAGATCACTCCAACAGGCGATAGAGTTGATATTCAGCTAAAGGGATCGGGGAGAACTCCTTACTCTAGAGGTGGCGATGGCAGAGCTGCTATTGGACCAATGCTACGTGAATATATTATCAGTGAAGCAATGTATGCCCTTGGCATTCCTACTACTCGCAGTCTAGCCGTGGTAACAACCGGTGAGTCAATAATTCGTGAAACCCTTCTGCCAGGTGCAATTCTTACACGTGTAGCCGCTAGTCATCTGCGGGTTGCTACTTTCCAATATGCTGCAGAATGGGGAACAGTTGAAGAACTAAAATCCTTAGCTGATTATACATTAAAGAGACATTTTTCAGATGGTAATGAGGGTCAGAATCCATATCTTTTTCTACTTAAAAACGTAATTAAACGCCAAGCTGAACTTATTTCTAAATGGCAGCTAGTTGGTTTTATTCATGGGGTGATGAATACTGATAACATGTCAATTAGTGGAGAAACAATTGATTACGGACCTTGTGCTTTCATGGATGCTTATGATCCAGCAACTGTATTTAGTTCAATTGATAGAGAAGGGCGTTATGCCTATGGAAATCAGCCATATATTGCGGGATGGAATTTAGCACGATTTGCTGAAACTTTATTGCCACTGCTCCATGATAACCAAGAGGAGGCTGTGAAACTGGCTCAAGATGCAGTTTCAAATTTTACTGAGTTGTATCACGAAAATTGGATGGCTGGAATGAGATCAAAACTAGGAATCTTTAACGAAGAGCAGCAGGATGAATCACTTTTTGAAGATTTGCTAAGTATAATGCAGAAGTATAATGCGGATTATACCAACACTTTTCTTGCACTAACATTTAATAAATTTTCTGATATGGATATGTTTAATAGTGAGTCATTTACTCATTGGTATAAGCTTTGGCAGGAAAGAATAGGGAGACAGCAGCAAACAAAAGCTTCATCGCATCAATTGATGAAAAATTCTAATCCAGCACTAATCCCGCGTAATCATAGGGTGGAAGAAGCATTAGAAGCTGCAGAGAAACAAGGAGATTATAATGTTGTGGAACGGCTTCTTAAAGTTCTTTCCTGTCCTTATGCTCACTCTATAGAACAAGATGAGTACTCCACATTACCCGCTAAATGCAACCAGCCTTATCGAACTTTTTGTGGCACCTAAAATAGGAGAATTAGAGCAGCTAATTGATATAAAATTTTTTAATAATTGTTAATCAATTAAATATAACTTGGTATAAGTAGTATACTGAAATAATTATATAACAATTTATATATAAGAAAATCCAAATTTAAAATTTGGATTTTTTTGTTTTCAAATCATATTTTTTAAATTTTCATTGACAGGCTAAAAATAATGTATATACTAGAAATATATAAAGTATACTATTAGTATACTTTATATATAGGAGGTGTATTCAAATAGGTATTACAGAACGAAAAGAAAGAGAAAAACTAGCTCGTAAAACTGAAATAATAAATGCGGCTGAAAAGATTTTTTTCAAAAAAGGCTTTGAAAATTCTACAATGGATGATATTGCAAAAGAGGCTGAGTTTACTAAGAAAACTATATATTCATATTTTAAAAGTAAAGATGAATTATACTTTGAAATAATGTTATTAGGATACAATATATTAAATGAATTATTTGATAAGGTAATCAAGGAAAATAGCAAAAAAAGTGAAATTGAAAAAATCAGAAAGCTTGGTGAAACTTTTGTTAAATTTAGTAAAGATAATCATGGATATTTTAAGGTTATTTCAGATTATGAAAATAAAGAATTTGATTTCCAAGTTGATGATGATAATTGTTTAATTAAAAAAAGTTATATAGTGGGCGAGCATTCTTTAGAGATTTTAAATGACTGTATTATAAATGGAATTAAAAAAGGTGAGTTAATAGATCATATTGATTCATATACAATTTCTCTTATGCTTTGGTCAAGTTTTACAGGTTATATTGGTTTAATAAATAAAAAAGAAAAATATATAAAAGCTTATTACAATAAAAATATTGAGAATTTAATGGAAGATGGAATAGAAATTTTATTAAGGTCTATTAAAAAATAAGGAGGGATTTTATATGGTAAATATAAACAAAATATTAGTTGTAGCAGTTTGTTTTGTACTTTTAATTGCTATTATTATTGGGGGGAAGTATTTAATTTCCGTAAAGAACTATCAAAAAGCCGTTAAAGATTTGAAAATTGGTACTATAGAATTATCAAAGGTTTCTGATGGAGAATATACTGGTACTTGTAATGTTGATTACATTTATGCAAAAGTTATTGTTACAGTTAAAGATCATGAAATTAAAAATATAAATTTATTAGAACATAAAAATGAGAAAGGAAAGCCAGCAGAAGTCATTACAGATAAGGTAGTTAAGGAGCAAAGTGTTCAAGTAGATACTGTTTCAGGAGCAACCAATAGCAGTAAAGTAATTTTAAAAGCAATTGAAAGCGCATTAGTATCTGGAACTCAAAAATAATGAATTATATGAAATATGTTTCTTATAATTTACAGCTATAATACGTCAGTAGGGGAAATGAATAGAAATAAATTGATACTAGATTAGAATACTATGAATTAATCTTTCTATATAAATTTCACGAATATGTTAGAAGTTCATTATAGGACAAACTATATATTAACCAAGTGGGTATTAATAGAAGTATAATTAAACTTTATTAATGCCCATTTGCTCAATATTACACTATTTTTTATACAGCCAAATTATTAAAGAGAATAGGAGCTTATTTCTATGAATTGTCATTGTTTATAGAAGTTTGACAATTTATAGATGAAGTAAGGAAGTTAAATATATTTAACTTAGAATTCACGTAATCAAAAAATTATTTATTATTAACAATTCTTTTTATACAATCATTAAGCCAATCTATATAACTTTTTTCTCTCATAATAGCGCTATTTAAGACGATGTAATCACCAAAGCTGGGAGAGGAAACTTTAGATATATCTTTTGTTTTTGAAAGTTTTTTCATAGAAGCTTCTAAGTATTCAAGCCTTTCCGAATGTTTATTTAGAGCAATTTCAAATTGTTGTAATAAAATATCAATATTCATTTCATCACAAAAATAAGCTTTCAATTTAAAGACATCTTTAGGTGTCGGTTCTAAAGGATCATCTTTTGCAAGCCATTTTTGTAAAGATCTTTTTCCTTTTTCAGTTATGGTATATAATTTTTTTTCTAGTTTTTCACCCTGTATAATTGTTTCATATGAAATAAGATCTTCATCTGTCAATTTTTTTAATTCAGGATATATTTGGCTATGTCTAGCATACCAAAATTCTACTAACCCTTCATTAAATTTCTTTGTTATATCATATCCTGTTAATGAACTTCTATTAACAAGACCTAAAATTGCATACTTCAATGTTCTCATATATATTGTTAGCACCTCATTCTTCTTATTGTTTTAGAATTTACAAAATAAAGTTAAAATTTATAAAATAAAATTTATAAATAGATTTAAAAGCATCAGAAATGAACAACCTGAAAATCAAATTTTATTGTAAAACAATTTTAACACAATTAAATATAAAGGAAAACAAAGTGTGAATAGTAATACATGTCAATGTTGACATATTTAGTTTAATGGAGATATAATGTATAAGAGTTATTATTTAGGAGCTATAATATGTTAAAAGCTTCAAATATTTGTATTTAGGAGGGTGTGTATGAACAAGTATAAGAAATTATTTGAACCAATTATGATTGGTAAATGTGAAATAAAGAATCGTTTTGCATTGGCACCAATGGGTCCACTTGGATTAGCTGATAGTGAAGGCGGCTTTAATCAAAGAGGAATTGACTATTATATTGAAAGAGCAAAAGGTGGGACTGGCTTAATAATCACAGGAGTCACTTTTGTGGATAATGAAGTTGAAGAACATGGAATGCCAAATGTTCCATGTCCTACACATAATCCAGTTCAATTTGTTAGAACAGGAAGGGAAATGACAGAAAGAATACATGCGTATAATGCAAAAGTATTTTTACAAATGTCAGGCGGATTTGGAAGGGTTACTATACCAACTAATCTTGGAGAGTTTCCTCCCATTGCGCCATCACCAATTAAACATAGATGGCTTGATAAGACTTGTCGTGAACTTACAGTAGATGAAATTAAATCTATAGTTAAAAAATTTGGAGCTGGAGCTTTCAATGCAAAGAGAGCAGGTTTTGATGGAGTGCAAATTCATGCTGTTCATGAAGGGTATCTTATAGATCAATTTGCTATTTCATTATTTAACCACAGAACTGATGAATATGGTGGTAGTTTAGAAAATAGACTTCGCTTTGCACAAGAAATAGTTGTAGAAATTAAAGATAGGTGTGGAGAAGATTTTCCAGTAACGCTTAGATATTCACCAAAAAGTTTTATTAAAGATTTAAGAGACGGAGCACTTCCGGGCGAAGAATTCACTGAAAAGGGTAGAGATTTAGAAGAAGGAATTGAAGCTGCTAAATTGCTTGTATCATATGGATATGATTCATTAGATACAGATGTTGGATCTTATGATTCGTGGTGGTGGAGTCATCCTCCAATGTATCAAGAAAAGGGCTTGTATAGGCCATATGCTAAGCTAATGAAAGAAAATGTAGATGTACCAATCATATGTGCAGGAAGAATGGACAATCCAGATATGGCACTTGAAGCTATAGAAAATGGAACATGTGATATTATAAGTTTGGGAAGACCACTTCTTGCTGATCCTGATTATGTAAATAAATTAAAAGCTAATAATTATAAATCAATTAGACCATGTATATCATGCCAAGAAGGATGTATGGGGCGTATTCAACACTATTCAATGCTTAACTGTGCTGTTAATCCTCAAGCTTGTAAAGAAAAAGATAATGCACTTACACCTATATTAAAGAAGAAAAAAGTTCTAATAATTGGTGGTGGAGTAGCAGGCTGCGAGACAGCAAGAGTTCTATCTCTTAGAGGTCATGAACCAGTATTGTATGAAAAAAGTGATAGACTAGGAGGAAATCTTATTCCAGGAGGATCACCAGATTTTAAAGAAGATGATATTGCATTAGCTGATTGGTATGAAAATACATTAAAAGAACTAAAAGTTGAAGTACATTTAAATAGTGAAATAACAAAGGAACAAATATTAAATTATAATGTTGATAGCGTAATTATGGCTACAGGTTCAATTCCAAAGGTATTTTCACTTGGAGATGATCATAAGGTATTTGTAGCAACAGACGTTTTATTAGGTAAGAAAAATGTGGGAAATAGTACAGTTGTAGTAGGTGGAGGTTTAGTTGGATGTGAACTTGCACTTGATTTGGCTAAAAAAGGTAAAAAGGTTACTATAGTAGAGGCTTTGCACAAAATTTTAGCATTAAATGAACCTCTATGTTCTGCAAATAGTGAAATGCTTGAAAAGTTAATTCCGTTTAATAATATTGATATTAAAACAAATTCAAAGGTAAAAACATATAAAGATGGATGTTTAGAAATAGAAACAGAAAATGGAACAGAAAAGCTTCAATGTGATTCAGTAATACTTTCTGTAGGATATAAAGAAGAAGATTCTTTATATAAAGAATTAGAATTTGAAATTCCAGAAATTCATCTTTTAGGGGATGCACGTAAAGTATCTAATATTATGTATGCCATTTGGGATGCTTATGAAATAGCAAATCATATATAGCTATTAATAATAAAGTGTCATGTATATTTTATGGATGGCACTTTGCCAGTAATTTAGATGAAGCGTATATGAAGGGAGAAAATTAATTTATGAGTGATAAAGAAAATAGTTTGGAAATTGTAAACAACATGAGAAAAGGAAGCCTTGCTAGAGCAAAAGCTTCAAAGATTTTAGGAGAAGAAATTTTTATTCCAACTAGAGAGGGAAAAACACGTTGTTTGGTTTATAAATCTAAAAATGAGAAAGTAATGTCACCTATATTTTTCGATGTTCATGGTGGCGGATTTGTAGCGGGCTTACCAGAGGATGATGATAGGTTTTGTGATAAGGTTAGAAATGAATTAGATATTACTGCTATTTCAATTGACTACAGACTTGCACCTGAATATAAGTGTCCAACAGATAAAAATGATGTTTATGATGTTATAAAGTACTTAAATTTACATAGTGATGAATTTGGAGTTGATCCGAGTAATATGGCAATTGGAGGTCATAGTGCTGGTGCTAATATTTCAACAGTAGTGTGTATGATGGCAAAGGAAAAAAAAGAATTCTCATTTAAATGCCAAATATTAGATTATCCACCTCTTGATTTGTCAACACCAGCAACAGAAAAATTCTATATAGAAGGGGCAATACCACCTGAAATAGCTTTAATATTTGATGAGTGTTATAGGAAAGAAGAGAATGCTAAAAAACCATATTGTTCTCCAATATTTGCAATAGAAGAGGAACTTAAGAATCTCCCACCAGCAGTAGTTATAACTTGCGAAATAGATTCTCTTAGAAACGAAGGAGAATATTATGCACAGAAGCTTGTAAAATCAGGAGTTGAAACAAATGCAAAGAGATTTTATGGAGTAAGACATGGCTTTACAATTTCAGATTTTGATTTACCTGAAAGTAAAGAAGCACATAAGATGATGATTGATGGAATAAGAAAATATCTATCTAATTAGTTTTAGAAAATTTTTAATTTTAGAAGTTTCATCATCATCAGAAGTGTTAAATAATATGATGCAAGAAATGATTGTACATGTTAGAAAACTCAAAATATAGTTAAATTTCAAGATGGATAAAGATCTGAGACTATCGAATTATTAAAAAGATTTATTAATAAAAACATTGAAACTTTGATTTGATTGGCTATTTAAAAATAGAAATAAATTTTCTATTTTTAAATAGCTTATTTTTTATATGATTGAATCACAATATGATTAGATAATAATATTATGAATTCCTTTAAAATTCATAATGTATGATTTTTAAAGAAATGATATGTATATAAAGAAATGAATGAAAAATTAATCTGGACATATTTAACAATGAGACTTTTTATTGAATTTTATGACATAGTTTGTTAGAATGCGTATATACACATAAGTAAATCTTAAGTATATAAAAGGTATATGTTTTAATATAGAATTAAGCATCTGAAAATAAAATTCTATGTATAATTATATAAAATTTTAGGGGGAAATTAATTGGTTGATTTTGATTTAGAAATAAAAAATGCACGTTCGATTAATATAAAGGAAATAGAATTGAGCCAATATATAATTGATGATAATATTAAGAAATCTATTATTTTATATAATACAGCAATAGGAGAAGTGAAGAAAGGCAATTTCGATTTAGTAATAAATGATTTAAAAAAAGCTTTATCCTATAATGAAGGTTTTACAGAAGCTATTAAACTTATGGGGTTATGCTATGTTAATATGAAAGAATATAAAAAAGCAGAAAAAACTTTTAAAAAACTTAATAAAGATATAATGTACAATGAATTAGCAAATGAATATATGCAAAGTTTATCAATTAAAAAATCTATGGATGAATGTATAACGGTTACAGAAATTGTTAAAAATGTTTCTAATAATAAAAAGAAACAATATAATTTAGCCATATATTCAAAAAGAAATATTGTTATAAGTTTAGTAATTTTTATGGTTGTTATAGCTGGAGTCAGCATAAACTATTTTTATCAAGAAACTATTCAAGGAGTTTTCACAAAATTTAATACAAGCATTCAAGGGGAGCAAAAAAATAATAAAATGCATGATTCTAATGAAGAAACATATATAAATTCAGATGAAGATGAGGTTTTGATGCAGGAAAATACTGTATCAAATGGAGAATATAAAAATATGCAAAATAATTTAGCGGATACTAAATTGGACTCAGACAATTATAAAAATAATATTGTAAGTATGTTAAAGGATGCTGAAGAATTTTTGAATAATGGAAATTATGAGAAAGCTGCTAGCATTTTAATAAGTATGAAAAGTAATAGCTTTGATGACGAAACAAAAATGAAATTTGATAAGTTGTGGCAAAGTTTAAAACCAAATTCACTATGGATTATATACAATGATGGTAATAAGCTGTACAAGCAAAAAAAGTATTTAGAAGCACTTCCTAAATTAATAATAGCTTCAGAGATTGATCCTAAATTAGATCTTATGCCATGGATTACTTTTCAAATAGGGATGTGCTATAAAGAAACAAATGATAATGATAATGCTCTTATATATTTCAATAAAGTAAAAGATAATTATCCCAAGTCCCAATATGCCTCAAATGCTCGAATGATGATAAGTCAAATTGGTAATTAGAATTATTATTCAACTGCTAAAGTAAACAGACTTTTTACATAAGCTACTTATTGTTTATGGAATTAAATGGGAAAGAGATACTGCAAAAGGTATTATGTAAAAATAATCAAAACATTATTTTTACATAATACCTTTTTTATATTAAAATGTTTAAACTGCTAAATAAAAGTTAATGTATATAAATTAAGAGGTTTTAATAAGTTTAACTATTAATTAGCATAAAATGAAATAAGTTATAGTATTGTTATATATTATATTCATATAACATTAAAGAATAAATTTTCATCTTTATGTAAACGATATCTATAAAAGAAACACTTGGAGGGATGCATAATGAGTAAATTTTTAAAAATCAGAAAGAAAAAAACATTAAAAAATATAACTGATAACAAAAAAAACAATATTTGAAGGCATGGATAAAATAGAGAATCAATTAAAAGAAATGGTTTTATCAATTGATGAAATAGTTAGTTCTACAGATAAGACTAAAATATCAATGGAAAATATTTCTTCTATTTCAGAAGAAACAGCTACAACAACAGAACAGGTATCAGATGCAACACAAGAACAAATTCAAGGAATTCAAAAGGTATCTGAATTTGCTCAAGAATTAAATGACGTGGTTGAAAATTTAAATGGTGCAATATCTCAATTTAAAGTTAATTAAGTTATGTAAAATAATAGATTAAAGATATGCATATATTTTCTGTAAGCAAAGCAGGTTGGTCAATTATTTCTGAATATACTCAATATAATATAATGGAAGCATGTGGTTAATAAAAACTGCATGCTTTTTACGTATACTAGGAAATTATAGGATTTTTAAGTAGGAAAGGTTTATAAAACAAAAAAATAAAAATTAAGAAACAATATTAAATTAGAAATTGACAAGAAAATAAAATAATGATATTATCTTTATAAATCCTATACGAATACTTTGAATTATTGCTGACTAGAAAACTAGAGGCGTTAAATAAAATTACTAAAATTTTATTTAACGCCTTTTTTATTTCATTAATACCTAGTATTTATATAAGATTGCAAGAATAAAGGGGGACTATACAATGAAAAAATTAAAATTTATTAACGCTATTGTAGGAATATTAATGTCAACAACAGTCTTAATAGGATGTGCAGGTAATGCCACTGAAAAAGGAGCGGATAATAAATCAGGAACTGAAGCGAAAACTATAGTAATAGGAACGGGAAATGCTTTTAAGCCATATTGCTATTTAGATGAAAGTGGCAATCTTTCTGGTTATGAAATCGAAGTGCTAAAGGAGATTAATAAAAAACTTCCACAATATACATTTGAATTCAATCAACTTGAATTCAAAAATATATTATTAAGCTTAGAATCAAATAAAGTAGATGTAGGGGCACATCAATTTGAAAAAAATCCAGAACGTGAATCTAAATATTTATTTGGAACTGAAAGTTATACTAATTTTATTTTAAGAATTACTGTTGGGAAAGATAGAAAAGATATAAATTCAATTAAGGATTTAGAAGGCAAAAAGGTACAAACAAGTGCAGGAAGTAATGATGCTTATATTTTAGAACAATATAACAAAGAACATAATAATGCTATAAACCTTGTTTATACATCATCATCTGATGCAGCTACTACTATCAAAAATATTGAAGATGGAAGAATAGATGCTTTTGTGTCAATTAAAAGAATTGTTGACTCATATAATCAAACTTATGGAGATAAATTAAAAACTGTTGGTGATCCTATAGCGACATCAAATACTTACTATGTTTTTAGAAAAGATGATATAAATCTGCAACGTGAATTTGATAAAGCATTAAAAGAATTAAAAGATGATGGAACATTGGCTAAAATTTCAATAAAAATTTTAGGTGGGGATTACACAACTAATGAATAATTATAAGTAATAAATTTGATGAAAGTCATTTTTAGTGAAAGTTAACCTAAAAGATATTTTATATAGATATGATTGTTACTATAGAATACATATATATAATCGTCATATCAGAATTAAGTTTATTAGTGGATTTCTATCATTACTATAAAGGAGAGATAAAATGGGAAATTACCTTGATGTTAATCTAATATTTCAATATTTACCGCAATTGTTATCTCGCCTTCACATTACATTATTGATTGTGCTAAGTGCAACTGTTATTGGATTAGTTTTGGGCGTTATATTAGCTTTATTTCGTGTATATAAAGTACCATTGTTAAATCAACTTTCTATTGTTTATATATCATTTATGCGTGGGACACCAATACTTGTGCAAATGTTTATAGTATTCTATGGACTGCCAATATTATTAATGAAAATAGGGATAAACATAAATAGATGGGATAAATTATACTTTGTTATAATTACCTATGGACTTAATGCAGCAGCCTTTAAAGCAGAAATGATGAGAGCAGCAATAGCAAATATTCCAGTAGGACAAGTTGAGGCTGCATATTCAGTTGGGATGACAAAATTGCAAGCTTTTTCAAGAATAATCGCACCCCAATCAATTATTATAATATTGCCAACACTTGGAATTACTTTAGTGGGACTTCTTCAAGATACATCATTGGCATTTACACTTGGAATAATAGATGTAATGGGAAAGGTTAATGCTATAGCAGCCAATACATATCGTTCTTTAGAAGGGTATGTTTCAGCAGCAATTATTTTCTTTATATTATCTATTTTACTAGAACAGCTTTTTTCGAGAATAGAGAAAAAATTGCATGTAAAAAAAATATAGTGTGGCAGGTGAAGATATGAGTTTTGATATAAGCTTTATGATTACAGCTTTAAAGGAAGCGCTAAAATATATACCTATTACTTTGGAACTCGCTGCCATACCTCTTATTATAGGCAGTATTTTAGGGACATTGATAGCAGTAATAAGAATATATGAAGTTAAAGTTTTGAGTAAGTTAGTACAGATTTTTGTTGTTATTATTAGGGGAATTCCTCTTGTGTTAATACTTTATATAGTTTATTTTGAAGTAACCAAAGAGTTTGATACCTTTGCAGATAAATTTAATTGGACTATTCACTCTAAAGATATAAATGTTATTTATATAGCAATTGTAGCAATATCAATTTCTGCTATTGCTAATATATCAGAAACAATAAGGGCAGGTTTAATTTCAGTAGGCAAAGGACAGTTTGAAGCATCATATTCTGTAGGACTTACAAGAAGACAAACATTAAGAAGAATTATAATTCCACAAGCATTACCAGTAATTGTTCCATCATTATGTAGTAATTTTATAGGGCTTATTAAAGGCTCTTCTATAGCTTATTTAGTAGCTATAGTAGACATAATGAATGGAGCTTTAATAACGGCGACTGCAAATTATAAGTTTTTAGAAGCGTATATAGCAGCAGCGATTGTATATTGGATATTATGTGCTTGTATAGAAAAAGGCTCCTTTATTATAGAAAAATATTTGAGATTATATACAAGAGGTGAATGTGTATGAAAAGAATAAATATAATAGAATTTCTTAAAATTTATTTATTAACACTAATCTTAATAGGTATGGCGTTTATATGCTCAAATAGTACAACTGTTGTAGATAGGGAAAATAGAGTTACTGTTAAAACAGGAACTGATTTTGAACCATATTACTATTTAGAGGGAGAAAGGAGTTGAAATTTTGATTGAAATAAAGGGAGTCCATAAGAAGTTTGGTAAAAATGAAGTTTTAAAGGGTGTTGATATTAAAGTTAATAAAGGCGAAGTAGTTGTAATATTAGGTCCAAGTGGATCAGGAAAGACTACCTTATTAAGGTGTATAAATTTTCTTGAAAAAGCAGATGAAGGTCAGCTAGTAGTAGGCAGAAAAATTGTTCATTTCAAAAGTGCAAATAAAAAAGATATATTAGAAATTAGAAGACAGACAGCTATGGTTTTTCAATGCTACAACCTTTTTAGCAATAAAACAGCACTTGAAAATGTAATGGAAGGCTTAATTATTGCGAGGAATATACCAAAAAGAGAAGCAGAAGAAATAAGTAAAAAGACACTAGATAAGGTTGGATTAAGTGATAAATACAATTTTTATCCATCTCAGCTTTCAGGAGGGCAACAACAGAGGGTTGGAATAGCACGTGCGGTTGCTCTTAATCCAGAAGTAATTTTATTTGATGAGCCAACCTCTGCTCTTGATCCTGAGCTTGTAGGAGAAGTACTTTCTGTAATGAAAACTGTAGCGAAAGAAGGGATTACTATGATTGTAGTTACTCATGAAATGTCTTTTGCATCAGATATAGCCAGCAGGGTGATTTTTATGGATGGAGGAGTTGTAGTAGAGGAAGGTTCTCCAGAGGATATATTTTCCAATCCCAAGGGAGATCGAACTAAGCAATTTTTAAAGAGAATACTTCCAGAATGGAATTACACAATTTAGTCATATTCAAAAAAATAACAACTCATCATGAATATGTATTAGTTTAGGAGTGATAAAATGGCGAAGATAGTTGAAAGAAATAGAGAAGATAGGAAATATGCAGTTACTGGAGGCGGTGATTGTAGTCGAAAACTTTCAGAGCGTTTAAAAAAAAGATGCTTAAAAAATGCCGACAGAAGTTTTGCACAAACTACTCAATGTCAACAGATAAATAGTATTCAAGCATTTTTATCAATGGAAGATGCAGCCTTTGTAGTACATTCACCTAATGGTTGTGTGGGATGTGTATCATTTATGAATGATAATTTTAAGGTAGGTCAATATCATAGAGGAATTCATAATATTAGAAATGCTAGATATATTGTTACTAGTTTAGATGAAAAAGATATTGTTTTTGGTGGAGAAGAAAAATTAAAAAAAGCAATTGTTGACTTAAATTCTAGATATAAGCCAAATATAATATTTATATTTACTTCTTGTGCATCAGGGATAATTGGTGATGATGTTGATTCTGTAGCAATTAATCTGCAAAAAGAAATTGATGCTATTTTAGTTCCAGTGCATTGTGAGGGATTTAAGTCAAAGGTACCAGCAACAGGATTTGATACAGCATTTAATTCAATAATAAAATATGTACTTACAGATGAACATATTGAAAAAGAAAAAGGGCTAATAAATGTTTTTGCAACCACGTCTATAGGATATGAAGATCAAAAGGAAATAGAAAATTTATTAGATGTATTAGGGTTACATGTAAACTATATACCATTTTATTCAAGTGTTGAAAAACTTAGAAAAATAATAAAGGCAGAATATTCAGTAGCTATATGCCAAGTGTTTGCAGATGAATTTATGGAATACTTAAAGAATGAATATGATATTCCTTATTCTATAACTGGTATGCCAATAGGTATAAGAAGTACTGATGAGTGGTTTTTATCTGTTGCAAAGCTAGTGGGAAAGGAAGGCGTTGCTCGTAAATATATTGAAGAACAGCATAAAAAGGTTATTCCAGAAATTTCTAAAATAAGAAAGATAACAGAAGGTAAGAAAGTATTTATATGTGCAGGTACAGGAAGAGGAATTGCAGCAGCAAGCTTAATAGAAGACTTTGGAATGAAACTTGTTGGAATACAAACTCCTACTTATGAGGAAGCTTTTATAGAAAGCTTCGATGAATTAGAAAAAATTCATGGTGGAGATTTTATTATTGATGTGGCTAATATGCAGCCTTTTGAGCAGGTTAATCTTGTTAATAGGTTAAAACCAGACTTTTTTCTTGGAATGTCTAATTGGGTATCAAAGCTTGGAATTCCATCAACACACATCCTAGAAGCTAAGAGACCAACCTTTGGATATAATGGACTCATATATTTAGGAAGAAAAATTGAAAATTCAATTGAAAATCCAAGTTTTAATATTAAGCTAGCTGAACATAAAAAACTTCCATACAAGGAAGCTTGGTATAAAGAAAATGCATTCAAGTATTTGAAGGAAAGGGTGTAAGTTAATGAAAAATTATGTGGAAAATCCTAGATCTTTATGTGCTCTTAATGGGGCTATAGGTGTTTTTTCAGCATTAGGTAAAACTATACCTATTCTTCATGCAGGACCTGGGTGCGGACTTCAAGCTTCAATAGGTGTAAAATCAGGTTATATAGGTGGAGGAACTGGATGCCCAAGTTCTAACATGTTTGAAAAAGAAGTTGTTTTTGGTGGAATTAATAGATTAAGGGAAACAATAGAAGGAACCTTGGAGATAATGGAAGGCGATTTATATGCTGTTCTTACAGGATGTACTTCAGGTATTATAGGTGATGATGTAGAAAATTTAGTTGAAGAATTTAAAAAAAAGGATATTCAAATAGCTTATATTGAAACATCTGGCTTTAAAGGGGATTCTTATTTTGGATACGAAGTTTCTTTAACCGAACTTGTGAAACAGTTTGTGAAAAAGAGTTCTGAAAAAGAAGCTAAAACAGTAAATGTTTTTGGAATAGTACCAACACAGGATATAACCTGGAAAGGAAATCTTGAAGAAATTACAAGAATCTTAAAAAAACTTGGATTAAAGGTAAATACATTTTTTACTGAAAATCAAGGTATAGAAAATATAAAAGCATCTTCAAAAGCGGAGTTAAATATAGTATTTTCTTCATGGCTTTTGAAAGAACTATCAGAGATCTATAAAGATGAGTTTGATATTAATACTTTTAGATATGAAGGTCTTCCAATTGGTCCTACAGCTACATCAGATTTTATAAGAAGATTAGCAAAACATATTTCAATAGATGAAAAACTTATAGAAAGTATAATTAAAGAGGAAGAGGATTACGTGTACAGTTATTATGAGTATATTAATGCAATGATAAAAACATATCGTTTTATAATTGTAGGTGACTCAAATACAGTATTAGGCTTAAATAGATTTTTGGTTAATGATTATGGACAAATTCCTCTAATATCGATAATTACAGATGATGTGCCAAAAGAAGGTAGAGAAGAAATAGAAAATCAGTTAAATAATTTAGAATATGCAAGAAAACCTGAAATAATTTTTGAAAATGATAAATGGAAAATAAGTGAAATTATAAGAGAAGCACAAGATGAAGCAACTTTGATTTTAGGAAGTAGCTTTGAAAAGGAAATAGGAATAGAACTTGATATTGTTACAATTGTTGTTTCAAATCCATCAACAGAAGCACTTATTCTTAATAAAGGCTATGCAGGGTATAGGGGATGTTTAACATTCTTAGAAGATTTATATGATAATAATTAATTTTTATAAAAATAGTTATAAATAAATTAGAAACATAAATTATTAATTTAATTTTAATATGAAAGAAGGATAAATAGGAGTGAAGCAATTAAAAAATAAATAAAATATGTTGAGGAATCAAAAATTGATTTGTTTTTAATTTTAGTTAAGGTAAATATTAGGTAGGAGGGAAATAAAGAAATGGCTATAGATTTAAAAATATCTGCAGTTGGGACAAGAGAGAGTCGTTTAGGTTCTATTACAGGATACAATGGTGATTTACATGATATCGTAAATAAATCTCAATGTGGAACGCTAAAAAATAAGGAGAGATGCTTTAGTCAATCAAGTTCATGTAATGCAATGTGTGCATTAGGGCAATTATCTGGAATAAGAGATGTAGCAATAATAAATCATGCACCATCAGGGTGTACAGCAGTTGCATCAGGTATTAATGTAAATAACAATCAATTAGCAACTAAAAGAGGAGTTTCAAATAATACAGTGTTTTTAGGAACAGATATGGATGAAAATGATACTGTATTTGGAGCAACTGGGAATCTTAAAGAAATAATATTAGAAACTTACAATAGATACAAACCAAAAGCTATATTTATAGGTACATCATGTGTATCTGGAATTATTGGTGAGGATGTTGATAGTGTAGTTGAAGAAGTTAAAAAAGAAATACAGGAGGATATTCCGGTAGCGGCAGTTCACTGTGAAGGTTTTAGATCAAGAATATGGGCTACAGGATTTGATGCGTCAGATCATGCTGTTCTAAGCAGCATAGTAAAACCACCAAAAAAGAAAACTAATAAAATTAATTTTAAAAATTTCTATGAGAGTGAAAGAAAACAAATAACTGATATATTTAGTAACTTTGGAGTTGAACCAGTATTTTTTTATCAAAATTCAACAGTTAAAGAATTAGAGCATCTTTCAGAAGCACTTGCAACAGTGAGTATATGTGGAGTTTTAGGTTCATATTTAGGAAATGGACTAGAACAGCAATATGGAGTTCCATTTGTAAAAACAATTAATCCATTAGGAGTTGTAGGTTTTGAAACCTGGCTAAGAGGCATTGGTGCTGCAATCCAAAGAGAAAAAGAAGTAGAATCTTATATTGAAAGAGAAAGAGCTATTTACATTCCTAAAATAGAAGAAGTTAAAAAAGAACTTAAGGGACTTAAAGCTGTACTTGGAATGGGACCAGGATATACATATGAAGTATCTCGAGTTCTTCAAGAATTGGGAATGGAAGTAGTTTGGGCTGCATCGTGGCATCATGATAAGATGCATGATAATGAAAAAATGCCAGCATCTCTTAAATATTTAGCTGAAAATTCTAAAGATAATTTTAAAGTAAGTGTTGCTGATCAGCAAAATTTCGAAATTTTAAATATAATAAATCATCATAAACCAGATATATATTTTTCACGTCATCCAGGTACAACTGTCTGGGCAATTAAACAAGGTGCAGCGGCACTATGTGTAAATGATGAATATATGATCTTTGGATATAAGGGGACTCTTGATTTTGCTTATACAGTATTAGATACAATTAAAAATAGAAGTTTTGAAAAAAATTTAGCATCTAGAGTTAAACTTCCTTATACAGAATGGTGGTATAAACAAGATAACTCAACATTCTTAGAGGAGGCAAAATAAAATGGCTAAAATATTAGATCAACCAAGATACAAATGTGCTTTGGCAGCTATGCAGACTGTGCAATCAATAGAAGGTGCTATACCTATATTACATGCAGGACCAGGCTGTGGCGCTAAACTTGGAGGTGGAGCAGGAAATTCAGGACATTTTTCACATAACATTTTTCCATGTACTAATATAAGTGAAAAAGAGGTAGTTTTCGGTGGAGAAAAAAAATTAAATGAAATAGTTGAAAATTCATTAAAAGTTATAGACGCTGATTTATATGTGGTATTAACGAGCTGCACATCAGAGGTTATTGGTGATGATGCAGAAGAAATTGCGCGTTCTTTTAGGGAACAAGGAAAGCCAGTAATATTTACATCTACACCAGGATTTAAAGGCAACAACTACTTAGGGCACGAATGGGTAGTTGACGCAATTATAGATCAATATTTAGAACCAAGTGATAAAAAAATAAAAGGACTTATTAACATTTGGGCAGGAATTCCACTACACGACCCATTTTGGCTAGGAAATTTAAGAGAACTCGAAAAACTTATAGAACAATTAGGCTTAATACCAAATACTATATTTGGACATGATAGAGGAATTAAAAATTTAAATAAAGTTCCACAAGCTGAATTTAATCTTTTAGTTTCACCATGGCTTGGATTAAATAATGTAAAAAAACTAGAAAGAAAATTTGAAACCCCATATCTTCACTATCCTGTATTACCAATAGGTGCAACAGAAACAAGTAAGTTTTTAAGAGCAGTAGGAGATTTTGTTGGAATTAATAAGGAAAAGGTAGATAAAATTATAGAAAAGCAAGAAAAAGAATATTATTATTACATAGAACGATTTGCAGATGTATTCCTTGAAACACGTGTAATGTCAAAGCGTTTTGTTGTAGTTTCGGATTCACAATATTCACTCGCATTAACAAAATTCTTAGTAAATGATCTAGGCTTATTTCCAGCTAAACAATTTATAATTGATGATGCACCGGAAAAATATAGAAAATCTATAACAGAATATTTTAAAGAATTAAATTACGATATAGAAGCAGAGGTTGAATTCTCTGTTGATGGATATAAGGTTCATGATGAAATAAAGAATACTGATTATCATGGTTATCCTTTAATTTTAGGTAGCTCATGGGAAAAGAAAGTAGCTAAAGAAACAGAAGGTCATTACTTAGCTATATCATGGCCAATAAATGAAAGATTAGTTATAAATAGTTCATATGTAGGATATTCAGGAGGGCTTAAGCTTTTAGAAGATATATATTCTGTAGTTCTTACTAGATTTAATTAAAAATAATTTACCACTGATTTAACAAAGAATTTAACTCAAACATGGGGAAATTAGGAATTGATTAAGTTATAAAAACTATCTATATAATGAAACCAAGTAAACGTATAGTAATAAGTGAATACTTGAATCTGACTGGAAAACCAGAGGGCTTACTTCTAAAAAAATAGAAGTGAGTCCTCTAATTTTAATAAATATTATTGAAATAGAAATCAAGAGGAGTGATGAATAATGAAGAGAATGTAAAAGCATTAAAAGTATTAAAAGCAATATTTAGTGAGATTATTAAGATTAATTAACTTCGATTAATATGCTAATTAATAATATTTAATACAATAAAAAATAATAGATCAATAAAAGGCTTTAAAATTTGCAAAACATGAAATTTAAAGCCTTTTGTCTTTATATAAATTTTTTTAATGGATCTTTACTTAGAGTTTCTCTGCCATGAGGTATGTACCAAATGCTTAGATCTGGACCTTTTGGCAATATTTTGTATTTATTTCCTTTAATGGTTGATAAATGATAATGCTTTTTTATGCTAAGAAAATCTGTTGTATCTCCAAAACCGGGAGTTTGATATAAGTCTCTTGCATATCCCCATAAATTGGGAAATTCGATTATTCTATTACGATTTACCCTAAAGCCATTGTAATAAGCGGCATCAAACCTAGCTAATGTAACATATAGTCTAATATCTGAATCTGTTATATAATCTCCAAATAAATATCTTTTATTTTTTAACCTTTTCTCTAACTCGTCCAGACGGTTAAAGACTTCATCATAAGCTTTTTCATATGCTTCTTGAGATTGAGCAAATCCGGCCTTATAAACACCGTTATTTACTTCGTGGAAAATAACATAATTTAGCTTATCAATATCGTTTCTGAGCTCTTCTGGATATAAATCAGGAGCATCTTTCTTGTGAAATTTATTCCAAACTGTTTCGAAATAATTGGTCAATCTAAAGTAATCATTGTTTACTACTTTTTTTGTAGTTATATCTACAACAGCTGGAACTGTAGGTCTGCCTTCATAGTTTGGATCTGCATTAAAATAAACTTCACTTATGTATTTAATTTGTAATACAGGATCTACATTATCCTTGTCTAAAGTGAATGCCCAATCAGTATGAGGAACTTTAGGTCTAATTGGGTCTGCAGTACCAACACTAATTACATCTTCTAGGCCAAGTAATTTTCTAACGATAATAGATCGATGAGCCCAAGGGCACACAGGAGACCATAGTATACGATATCTCCCTGCTTCAATTGGCAATTTCCCAGGACCATCACCAAAAGGTGTATCAAATTTATTAAATTGTCTTTTAAATCCGCCCTTTTTATCTAATTCTTCTTTTTTGATTATCAATTCCATTTTACCTACCCCTTTAATTTAATAAAATTTCATTACTATCAGTTCATCCAAAATGCTTATTACACTAATTAAACAAATCAAATGTATATTTTAATAATAAAATATCTAATTACAAAATAGAAATTAAAAAAATCATTTCTTAGTAATTCAATATGTTTAGTTGTATTACAAATAAACATATTCCACTTCTTCACTTTTGTCAACTATTTTTTTATTACGGTAAAAATATAAATAATTTATTTTACAATAATATTTTCCTTCAAAATATCTTTTGAATTATAATTAAACTAAAATATATAATTAAATATTTCTTCTTGACAAAACGTACAATAACTTTCATTATGTATTCATAGTATTGATATGAATTTAAAAGTTTAGTTCATTTTTGAAAGTGTATTGACGCGTAGTAGAATTTAAACGTTAAACTTGTCTAGCTCAAGTTCTAATGCTATGAAAGTATGTAATATAAGGGGGAGTTTAAATGCAAATCAATAAAGAGAGGATAATTTCTGAATTTACCAAACTAGTGTCTATAGACAGCAAATCCTTTTGCGAAAAAGATATGGGTATATATATTAAAAAGCGCTTAGTTTCACTTGGCTTCTCAGTATTTGAAGATGATGCTGGAAAGATTTTGAATGGAAACTGCGGTAATATATATGGTTTTAAAGAAGGGAATACTTCATTAGATCCATTATTGTTTTGTGCACATATGGACACAGTTGAACCATCAGAGGGAAAAGAAGCTGTAATTGGCGAAGATGGCATAATTAGAAGTAATGGAAAGACTGTACTAGGAGCTGATGATTTTTCTGGAATAGCCGCAATATTAGAGGCTTTACAGACTATAGAAGATAAAAATATTTCACATCGTCCAATTGAAGTTTTGTTTACAATTGCAGAAGAAGTATATTGTAAAGGGGTTCAGCAGTTTGATTTTTCTAAAATAAAATCAAAGGAAGCATATATTCTCGATTTAACAGGTCCTGTTGGATTTGCGGCCTTCAAGGCACCAACAATTTTGTCATTTAATATTATTATAAACGGAAAATCATCACATGCTGGCTTTGCACCAGAAAAGGGCATTCATTCTATTTTAGCTGCTGCAAATTCTATTAGTAGCCTAGAAATTGGACGTATAGATAAAGACACAACTCTTAATATTGGAAATATAGAAGGTGGTATAGCAACTAACATAGTACCTGATCAGTGCATAGTTAAGGGTGAAATACGAAGTTATTCACATAAAAAAGCACTTGAATTACTGGAAAATATAAAGCAAAATTTTATTGATTCAGCTGCAAAAATTAAGGCGATAGTAGATTTTCATAGTGAAATTCATTGTGAAGCTTACGAAATATCTATTAATCATCCTGTTATCAAAAGATTTGAAAGAATTTCTAATGAACAAAAACTTCCAACTACTTTAGTAGAAACCTTTGGTGGAAGTGATAATAATATATTAGCAAAACATGGAATAAAGGGAGTTGTTTTAGCTAATGCTATGAATCAATGCCACTCTTGCGAAGAATATACCACTATAGATGAATTATGCAATATTGCAGAATTGACAAAGTCGTTAATGATTTCACAAGATTAAATAATAATTGTAATTTTGAAAAAGCTGTTAAAGAATTATTTACTAGTAATTATTCTTTAACGGTTTTTTTATATTTATAAAATTAGTGTTTATGTTATGAAAAAGTCGTAGTTATAAATAATCTTTAGACAAGGTAATAAAAATTTGTAATATGTGAAATTAAAGTATTGACAATTCAGATCAACTTAGTTAGAATTAGTTAAATAAAAACACACTAAATCTATAGGGATTGTGTGAGAAAAATAAATGCAGTACTAAATATAATTATAAAAAAATGAAAAAGAGATAAAATTGGGGGAGGATAAAGGAATGGAATTAATTCGGGCTACTGAAAATTGGCAGAGGGCAGCAGCATATAATGTTCGAATAGAAGCTATGGTAAAAGGATTTGGCATAAGGTTAGATCAAGAAATCGATGATAATGATAGAGAAAATACAAATTATGTTGTTGCTATTGCTGGAAAATATCCAGTAGGAACATGTAGGTTAAACTGGCTTGATGAAAAGACTGGGAAAATTGAACGAGTATGCGTTCTTAAGGAGTATAGAACAAAAGGTATAGGAAAGCAAGTTATATTAGAAGCAGAAAAATGGATGCAGGAAAAAGGCATAAGCAAGATATTAATTTCAAGTAGAGTAGATGCTGTAGGTTTTTATGAAAAATTAGGATATGAAGTAAACTGGGATACAAGAGAAGATCATGGTGTCTTTGAATGTGTAAATACAGAAAAAATATTATAAAAACAATTAAATTATGAATTGATTAGTAGGAGGAATGAAAAGGCATAAAAAGAAGAACAGTGAGCAAAACTTAAACTTATAAAAGAGATTTCAGAAGAAGTATTGGGTAATAATTAATCAACTATGGAAAATATCAGTTATGGATAACTTTATAGGATATTTTATTAAATTTCAAATTTGATGTAGGGTATAAAGATAAAATTAAATTTATAGAAAAAGGAAGGTTTTTATTATGAGTAAAGATGAGCAAATAGTTTTAAATGATGTGATTGAAGAAAAGAAAGAATCAAAAATAGCTACTTCAGAATCTGCACATGAAATTAGTAAAGATGGAGCTTTTATAAGACAAAAAAATCACTTTGCAACGCCTTTTGGAAGTGGAGAGAATGAACTTCCTGTTGAAGCAAATAGATATAGGTTATTATGTGCAGGTATTTGTCCATGGGCACATCGTCAAATAATTGCACTTAATTTATTAGGATTAACCGACGTAATTAGCATAGGAGAAGCTAGTCCAGTTAGAACAGAAAAGGGATGGGAATTTTCTTTAGATAAAGGCGGGGTAGACCCAGTACTCGGAATTCGTTATTTGCCAGAAATCTATGAAAAAACAGATCCTAATTATGACGGACGAGCTACAGTACCAACAGTTGTTGATGTGAAAACCGGTAAAGTTGTTAATAATGATTATTTTAAATTAAGTAACTATTGGGAAACCGTTTGGAAGCCATTTTATAAGAATGATGCACCAGATTTATATCCTATAGAATTGAGAGATGAAATTGATAAACTTAATGATATTATTTTTCATGAGGTAAATAATGGAGTTTATAAGGCAGGATTTTCACAATCACAAGGATCTTATGAAAAAGCATATGACACTTTATTTGCAAGATTAGATGACTTAGAAGAAAGATTATCAAAACAACGCTATTTATTTGGAGATAAAATAACTGACTCTGATATTCGTTTATATGTTACATTAGTTAGATTTGATATCGCATATTATTTAGTATTTCGTGTAAATAGAAATAGAATTATTGATTTTCCTAATTTGTGGGCATATGCTAGGGATTTATACCAAACACCTGGGTTTGGTGACACTACCAATTTTGATGCAATAAAAAGAGGTTATCATTTAGGAAGCCATGCAGAAAATCCTTATCAAATTTTAGCAAAGGGGCCTGATTTATCTATATGGAATACACCACATGGAAGAGAAAAATTAACAAAATAGAAGTTGTGAAGTAAATTATCAGAAATAAATGATGGAGGGATGGATTATGTCAGATAAAAATATAGTAGGACCACGTCCAAAGGAAACAGAAAATGAAATTGATGAAAAAGGAGCTTTTGTAAGGCAAAAAAATCATTTTGATAAGCCTTTTGGAGATAGAGAAAATGAAAATCCAGTTGAAGCTAATAGATATCGCTTAATTTGGGCAAAAGGATGCAATTGGTCAAATCGAGCTTCTATAGTAAGGGAATTATTAGGTATAGATGCAATAAGTGTTAATTTGGTAGGTAGAGAAAAAAGAGAAATAGATTTAGGCTGGGAATTTGTATATGACGAAAATAATACAGATCCAGTTTTAGGAGTTCAATTTTTAAGTGAATTATATACAAATGGTGATTCAGAGTATAAAGGACGTTCAACAGTACCAGCATTAGTAGATGTTAATGCAAAAAAAGTTGTTAATAATGATTACCACAGATTAACTAACTATTTTGAGGTGGATTTTGCGCCTTTTCACAAGAAAGATGCGCCTGATTTATATCCAAAACTTTTAAGAAAAGATATAGATGAGTTTAACGAATGGTTATTTCATAATATTAATAATGGGGTGTATAAGGCAGCGTTTGCGCAATCAATTGAAGCTTATACAGAAGCATATGATAATTTTTATAAAGGTTTAGATAAATTAGAAAAACGTCTTGAAACTAATAGATTCTTGTTTGGAGATTATGTAACTGACAGTGATGTACGCTTTTTTGTAACCTTAGCAAGATTTGATATATCCTATTATAAAAATCTTGGACCAACACGCGGTCGTATAGTTGACTTTAAAAATATATGGGGGTATGCACGTGATTTATATGATATACCAGCATTTAAGAATAATACATACCTTAGAGATTTAGCAGAAAGACATGGTGATACAAATACAATTTTTATTGATTATAATACACGCTTTTGGAATCAAATTGATTTTGATGGTATTTGGGGAGAACCACATAATAGGAAAGTATTGAGCAAAGATCAAGAAAATAAATTTTTAATACATAAAAAATAATAAAGTAAAAGAAAAGGGGCAATATTTAATGAAAAAGAAAATAAGTAAAAAAATAGGAATATTAATAACTGTTATATTAACCTTAGCATTTACAGTTGTAGGCTGTGGTCAAAAAAATGATACAAGTGCTTCGAAAAGTGGTACTGAAGATTCAAAAAAGAAAATTATAATAGCAACAGGTGGAGCACCAAAGCCATTTTCTTATGTTGATAGTAATAATAATGTAACTGGTTATGATATTGATGTAGTAAAAGCAGTTTTTGAAAAGCTACCTCAATATGAAATTTCTTTCGAAAAGACAGAATTTGCTTCAATATTTGCAGGTCTGGATTCAGGGAGATATCAAATAGGTGCAAATAATTTTGCCATGAATGAAAAGCGTAAAGAAAAGTATATTTATTCAGATGCAATTTTTAAAAATCAATATGTTATAGCTTTAGCAAGTAATAATAAAGATATTAATTCATTTAACGATCTTTTGGGAAAGAAAACTGAAGTTACTTCTGGTACAAATTATGCAACTGCTCTTGAAAATTATAATAAGAATCATTCAGATAAGCCAGTAACGATCAACTATACTGATGCGGATTTAATATCTATTTTGCAACGAGTAGAAAGTGGACAATTTGATTTTCAATTAATTGATGCAGCAATGCTTAAAGGGTATATTGAGGAACATGGCTTAAAATTAAAAACTATACAATTAAGTAAAGAGGATTCAGATTTAATAGGAACTCCTTATAGCTATTTGCTAATTGGAAAAGGTGCAGATGGAGAAACTCTTTCAAAAGATGTTAATAAAGCTTTATCAGAAGTAATTAGTGAGGGGAAAGTTAAAGAAATTAGTGAAAAATATTTTAAGGAAGATTTTACTCCAAAGTCAAATTAAGAGAGGGTGTAGCAAATGCCAAATATCTTTGATTTTAAACTTGTATTCACTCAAATTCCTGAATTATTGAAGTACCTACCTATGACTTTGGAAATTACAATATTGTCAATGATTCTTGGATTGATAATAGGTCTTGTTTTAGCAATGATTAAGATAAAACAAATACCTGTATTAAAACGCATAACTGCTATATTTGTTTCATTTATAAGAGGTACTCCTATTATAGTTCAATTATATATAACTTATTATGGAATACCAATTCTATTAAAATATTATAACTATTATAATGGAACAAATTATAATTTGAATAGCATTCCTTCATTACTTTTTGTATTAGTTGCCTTTTCATTAAATGAGGCAGCGTATAATTCAGAAAATATTCGTGCAGCGATTCAATCCATTGAGAAAGGGCAAATTGAAGCTGCTCATTCGCTTGGAATGACTTCCTTGCAAGTGCTTAGAAGAATAATAATTCCAGAAGCTTTTGTTGTAGCACTTCCAACCTTAGGTAATGCATTAATAGGTTTGCTTAAAGGAACTTCATTAGCCTTTGTATGTTCAGTTGTAGAAATAACAGCTCAAGGAAAGATTTTAGCTGGAGCTAATTATAGGTATTTTGAAGTATATGTTTCACTAGCTATAATTTATTGGATATTAACAATTATCATTGAGCAAATTATAAAATTTCTTGAGAAAAGAATAAGTATCCCTGATGTTATTCAGGCTCGATTTGCAAAAGAGGAGGTTCTTTCATGATAGAAATTAAAGGATTATCAAAAAAATATAATAATAATATTGTTCTAGATAATGTTGATTTAAAAATCCAAAAAGGTGATGTTGTAGCTGTTATTGGACCATCTGGAACAGGGAAATCTACTTTTTTAAGATGTCTTAACTTGTTAGAAAATCCTGAAAAAGGTTTTGTGAAAATGGAAGATTTACAGGTAGACCTTACAAAGAAATCTAAAGCAGATATAATAAATATTCGTAAAAATACTGCAATGGTATTTCAACAATTTAATTTGTTTCGAAGAAAGACCGCTTTAGAAAATGTCATGGAAGGTTTAGTTATAGTAAAGAAAATTTCAAAAGCTGAAGCTGAAAAAATTGCTATTGAACAATTAAAAAAGGTAGGGTTATTTGAGCGAATTCATTATTATCCAAAACAGTTGTCTGGAGGGCAGCAGCAACGTGTTGCAATCGCAAGAGCATTAGCAATGAATCCTAAAATATTGTTGTTTGATGAGCCAACATCAGCTTTAGATCCAGAACTTGTAGGTGAAGTTCTAGAAACAATCAAAGCAACTGCATTAGAAGGAAATACAATGATTATTGTATCTCATGAAATGAATTTTGTTAGAAACGTAGCAAACCGTGTTCTATTTTTTGATAAAGGAAAAATAATAGAAGATGGAACTCCAAAAGAGGTATTCCAAAATCCTAAAAGTGATAGAGCAAAAGAATTTATTTCAAAAATATATTATTCAAAGGCTCCAGAATATGAGATTTAATCTATAAAACAAAAATCAAGACTTCAAAAGCATTGATTAGAAAGTTATGAATCGATAGTAGGAAGTGATAAAATGAGTGAACTAAAAAAATTTAAGACTTTTTCTAATGAAATACAAAAAGATGGGGCTTTTATTCAACAAGATAATCTCTTTATAAAAAAGTTTGGAAATAAAGCAGACGAATGGCCAGTAGAACCAAATCGTTATAGATTACTTTGGATGCCAGCCTGTCCTCACTCTCATAAAGTAGTGATTGTTCTTAAGCTTTTAGGTTTAGATAAAGTAATTAGTATAGGAGCAGCTGGACCTTATCGTACAGAAAAAGGATGGATTTTTAGTTTAGATAAGGATGAGAAAGATCCAGCACTGGGAATTCACTATATTAGTGATATTTATGAAGCAGAAGATCCAAATTATTCAGGACGTCCAACAGTTCCAATTATAGTAGATACAGTTACAGGAAAAGGTGTTAATAATGATAACTTTAATTTGACAACTTATTTAGAAACAGATTGGGAGCATTACCATAAAGAAAATGCACCAGATTTGTATCCTGTAGAATTAAGAGAAGAAATAGAAAAGCTTAATAAAATTATATATGAGGATATTAATACAGGGGTATATAAGGCTGGGTTTGCTCATACTCAAGAAGCATATGAGAAGGCATACGATAAACTATTTTTAAGACTCGATGAATTTGAAAAGAGATTGGAAAATCAGAGATATTTGTTTGGAAATAAAATAACTGATTCTGATATTCGCTTATATACTACATTAGCAAGATTTGATTCAGTATATTACCAAATATTTAGAACTAATCGAAATAGACTTGTTGACTATAAAAACTTATGGGATTACGCAAGAGATTTATATCAAATTAAAGGGATAGGTGATACAACAGATTTTGAATTCATAAAAGATAGCTATCATTTATCACCACATTTAAAAATTTTATTTGGAAATATACACAGTTTATTGCCAAAAGGTCCTGATTTATCGGTATGGATTAAACCTCATGGTAGAGACAGATTTTAGTGAGAAGTAAATTTTATGGAGAATATAAAAATGAACTATAAAATACAGAAAACCGCAGAAAATATTAATTGGTCAAAAGTTGCAGAATTATTATCGCATTTTGGATTAAGTGATTTTGACGCTGAAACTCAACAAAAAGTATTTGAACAGAGTTATGCTGTTGTGTTTATTATCGATAATGGAGAACTAATTGGAGTTGGACGGGCTATTTCAGATGGTATCTGTCAAGCGGCAATTTACAATATTGCATTAGATGAAAAATATCATGGAAAAGGCTTAGGAAGAGTAATTATTAATCAGCTTATTGAGCAAGTAAAGCAGTGTAATATTATTTTATATACACATCCTAATACAGTTAATTTTTATGAAAAACTTGGTTTTTCACAGATGAAAACTGGTATGGCAATGTATCAAAAAGAGCATATAGAAGAACTTAAGAAGATGAACTTTATTTGATAAAAGGATAATAAATTTAAGAGGAACTGACTAGATAACTAGAGGTTTTGAAATTTGTGAAGCACATATTTCAAAGCCTTTTGTTTTTGTAAAAAAATAAAAGAAGGAAGGGACAATTATGAGGTACATGAAAAGAGTAAATAAATTAATTGGATTAATGATAGCAAGTGTATTTATTGTAGGGGCATTCACAGCTTGTGGAAATCAATCAATGCAAAAAAGCAGTACCGAACCATCACAAGAGAAACAAAAGATTGTGGCAGCAACTAGCGGATCACCAGCACCATTTGTCTATATGGATAATAACAATATAGTTGGATATGATATTGAAGTGCTTAAAGAAATTTTTAGGAGACTTCCTCAATATGAGCTTGAGTTTCAAAAAACAGAATTTGCTTCTATTTTTGCAGGACTTGATTCAGGGCGATATCAAATTGGATGCAATCATTTAGGATATAATGCAGAAAGAGCAAAAAAATACATATTTACAGACGAGATGTGTTTTTCAAAAAGAGCTCTTTTAGTAAGAAATGATAATACGGATATTAAATCTATTGATGACATAGGGGGGCATTCAACAGAAGTTACAGCTACATCATTTAACACGGACTGGTTTGAAAAATATAATAAAAGTCATACGACTAATCCAGTAATTTTAAAATATGTAGAAGAAGATCATTCAGTACAAGATGTGTCAGATGGAAAAATTGATTTTGAATTTTTTACAAAAGCTACAATACAACAGCAAATAAAGGATATTGGTCTAAAGAATTTAAAACTTATTGATGTTTCAAAAGAAGATTTTTCAGAAGGTGTTGGAAATTTCTTTATTGTTCCAAAGGGACAGGAAAAGCTAGGAAAGGATATGGATGAGGCATTTGAAGCTGCTTTGACAGATGGAACTATATTAAAAATCAGTCAAAAATATTTTGAGGGAGAAGACTATACACCAACATTAGAAGATATTAAAAAAGAAAAGGAAAAACAAGAGAAGGATCAGTAGAAGGTGTATTAAAGTAAAAATGCTAATTTATTATTTGAGTTAGGAAAGGAATAAAAAATGAATGAGATAGTGAATAAACAAAAATCAGAATTTCATGTGGAAATTATAATTAAAGGAAAAGGTGGACATAGTTCAACTCCTCATAAAACTCGCAATCCAATTATAATAGGCTTTGAGATTATCAATGCTATTAACGCAAAATTGGCTTATCAATTTGATAGCTTTGATGATTTTACATTAGTGCCAACTGCATTTGAAGCAGGAGCAAAGGAAAATATAATTCCAGAAGAGGCTAAAGTTACGTATCAGGGTGTATTTGTAGATTTTTCATATTCAAAAATATTGTATGAATTAATATCTAAAACTTCAGAGGCTATTAGTGTATTATATGGTGCTAATACTGAAATATCATTTAAAAATTCTTGATATTTATTAGATGATGAATTTGGAAGAGATAAGGAGAAGAAAAATATATGAGCAGAAATATTAGGAAGAAAGTACTTGAAAATTATAAATATTTAGTTGATGCAAGAAAGTATTTTCATATGTATCCAGAATTAAGCTGTCATGAATATGAAACGGCTAAGTATATAAAACGGGAATTGGAGAGATTTCAGATACCGTATGAAGTAGCAGGAGAAAATAGTATTATAGCAACAATAACAGGAAAAAGAAAAGGAAAAACAGTAGCGCTTAGGGGAGATATAGATGCTTTACCAATACAGGAAAAAACGGGTAGTGATTTTGCATCTAGAAATGAAGGTGTTATGCATGCTTGTGGACATGATTGCCATGCTACATTCATGTTAGGTGCTGCAAAAATATTAAATGAATTAAAAGAAGAAATTTATGGAACTGTTAAGGTTATTTTTCAAGAAGGTGAAGAAATAGGTGTTGGTGCAATAAAAATAATGTCATCAGGACTTCTAAATGATGTAGATAATATAGTAGGATTACATGTGAGTCAGGAATTAGATTTAGGTAAATTCGTACTTGGGCATGGGATACAGACTTCGTATGGAGCTGGTGCAAGAATAACGGTTTTGGGAAATAGGGGAAATATTGAATGCCCATACAAAGCAGTAAATGCTTTAATAGTAATTGGTCAAATTGTGACAGCAATTAATGCAGCTGTCGTGTATGAATTTGCTAGTGAGCAACAGGTTGTATTGGTACCTACTGTTATAAGATCTGGATTGGAATTAAATGTAATTCCAGATAAGGCAGAAATAGCATATAATTTTAGAACTTTAAACAAAATAAATGTTGATGGGCTAAAGAGAATTTTTGAAAACATTCCTCAAAATGTTGCTAAAGCATATGGAGCAGAGGCAATAGTAGAACTATGGGGACCAGGAGAAGCAGTGAATAATGAGATAGAAAGTACAGATAGAGCAATTAAAGTAATTAAAGATAGTTTTGGAGAAGATTCGATTTTTAGCAATAGACCTTTTATGGGTGGTGAAGATTTTTCAATTTATCAAAAAAAAATACCAGGTGTATTTGCACATGTAGGTAGTGCAGTTGATGGAATTTATAGGAATTTACATACAGACAAGACTTTAATGAATGAAGAAGTATTAAAGTATGGGGTTGAATTCTTAATTAATTATGCATTTGAATATTTAAGTGAAGCTGATAAAATATGCTGAATATGTTGATATTAAAACTATGCAGATGTTTCAGCTTCTTTAGAATTTGATTAAAAACAAAATAATGAGATAATTTTAAGAAAAATAAAAACCTTATTGACTAATTATACCAACATATACTATAATTTATATATAAATCATAGTAAATTAATAAGAATAATAGGAATATTTTTTATAATGTAAATGCAGTGAAAGGAAGAAGTATATTAAGGAAAATTTTCAGAGAGGAATTCTTGAAAGAGCTGAAAGGAATTTTAAATGGAACTTAATAGAATGCATCCCAGAGCACTAAGTTGAAATTACAGCATATTCAAAAAATGCCAGGTCAGTCTCCTAGTTATTTTTTGATCATGCTTAAAAAGTAGGCTTAGCAGGAGTGCCTGATATAGCACAAAGAGATTTTATGCATAACAATTTTAGCATAATAATCAGAGTGGGACCGCGGATATATTCTGCCTCTGTGTAATAATAGAGGCAGTTTTATTTTGGAAAGAACTATGCTTTGAATAATTAAATTAATGTTCAGAATAAGTTTTAAGTTAATTACAAAATATGGGCTATACAAATAAATTTATAAACATAAATTGTATAATAATTACAATTTGTCATAAAAATTAATATAATAAATTTTTATAATTAAAAAAATTGGGGGGATAAACTTATGGCAATTAATGGTAAAGAAATAGAAAATAAAAAACTTGAAGAAATACTGAAGATGATTGATAAAATAAGATATGGATCTATAACTTTAATTATACAAGATGGTGTAATCATACAAGTAGATAAAAATGAAAAAATAAGAATGAAATAATTAAAATTAAAATTTAACAAAAATAGGAGAAAGAAATATGTTAGTTGAAGAAAAATATAGATTACTTAAAGATGTAATAGAGAAAAAAAGAGCGCAGCTATAGCTTTCTCAGGAGGTGTTGACAGCACTTTTCTTTTAAAAGTAGCTAAGGAAATTTTAGGAGATAAATTAATTGCAGTTACCGCAACATCTTCTACCTATCCAGAAAGAGAATTAAGGGGGCAATTAAATATTCTGAAAATATTGGAGTTAAGCATATAATAATTTCTTCAGAGGAATTAGAAATTGAAGGTTTTGCCAATAATCCTGAAAATAGATGCTATTATTGTAAGAAAGAGCTTTATACAAAAATTAAAAATATTGCTTCAGAAAATGGAGTAGATTACGTATTTGATGGGTCAAATCTTGATGATATAGGAGACTACAGACCAGGAATGCAGGCAGCCAAAGAACTTGATGTAGTAAGCCCATTAAAAGAAGCAGGACTGACTAAAAAGGATATAAGGGAATTATCGAAGGAGCTTGGACTTCCAACTTGGAATAAACCTTCTTTTGCTTGTTTGTCTTCTAGATTTCCTTATGGAAATAAGATAACTTTGTCTAAGTTAAATATGGTAGACAAAGCTGAACAATTTCTTTTAGATATGGGTATAACTCAAGTAAGAGTGAGACACCATGGAGAGATTGCAAGGATAGAAATAGAGTCATCTGAAAGAGAAATTTTTTTTGATATAGAAATAATGAATCGTATAGGTAACGAATTAAAAAAATTGGATTTACTTATGTTACTTTAGACCTGATTGGTTATAGAACAGGAAGTATGAATGAGAATTTATCCCAAGAAGAAAAAATGCATAAGAATGCTTGAAAAATAATTAATAAATTTTAAAAAGTTATTGACAAATATAATTAAAAAGCATATATTATAAAAAAACACAGTAAACTAATAAGAATAAGCGGAAATATAAACCAGATATTTTAAGTAAATCTGACTGGAAAACCAGAGGATATACTTCTAAGTAATAGAAGTATATCCTCTTTTCTTTTTGATTAATAACTAAAAATAAACGAGGAGGAAGAAAAGTCTTATTCTCATATCTAATTTGCAAGAAAACTTAAAATAGGAATTAATTAAATTCACAGATTAAGAATGAGAAATACTTTAGGCATATGAAAAATAAGAAGTGGAAGACACGATTTATATTTTGAAATATACCATACATAAAGTTTTTAATAAATAATTAAAAAAGGAGAATTTAAAAATGGCAGAAAAAACATTAAGACAAGTAGCGATTTATGGAAAAGGAGGAATAGGAAAATCAACTACAACACAAAACCTAACAGCGGGGCTTGCAGAGCTTGGGAAAAATGTATTGGTGGTTGGCTGTGATCCTAAGGCAGATTCAACAAGATTATTATTGGGAGGACTTGCTCAAAGAACTGTTTTAGATACCTTAAGAGAAGAAGGAGAAGATATAGAATTAGATTCTATAATGAAAACAGGTTTTAAAGGAATAAAATGTGTTGAATCTGGAGGACCAGAACCAGGAGTTGGGTGTGCTGGAAGAGGAATAATTACTTCTATTGGAATGCTTGAAAGGCTAGGGGCTTATACAGAGGATTTAGACTATGTATTTTATGATGTTCTTGGTGATGTTGTATGTGGAGGATTTGCAATGCCTATAAGAGAAGGTAAGGCAAAGGAAATTTATATAGTTGCAAGTGGTGAAATGATGGCATTATATGCTGCAAATAATATATCAAAAGGAATTCAAAAATACGCACTAAAAGGCGGAGTTAGACTTGGTGGAATAATATGTAATAGCAGAAATGTTGATAGAGAGCTTGATCTTTTAAGGGCTTTTGCAAATGAACTTGGAACTCAATTAATTCATTTTGTACCAAGAAATAATGTAGTACAAAGAGCAGAAATAAGAAAGAAAACTGTAATAGAATTTAGTTCAGAAGATAAACAAGCTGATGAATATAGAGATTTGGCAAAAAAGATAGAAGAAAACAAATTATTTGTAATACCAAAGCCAATGACTCAAGAGAGACTTGAAGAAATTTTAATAGAATATGGTTTAATGGACGATTCTGAATATATAATTTAATTTTGGAAACATAATTATTGGAGAAAATGAGATAACTAAGTTAAATAGAAAAGGACTTAGAAATTAGTGTGACAGTAGTTCCAGCATTCTAAAAGGGGAGAAAAGATATGTCGTATAAAATAGCATTTGCAAGCAGTGATGGAAAAGTTGTTAATCAACATTTTGGAAGAACGAAGAAATTTTTAATAGTTGAAATAGAAAATAAAGATTATAAATATGTTGAAGCCAGAGTTAATGAACCATCTTGTCAAGATTTTCAACATACTGAAGAATCAATGAATAGATCTATTGAATTAATATTAGATTGCAAAGCAGTTTTTGTTGCTAGAATAGGACAAGGTGCTTTAGCTCAAGTTGAAGCTAAGGGAATAAAAGGAATTGAAGCGCCATATTTTATTGAAGATATAATAGATAAAATATTAAATTCAAAGGTGAATATTCTAAATATATATTAATGAGAAAATTTAAAATTAAATTATAGAATTAAACTTATAAAATAAAGTTTAGTTAAAGTCAACAAAAGGAAGTGAATTAAATTGGGTAATTTTGATCATCTTGCAAAAACTCATCCATGCTTAGGAGGAGAAGCACATTTTAAATATGGAAGAATACACTTACCAGTAAGTCCTTCTTGTAATATACAATGTAAGTTTTGCAAAAGAGGATTTAATAAATCAGAGGTACGTCCAGGAGTAAGTTCACTGCTGCTTACTCCAGAAGAGGCAGTTAATACAATAAGAAAAGCATTAACGTTATGTCCAGAAATTAGCGTTGTCGGAATCGCAGGGCCAGGAGATACACTTGCAACTGATCATGCTCTTGAAACTTTTAGTTTAGTAAAAAAGGAATTTCCACACCTTATTAATTGTTTAAGTACTAATGGATTAAGATTAGAAGAAAAAGCTGAAAAAATTGTGGAAGCAGGTGTACAAACTATAACAGTAACTGTTAATGCCATAGATGCGAGAATACAAAAAGATATATGTTCCTTTGTAATTGATGGCAATGGAAAAAAATTAGAAGGAGAAGAAGGCGCACGAAAATTAATAGATGCACAACTTAGAGGAATTAAGAAAATTAGTGAATTAGGAGTTATAGTTAAAATAAATAGTGTTTTAATTCCAGGGATAAATGATGAGCATATTAAGGAAATAGCTAGAGTAACTAGAGAATTAGGTGCTTCAATATTAAATATTATTCCATTAATTCCACAAAATGAGTTATCTCATCTAAAAGCACCAACATGTGTGCTTTTAGAAAAGTGTAGAGGTGAGGCAGGAGAATATCTTGATGTATTTAGGCATTGTAAGCATTGTAGAGCAGATGCCTGCGGAGTGCCAGGTAAAAATCAAGATATACATGGTCAATTATATGATAAAGAAGTAGTAGAAACTTTTTCTCATGGTTAGAAATATGGTCATAGAAGAATAATCATTTATTATAAAAGAAAAATTTATATGCTTTATTTTATAATAGATGGAATAGAAATTTTGCTAAGTTAAAACAGAGTAAACAAATAGGAATGATTGAAGAAGTTTGTAATTCTATAATTAGTAAATTTCAGACATTAATGAAATAGAAAGTGTATTAAATTATGAAATGTCTTTAGATGAGGGGGAGAAAAATGAGAATAGAATCATTATTAATTCATGGTGCAATTGATGGAGACGAGACAACAGGAGCAGTAAATGTTCCTATATATCAAACCTCCACATATAAGCAAGAAGAATTAGGTAAAAATAAAGGATATGAATATTCAAGAACAGGAAACCCAACAAGGGAAGCATTAGAAAAAACTATTGCCTTATTGGAAAGCGGAACAGGAGGCCTTGCATTTAGCAGTGGAATGGCTGCAATTACAGCTATTTTATCTTTATTTAAAAGTGGGGACAAAATAATAATACCAAGCAATCTTTACGGAGGAACTTTTAGAGTAATTGATAAGATATTTAAAAATTTCAATATTCAATATGAAATAGTTGATTTTTCAAGATTAAGTGATGTTAAAAGAATTTTAGAGAGCAATAAAAAATTTTCTAAGATAAAGGCTGTGCTAATAGAAACACCTACGAATCCGCTTATGGATATTACCGATATTGAAGAGGTTAGTAAACTTGCAAAAAAATATGGAGCATTAACTGTTGTAGACAATACATTTATGTCCCCATACTTGCAACGACCATTAGAGCTTGGGGCTGATATAGTAGTTCATAGTGCAACTAAATATTTGGGTGGACATAGTAATGTAGTGGCTGGCTTGATAGCTGTAAATGATAATGAACTTTGGGATAAATTACATTTCATACAAAATTCTACTGGTGGAGTACTTGGACCATTTGACTCTTTTATATTGCTTCAAGGTATAAAAACCTTAGGGATTAGATTAGATAGACATAATCAAAATGCAGAGAAAATAGCAGAATTTTTAGCACAAAGTGAATATGTTTCAAAAATTTATTATCCAGGTTTAAAGGATTCTAAAGGATATGAAATTCATAAAAAACAAGCTTCAGGATTTGGCGGAGTATTATCTTTTGTTATTAATGAAAAAATTGATTATAAAAAATTCTTAAGTTCATTAAAGCTTATAACGTTAGGAGAAAGTTTAGGTGGAGTAGAATCTTTAATATGTCATCCAGCAACTATGACTCATGCTGCAATCCCTTATAAAATAAGGCAAGAAGTTGGTATAGTTGATAATTTAGTAAGATTATCAGTTGGAATTGAAAATATTGAAGATTTATTAGAAGACTTAAACAATGGATTTAAGGAGAGCATAGTATGAATTACGTAAGTGATGTAAAGGAACTTATAGGAAATACGCCTTTAATAAAGCTTAATCATATTGATGTGAAAGAAAATGTTAATATATTTGCTAAACTAGAATGCTTCAATCCTGGTGGGAGTATAAAGGATAGAATTGGTGTCACCATGATTGAAGGTGCTGAAAGAAAAGGAATTTTAAAAAAGGGATATACAATAATTGATGCAACAGCAGGAAATACTGGCCTCGGAATAGCATTGGCTGCAATAAATAGAGGATATAATATAATTTTTGTAGTACCAACAAAGTTTTCTATAGAAAAGCAAAAATTGATTAAAGCTTTAGGTGCTAAAATAGTAAATACCCCTGATGAAGAAGGAATGCTTGGAGCAATAAAGAAAGCAGAACAATTACTAAAAGAAATTCCACGCAGCATTAGCTTAGAACAATTTCAAAATGCTGATAATCCTTTAGCTCATTATGAAACAACTGCACCAGAGATATATGAAGCATTAGAAGGTCAGATAAGATACTTTGTAGCAGGTGCAGGAAGTGGAGGTACATTTACTGGAATTGTTAAATATTTAAAGGAAAAGAATAAAAACATTCAAGGTATATTAGTGGATCCAGAAGGTTCAACTATGTTTGGTGGAGAGCATAAAAACTACAAAATAGAGGGTATTGGGAATGATTTTGTACCTAAAACAATGGACATATATTTAGTAGATAAGGTTATAAAGGTTAATGATGACGAAGCTTTTAAAACCGTAAGGTTATTAGCTAAAAAGGAAGGTTTAATAGTTGGATCATCATCTGGAGCAATACTTGCAGCAGCGCTAAAGCTTTCCAAGGAAATAGAAAGTGGAAATATAGTTGTTGTATTTCCAGATAGAGGAGATAGGTATTTAAGTACTACTTTATTTGATGAATAAAAAAGTATCAAGATAAAGTTAGAAAATATATTTAAAGAAGTTGACTAGAAAACTTGAGACTGAGTTTCTTGAATTACACAAGATGTATGTATAAGAAATTCAGTTTTATTATTTACAGTTAAGTTTGTAATTAATCTAAGAAAATAAAGAAATTGAGTTAACGTTACTATTTAGAAGTTAATTTTAGGAGGTATCAAATATGGCAAATAAAAAGATCAATTTGAATATTCCAGAAGTTCAAAGCCGAGAACAAAGGCTTGGAACAATTATTGCATGGGATGGAAAAGCATCAGAATTATCTAAACAATCTGCTTATGAACGCAGAGGATGTGAGGGAAAAGGTAAACAATGTAGACTTTGTGAAGTAAAAGGACCTTTTACGCAAGGATCAGTATGTAGTGAACAAATGGTTGAGTGTCAAGCTGGTAATATTAGAGATGCAGTACTTATTCAACATTCACCAATAGGTTGTGGTGTAGGTCAAATACCATACAATTCAATTTACCGTAATGGGCTTTCACTTAGAAACTTGCCAGTGGAAAATATAAGAATAATTTGTACCAATTTAGATGAGAGCGATATGGTATTTGGAGGCGTAAAAAAATTAAAGCAATCAATTAAAGACGCTTACGAAAGATATAATCCTAAGGCTATTTTTTTAGGAACATCTTGTGCAACTGGAATTATCGGAGAAGATATGGAAAGTGTAGCTAATCAGGCAGAAGAGGAACTTGGTATACCTATAATTCCACTTACTTGTGAAGGTTTTAGATCAAAACATTGGAGTACAGGCTTCGATGCGACTCAACATGGAATACTTAGAAAAATTGTGCGTAGAAATCCTAAAAAACAAGAGGATTTAATTAATGTTATAAATCTTTGGGGGTCTGACGTATTTACTCCAATGCTTGCTGAATTAGGATTAAGAGTAAATTATGTTGTAGATTTAGCAACAGTAGAGGATCTCGCACAGCTTTCAGAAGCAACTGCAACAGTAGGTTTTTGTTATACTTTATCATCATATATGGCAGCAGCACTTGAACAAGAATTTAATGTTCCAGAAATTAAAGCACCTCAACCTTATGGATTTGCAGGGACAGATGCTTGGTTACGTGAAATAGCAAGGGTTACACATAGAGAAAAACTCGCAGAAGTTTATATTCAAAAAGAACATGAAAGAATAAAACCTAAATTAGAAGGGCTTAGAGAAAAGCTTAAAGGGGTGAAAGGTTATGTTGCAACAGGATCAGCTTATGCACATGGATTAATTACTGTTTTAAGGGAACTTGGTGTTGAAGTAAATGGATCTTTAGTTTTCCATCATGATCCAGTTTATGATAGTGGAGATCCAAAACAGGATTCTCTTAAATTTTTAATAGATAATTATGATGATGTACCGTCATTTAGTGTAAGTAATAGGCAACAATATCAATTTTATGGACTCCTAAAAAAAACGACTCCGGATTTTATATTGATTAGACACAATGGACTTGCACCTTTAGCTTCTAGGTTAGGAATACCAGCAGCTCCACTTGGAGATGAACACCTTGCTATTGGATATGAGGGAATGATTAATTTGGGAGAAGCTGTTTTAGATGTTCTTGCACATAAAAAATTCCATCAAGATCTTAAAGAGCATGTTAAATTGCCCTATACAAAGTGGTGGCTTGATCAAGAAGATCCTTATATACTTGCAAAAAAACCAGAAATGTTGAATGAAAAAATATTATGATAAATTTTCAAAGGAGAATTTTATGAATAGTGATAAAGATATACACAGTGAAATAAAGAAAAATATTACTCAAACAAATTCTATAAATCAAGTGCGTTATGGATGTGCAATAGGCGCTCTATATAGTGCATCATCAATTCCAGGTGTAATGCCTATTGTAAACTGTGGACCAGGATGTGCAGACAAACAATATATGGGACTTGCTTTTTATAATGGATTCCAAGGAGGAGGTTATAGCGGAGGTGCAGTATCACCAAGCTCTAATGCAGGTGAAAATGAAGTTGTATTTGGAGGGGAAAATCGGCTTAGAGAATTAATTAAATCTTCTTTAAAAATTATGGAGGCAGATTTATTTGTAGTTCTTACTGGATGTATTGGAGAAATTGTAGGAGATGACGTAGGTGCAGTAGTTGGGGAATTTCAGAAAAAAGGAGCACCTATAGTATATGCAGATACAGGTGGATTCAAAGGGAATAATTTTATAGGACATGAACTAGTTACAAAAGCTATTATAGATCAATATGTAGGAGAGTATGATGGAGAAAAAGAAGAGAGGTTGGTAAATGTGTGGTCACTTTTACCTTATCAAAATACTTTTTGGCGTGGAGATCTTACGGAAATAAAACGTGTACTAGAAGGAGCTGGTCTTAAAGTTAATATTTTATTTGGACCAGAATCGAAAGGTGTAAGTGAGTGGAAAGATATACCTAAAGCTCAATTTAATTTAGTACTTTCTCCTTGGCTTGGTTTAGATACAGCAAAGCATTTAGAAAGAAAGTACGGACAACCTTTCTTGCACATTCCAACCATACCTATTGGAGCAAAGGAAACAAGTCAATTTTTGCATAAGGTAGTAGATTTTGCAGGTATTGATAAAGAAAAAAGTGAAGAATTTATAAGAAATGAAGAAAAAGATTACTATTATTATTTAGAGCATTTTGCGGATTTTTATGCAGAATATTGGTGGGGATTACCTGCTAAATATGCAGTAGTAGGAGATAGTGCTTATAATATAGCTCTTAATAAATTTTTAGTAAATCAGCTTGGACTAATCCCTGCTAAGCAAATAATTACAGAAAATCCACCAGAGCAATATAGAAAAGATATTGCCAGTGAGTACAGAAATTTAGCGGAAGATGTATCTACAGAAGTGGATTTTGTGGAGGATGGATATATAATAAATCAATTGCTAAAGCAAACAGATTTTGGACATAAGCCACCTATTATTTTTGGAACTACATGGGAAAGAGATACAGCAAAAGAATTAAAAGGAGCAATTATTGAAGTAGGCTTTCCGACTTCTTATGAGGTAGTTTTATCTAGATCCTATGTAGGGTATAGAGGTGCTCTTAATTTACTAGAAAAAATTTATACAACAGCAATTAGTGCAAGTGCATAAAATAGAGATATAAACAAAAGGTATTATTCTCAAATAATGTTTGATTATTTGGAGATAATACTTTCTTTATTCTATACATTCCTATTTCATAAAATAAACTAAACCTAACTATGTGTATACAGAATTTTTTTATAAATAAAATATATACTTGTTTTAAAAGATTTAATATTATTGTCATAAAATGTAGATTTTTAATCTCAAAAATAATATTTTAGAATAATAATAGAAATATATAAATTGTTTGTTGTGTTATGTATTATTATTAGCCTTTCATGCCATAACTATTTACTTAATTTAAATATCATGAGAATATATCCTTGTAAGTAGCTGAAGAGTTACGTATAAGTTTAATTCTGGAAGTGAGGTTTTTTATGAAAAGTAGTAGTTTAAAAAGAAAATTTATTGTATCGACTGTAGTTGCTATTAATGTTTTATTGTGTTCATCAGTCCAAGCCTTTGCTGCGTGGAATGACAATCATTCAGGCTATGCTACATATACTGGTTCAGGATATTCTGGAGGTGCAGTACTTCTAGATCCTATTCCTTCTACAATGGAGATTACTGCGCTAAATCCTAATGATCTTAACTACAATGGAATCAAGGCTGCCTTAGCCGGTGCATATTTAGAAGTACAAGGACCAAAGGGAAAAACTACTGTATATGTTACAGACTTATATCCTGAAGGAGCAAATGGAGCTTTAGATCTTTGTCCAACTTCTTTTGCTAAAATAGGTAATATGTCTGCAGGAAAAATCAATATCAATTGGCATGTGGTAAAGGCGCCCATAACTGGAATGTTTTCTTATCGTATAAAAGAAGGCAGCAGTCAATATTGGGCGGCCATTCAAGTAAGAAATCATAAATATCCTGTTGTAAAAATGGAATTTCTAAAGGGAAAGACTTGGATTAACATGGAAAAGATGCCGTATAACCATTTCGTGGGTAATAACATGGGGACAGGTACTATTAAGATAAGAATCACAGATATACGTGGAATATCAGTTACAGACACAATATCATCTTTGCCTAAAGATGGAAGTTCTCCAGCTTATATTATTCCTGGACATGTTCAACTACCAGATTAAATTAATTTAAAAATATAAATTAAATATATAGTTAGAGATGTTTTTTATTGAGAAATTTTTTGACTGGAAGTGAACAGTTTTTGATTGCTTTCAGTCTTTTTTTATTTGAGAATTTACAATTAACAAAATGAAAGACTTATAAAATTTGTTGTTTAGAATATTTTACTTCATTTATCCTATGCTTAATAGCAACAATTCCAACAGAATTTTTAGCTAGAACAATGACTATTAGCAGGCGCATTATATCTATTGAAATATTTAGTGTATTTACTTTATTAACAAGTTTTTTATAAAAAAGGGATTAGAAAGATATTCTAATGTAAGTAGTGAAAAGTTATTAATGCTGAAAAATAAAAAGTATGAGATTAGATTTTATAAGTTTGGAATAAGTGGAAAATAAATCTTAATATATAGAAAAATGATATTTTTTGAAGTATACTATAAGAGCTAAGTGATATGAAATACTATTTTCAATAAACAATATTTATCATTAATGAATCGATATTGAAATACTTTACTTAAGCTTCAGAAAATTATAATGTGATTTATTAAACTAAATGGAAACTGTAGAAAAATTGGAGGTTATTTTATGAATGAATTTTTAAAAATAGTTAGAGAAAGAAGATCTGCTGATAAATTTGTTGAAAATATTACAATACCTAGGGAAGATTTTAATGAAATCTTTAGAGACTTATCTTTAGCACCTTCTGCATTTAACCTGCAACACGCTAAATATTATGTTATAGAGGATAGAGAATTAAATGAGAAAGTTTATGAAGTGGCATTTAAACAATATAAAATAAAAACTGCTTCAGCAACAATAATAGTTACTGGAGATAAAAATGCATATTTATCAGCAAGTAAAATATATGAAGGATCAATGATGCTAGGAATGATAGATAAGACACAATATGAAATTATGATTAACTCTATTAAGAATCTTTATGAAGGTTGGGGAGAAAGTTTTCAGCATGATGAAGCTATTAGAAATTCATGTTTATCAGCAATGCAATTTATGTTATTAGCTAAAAATAAGGATTGGGATACATGTCCTATGATATATTTTGAGAAAGATAAAATTAAAGAGCTTCTAAATATTCCAGAAAATGAAGTACCAGCACTTATGATTACTATGGGAAAGGCGGACACAAGTAGTAGTAAAATAAGAGGTTATAGAAAACCTGCTGATGAATTTGTGAAATTTTATTAAATCAAAGCGAGATAGTTTAATTACTATATATGTTGCAAAAGAATTCTTTCATAAAATTTGTATCTGCATGATTTATATTATGTAGATTTGTAATTGCAACATATATAAATTAAAGTTTCAAAGAATTATTGTGAATATAAAAGATTAAAAGCTTAGTGGTCTTATACTAAGCTTTTTTTTACTTCTATTATATATTCCTATTTAATGTAGTAAATTAATTAAATGATTTCTAATAATATAACGTGATTTAAATCACATTCGTTTTAAGTTTAATCATTTAAAATATTATCGTTAATATTTTTAGTTTATAACAATAAATATATGATATTGATGAATTTACAGTAAATTATCATATTATTTGTTATATGGGAAGGAAAGAAAGAGTATGAAAAGATATAAAGAGCAAAGAGAGTTTTTAAAGTCCAATTTTAATGAATTTAAAAATATAAAAACTGATAAAATGAATGGAATGCCTCAGCCTGAGATTGTAAAATCTCATAATTCATCCTGTCAAGTCATTGAGCTTCCAAAGGTAAGTGAGGATTTTGTAAAAAAACAAAATATATATGGTGTATAAAAGAACGAAGAAGTACAAGATTTTATTCTGATGAAAAAATAAACATAGAGGAAATATCGTATTTGTTATGGGCAACTCAAGGAATTACAGATACAAATAAGGCTGGACTTACATTTAGAACAGTTCCATGTAGTGGAGCTACTCATTCTTTTGAAACATATTTGTTCATTATGAATGTAGAAGATATAGAAAAAGGAATATATAGATATGATCCATTAAAACATAAACTTTTATTTATGTTTCAAGTGGATAGTATAGATACAAAAGTAGATGAAATCACGTTAGAACAGCCTTTTGTACCTAATTTTCCTAAAAAGGCTGCAGTTATATTTGCATGGAGTACTATTCCATACCGTTCTGAATGAAAGTTTGATAGTACTGCCAAAAAAAAAATCCTAATAGATATTGGACATGTATGCCAGAATCTTTATTTAGCTAGTGAATCTATTGATGCTGGAACTTGTGCTATAGGAATATATGATCAGAAAATGATAGATAGATTTTTAGAACTAGATGGAGAAGATGAATTTGTAATATATCTTGCAGCAGTTGGGAAAAAGCTAAAAAATGGCATAAAATAGGATGTTTTTGTATTGAAATTTATCAATTTTTTCCTAAATATAAAAGGAATATTTTTTTGAAGTTCTTTAATTCAATTATTAGGTATAATTGAAAATATTTAACTTAGAAGGTGGATGCGTCAAAAATGAATATCCTGCTTTGCAATATACCATCTTTTTATTTTATATATTTTTTTATTTCGTAACCGTTGTTACAGATTATATCATAGTATTTTAGTAATATACAATCATGGCGAAAAGCTAACAAAGAAAATAAAAATTATTAATTTTATATAAAAAATAGGAGGGTATAATATGTCAATGTTTTGTTATCAATGTCAAGAAACAGCTGGGTGCACAGGTTGTACTAAAGTAGGAGTGTGTGGTAAAGATGAGTATGTAGCAAAAGCTCAAGACTTATTAATATATGTAACTAAAGGACTAGCTATTGTAAGCAACGAAGGAAAAAAAGTTGGAGTTACTGATAGTAAAGTTGATAAATTTATAGTAGAAAATTTATTTACAACAATTACAAATGCTAATTTTGATAGAGATTCTATTTTAGATAGAGTAAGAGAAACTTTAAAAATAAGAGAAATTTTAAAAGCTAAGGTTATTAAAGCTGGTGGAACTGTTGGAGAAGTAAAAGTAACTGGTGGCTTCTTCAAAAAAATATTTGGAATGCAAACTACAGAAATGATTATGCCAGAGGCAGCTACCTGGACAGCCGACAACACAATAGAATTTGATGCAAAGGCTGAAAAAATTGGAGTTCTTGCAACTGAAAATGAAGATATAAGAAGCTTAAGGGAGCTAATCACTTATGGATTAAAAGGATTATCTGCTTACATGAAGCATGCTATGAATTTAAAATACAATAATGAAGAAGTTCATGCATTTATGGCCAAAGCATTAGCAGCTACAATTGATGATGCTTTAACAGTTGATGATTATGTTGGACTTGCATTAGAAGCAGGGAAATTTGGTGTTGATGGTATGGCATTACTTGATAAAGCTAATACTGAAAGTTATGGACATCCTGAAATAACAACAGTTGATATTGGAGTTAGAAATAATCCAGGAATATTAATTTCAGGACATGATTTAAGAGATTTAGAAATGTTGCTTGCACAAACAGAAGGAACAGGAATAGATGTTTATACTCATGGAGAAATGCTTGCTGGGCAATATTATCCAAAGTTTAAGAAATACAGTAACTTTGCAGGAAATTATGGTAATGCATGGTGGAAACAAAAAGAAGAATTTGAACAATTTAATGGACCAATTCTTATGACTACAAACTGTATAGTAATTCCAAAGGATTCTTATAAAAATAGATTATTTACAACAGGTGCAACAGGAATGCCTGGATGTGAACATATAGAAGCTAAGGCTGATGGAACAAAAGATTTCTCTAAAATTATAGAAATGGCTAAGAAATGTAAAGCTCCTACAGAAATAGAACAAGGACAAATAGTTGGTGGATTTGCTCACAATCAAGTTTTAGCTCTAGCTGACAAGGTTGTTGATGCTATTAAATCAGGTGCTATAAAGAGATTCTTCGTAATGGCTGGTTGTGATGGAAGAGCTAAGTCAAGAAACTACTACACAGAATTTGCGGAAAAATTACCAAAAGATACAGTTATATTAACTGCAGGTTGTGCAAAATATAAATATAACAAATTAAACTTAGGCGATATTGGTGGAATTCCAAGAGTATTAGATGCAGGACAATGTAATGATTCATATTCATTAGTTGTTATAGCTCTTAAGCTTCAAGAAGTATTTGGATTAAAGAGTGTAAATGAATTACCTATTTCATACAACATAGCTTGGTATGAACAAAAAGCAGTAATAGTATTATTATCCTTATTACACTTAGGAGTTAAGAACATTCACTTAGGACCAACACTTCCAGCCTTCCTTTCACCAAATGTTGCTAAAGTATTAATAGATAACTTTGGTATTGGTGGAATAACTAATGTTGATGATGACATGAAGATGTTTATGGAGGCTTAATAAAATTTTTTATATATCAAGTTTATATATCACATGGATAATAATGATAAACTTTTTATTAAAAGAAAAAATTTCATTAAAATTAGTTAGAGGTAATGAATATTAAGTTAAATGTTGCAAATAAAATACGAATATATAGGAAGTTTTTTATGATGTTAGAAACTTAAAAAAGTTGAAATTTTAATAATACTTAATGACTAAAAAAATAATTAACCTTTATGTAAAAATTTTAATTTAATAGTTTTACCCAATTATTACAAGTTATGCTATGATTATAGTAGATGATTTTAGAGCATAACTTGTAATAATTTTTTATGTATAAAAATAATGGATAATATATATTATTTATCAAAGCCTCGGAAAAGATTCTTTTAAATCATTAAGAGAAGTTAATAAAGGAATCAGATTTCATAAATTAAAAAAAGAGTTAGAAACTGTACGCGTATTAGTCCCTAATTGAAAATTTAAAACAGCACTTCAGCTAAAATAGTTGACATAAAAGTATAAAATCCTAAAAGTGCTATTAAACCGATGGTAATCTTTCTAAATATACTTTCATTAATTTTAGTCGAAGTTTTAATACCAGTAAACACGCCAAGCATAAGTGCTGGTAAATAGAGTGCTGTAAAATTTAAAATAGAAGTGTTAATAATACCTTCTACAATAAAGATGATAATAGCAAAAATATTAGTTGCAATCCCATAAAAGGAAAGATTTGCTCTAAATACATCCTTATCAGTATTTTGATTTGTTAAAAATAGAACAACAGGAGGTCCACTTAATCCTGTACTTCCATTTAAAAGTCCACTTAAAAGACCAACAATTCCATAGTATATGTTTTGGTTTTTAATATTTATTTTAAAGTTCTTAAACATTGATAAAGCTGTAATTGAAGTCACTAAGCCTATAATAATTTTCAAAGTACTTACTTTAAACATTAACAATAGGTATGTTCCAATAGGGGTTGCTATTATTCCAAATATGATTAGTGGAATAATCCTTTTGAGGTCTATAAATGATCTAGATTTATAACCTATAATAATATTTGTAAGAAGACTATAGATAACAATAATAGGGGTAATATTCCTAATTTCAGGTATAAATAGAGAAAGTAAAGGTACTGCTATAAGTGCAAAGCCAAAACCAGTAATACCTTGAGTAAATGCAGCGAGTAAAATAGATATAAATCCAAACATAAAAACACCATCCTTAATATTTGAATAGAAAACGCTTTCTAAAAGTATAGTATAATATGGACTAACATATGTCAATATATAAAGTAAAATATATAGAAATCCTTTTCTTTAAAAGTGTTCAAACCATGATTAGAAAATTCAAAGCTATTTTATGATACGATGAAAAAAATAGCATTAGAAAAATGTCTTGTTAAAAATAATAATATTAAACTTACCAAATAGTAGAAAAGATAAATCTATAGTAACAGATATATTTATGCAAAAATTATTAAATTAAAAGATAAAGATGTAAAATTATTAATCCAACAGCATTTTTAATTGGAGAATTTGATATTAGATAGTATATTAATTACAATTGAGATTATACTAGGTATATTGATAACTCGATATAATGGAGGACTACTTTTTTATATAAATTTATTGGAATATAATTGTATTTATTGTATTGATATTTTTACTAAGAAAAAGCAAAAAAATGGAATAGTGTTTTACATATATAGGACTGTATTCAATAGGTTGTTTCGTAATTGAAGAAATGAGAACAGATAGTTTAATCCTTTGGAATATTAGAAGGGCTCAATTGGTAAGTTTAAGCGGTGTAATTGCATGGATAATTAAATTATTATAAAAATAGAACAAAGGGAAGTGCGTATAAAGAATGGATGTAATAATATTTATAGGAATTGGAATACTTGCTGGAATTTTAAGTGGGATGTTTGGAATTGGAGGAGGAATAATAATTGTTCCAGCCTTGATGTATTTATGCGGCTTTAGCCAGCTAAAGGCGCAGGGAACGTCACTTGCAGTTATGCTTCCACCGGTTGGAATAGCAGCTTTTACCTATTATTATAAAAAGGGGCAGGTAGATTTAAAGGCAGGAATATTAATATGTATATTTATAGTTGTTGGTTCATTGTTTGGAGCTAAAATAGCTAATAATATTCCTACATTAATACTTAAAAAAACTTTTGGTGTATTAATGATTTTAATATCCTTAAAAATGATTTTTTCAGAATAATAAAAAATAACATAAAATTAACACTATATGTATTTATATTTATCATTAATTTGAGAAAATTTAATTATAAATATAAATAAGGAAGGTGGAAAGCTATGACTCCCAAAGAACTAACAGATAAGACTATTCAAGATATAATTAAAAGAAGAATGAAAGCTGAAAAAGAATTTTATGGATATCGAAAAGAGCAAAATGTTAGAAAGCTAAGAAATTGGAGTGTCAGAGTTGGAGGCTGCAGATGGTAAGAATTATGGTAAATTTATAAAACTTTATTTGAGAGATTTTTATATATACATTTCAAAATAGTGCAAAGTACAATTAAGAACTATATTATAGGTTTAGAGACTTTAGTTACAAATCTAAATATCATAATGCATTTAAATGTTTATAAGGCTATATTTTTATTGAAATGTTAAAACATAGCCTTCTTTAGGTAAACCAATAAAAAATATTTGGTTTATGATGAAAATTATGGAAATACTTATTATTAATAAGTGGACGGAAATAAGGCAATTGAATAGCTAAGTTATGGCATATAGCAATGTAATTAATGCATATAAACTAGATTTTAACGGAACATGGATCAGATAGATCTTTTTAGGTATATTAAGGTTAAATTTTATAATTTGCGAAACAAACAATGGAGAGGGAAATTATTAGATTATTTCCCTCTATTTTTCATTTAATAATATGCTGTCCATATTAAATTTCTATTTTATCTTCATTATAAGTTAGTACTTTATTAACAATATTAGCTTAGAAAAATATATTATGGTATGATATTAATGAAAATGAATATCAATTAAATAATAATATAAAATTTGTTGCAAATGATAAGGAGATAAGTATGGAAATAAAACAATTAGAATATTTTGTAGTAACCGCAGATTATGGGAGTATTAATAAAGCAGCAGAAGCTTTATATACATCCCAGCCTAATGTGAGTAAAGTTATAAATGGATTTGAAAAAGAAATGGGTGTTTCTTTTTTTCATAGAACTAATAAAGGGGTAAGATTAACTCAACAAGGTAAAAAAATCTATGAGTATGCAAAAATAATTTTAAAAAATACTAACATAATGTCTTTAGTTATTAAAGAAGAAATTACCCGTAAATTCAGTGTTTCATGTTATCCAAGTCATATGATTTCAAGAATTTTTAGTGAATTTTATAATTCCAAAAAAGATGAGAATATTAGTTTAGAATTTTATGAAGGAACAGTAGAAGAAATTACAGATCATGTAGCAAATTACCTTTCTGAAATTGGAATTGTTTATTTTTCAGAAAATCAGCTTAAATCATTTAATCATATAATGGGACATAAAAAATTAGAATTTTGCTTATTGGATCAAAGAGAAGCTTGTATTTACGTAGGAGAAAAAAATCCTCTATTTGAAAAAGAAGCAGTAAACTTTGAGGAATTAGACAATTTAAAATTTGTTCAACCTATAAAGGATTTTTTTTCATTAGAGCACCATTTAGATAGCATTAGTGTAGGGGCAATTAATATGGATAATTTTAAAAATGTGGTTCAGACAAATAGTGATAATCTTACAATAGATTTATTGCTACATACAGATATATGTAGTTTTGGTATCCATTTTATGAATTCAAATTTTCAACAATATAAAATACATCCATTAAAAATTAACGGATGTACAGAATGTCTAGTTATTGGATACGTAAAACAAAAAGATAATGATTTATCTGTAGAGGCTGAAGAATTCCTTCAATATATAAGAAAGGTTTTAAAAGAAAGCAAATAAATTTGGTTATAACGAATAGTTATTACACGTTATGAATAAATGATATTATTAAAAATTTATGTCCTATGATATAGTATGTTTTAGATGTGATAATGAAAATCAATTAGGAGGTAAATATGAAATTTAAAAAATTTAGTGCAATATTACTTGCATGTGGGATTATGGTAGGTGCACTATCAGGATGTGCTGCAAACAAAACAGCAGAGGGGAATAATGTAAAAGCAAAACAAGAAGAACTAGTTTTTGTTAATTTTCGTGATATAAGAGATTTAAATCCACATTTATATGCGGGAGAAATGTATGCACAGGAAATGATATATGAATCTTTAGTTAATATTACAGAAAATGGATATGAACCATGTTTGGCAGAAAGCTGGGATATTAGCCAAGATGGAAAAGTATATACTTTTAAAATAAGAAAAGGTGTAAAATTTTCTGATGGAAATGTATGTGATGCAAATGCTATAAAAGCTAATTTTGATGCAATAATAGAAAATAAAAGCCGCCATACTTGGTTAGAAATGATGAGTTTGCTTGAAAGTGTTAAAACCATAGATGACTATACTTTAGAGATAAAATTAAGTAAGCCATATTACCCAATGCTTACAGAATTAGGGGTTACAAGACCTTTTGCAATGATTTCTCCTGCTGCTATGAAGGATGGTTCCACTAAAGATGGTGTTAAGGAGCATATAGGTACAGGCCCATATGTGCTTAAGGAATTTGTTACCGATGAATATGCTATTTTTGAAGCAAATGAAAATTATTGGGGAGAAAAACCTAAAGTTAAAAAGATTACAGTTAAAGTAATACCAGATAATCAAACACGTATTTTAGCACTTGAAAAAGGCGAAATAGATTTGATTTATGGGAAAAATATGATTGATGCTGATGCTATAAATAAATATAAAGATAGTGATAAGTTTGAAATTGCATTATCTGAAGCAACATCTACAAGACAAATAGTATTAAATACTACAGATGAGGTTTTAAAAGATACAGCAGTTAGAAAAGCTCTTCAATATGGAACTGATAAAAAAGCAATTTCAGATGGAATATTTTATGGATTGGAAAAACCAGCAGATACCTTATTCTCAAAGACTGTAAAATATTGTGATATTAATTTAACATCATACGATTACAACAAAGATAAGGCAGCATCTGTACTTGAAGAAGCAGGATGGAAACTTGGAAGTGATGGTATTCGTGAAAAGGATGGAAAGAAATTAGAATTGGCATTACTTTATAATAGTAACAGTGTTACTGAAAAAGCAATAGCTGAACTTATGCAAGGAGAATATAAAAATATAGGAATAAACTTATCAATAAAAGGTGAAGAAGAGCAATCATATCGTGATAATATGAAAGCTGGTAATTTCGATATGGTATTTAACATTAGCTGGGGAACACCATATGATCCACAATCTTCTTTAGCTGCTATGAGAAAGCCTGTATATGGAGATTATGCAGCACAACAAGGCTTAACAGATAAAAAAGAAATTGATGATGCAATAACTAACATATTAACATCTACTAATGAAGAAGAAAGACAAAAATTATATAGTTTTGTTTTAACAAGATTACATGAAGATGCAGTATATATACCACTTACATATGAATGTAATAAAGCAATCTCAAAAAAAGGACTAAAAGGAGTTCAATTTACTCAAACTCAATATGAAGTTCCATTTTCAAAGATGTATGTAGAATAAAAAAATTATAAGGATCTGCTGATGTTGAGAATATCCAATATTAGCAGTTCTTTTTATAAAGGGGAAATAAAAAGTGAAAAATTATATTATAAAGCGATGCTTAATTGCAATTCCATTATTAATGTGTATATCTTTCTTTTGCTTTGTTTTCATAAATCTAATTCCATCTGATCCAGCAGAAGTAGCACTTAGAGTTAGACAAACACCAGTTATTACTGAAGAAGCTATTTTACAAATAAGAGAAGAACTTGGATTAAATGATCCTTTTCTCATTAGATATGTAAGATGGTTAGGTGATTGTTTAAGATTTGATTTTGGAGTAAGTTATGTAAATCCAGCTAGAACAGTTTTAGGTGAAATAGGAAGATGTTTGCCAGCAACTATACAATTAGCAGGATTTTCACTTATTTTTGTAATAATATTAAGTTTGCCAATTGGATTTTTCTGTGCAATATACAAGGATAGCTTATTTGATAGAATTGTGAGAAGTGTTGTGTTTATGACAACAGCAATGCCAGCTTACTGGATAGGGCTTTTACTGATGTGGTTAATAAGTATTAAATTTGATTTACTTCCAACTAGCGGTAGTGGGACAATTAAGCATTTGGTACTACCGGCTTTTACTATTTCTTTAACTTATATATCTACATATATCAGATTAATTAGGAATAACATTTTAGATAATATGAAGGAAGACTATGTATTATATGAAAAGGCAAGAGGATTAAAAGAAAGAACAATTCTTATTAATCATGTTTTAAAAAATTCATTACATACTTGTATAGTGGCTATTGGAATGAGTATTCCACAATTAATTTCAGGAACTATTGTTGTGGAAAATGTTTTTGCTTGGCCAGGCGTAGGAAAGTTATGTATTGCAGCTATTTTTAATAGAGATTATCCAATAATTCAAGCATATGTACTAATGATAGGCACTTTATTTGTAGTATTTAATCTTATCTTTGATGTTATTCAATACATTACTGATCCTAGATTAAGAAGGGATGTGAACTAATATGATAAAGCAGCTTATGAAAAATAAAATGGCTATATTAAGCTTGGGAATAATAGCGCTAATTTCAATACTCGGAATATTTGCACCAGTATTTGCACCAAACGATCCTTATGAAAGTAACATAATAAAAAAGTTTGCAGCATTTTCTTATGAATATCCCTTAGGAACAGATCATTTAGGAAGATGTATACTTTCAAGAATGATTTATGGAATAAGACCAACACTATTTTTGTCATTAATTACAATGCTTGGGACTATTGGGTTAGGAACTATTATGGGATTATTAGCAGGATATTTTAGAGGCATAGTTGATGAAATTATAATGCGTATTGTTGATGTAATGCTGTCTTTTCCAAGTCAAATAATGATATTGGCAGTTGTAGCATTGCTTGGAGTTGACATAAGAAACGTAATTATAGCTAATATTTTTATAAAGTGGGCTTGGTACGCAAGAATGATTAGAACAAGTGTATTGAAGTATAGAGATAAAAATTTTATTTTGTTTTCAAGAAGTATTGGTTCTAGTGAAAGCTTTATTTTAATTAAGCATATGCTGCCTTGTATTGGATCTGAAATGGCCATACTTGCGACTCTAGATATAGGATGGGCTATTTTGAATATATCTACCTTATCTTTCTTAGGACTTGGTGTTCAAGCACCAATACCAGAATGGGGAGCGATGTTAAATGAAGCTAAAAATGTTATGACTACTAACCCTTATCAAATGCTAGTTCCAGGTATTGCTGTAGTTATTTTAGTTGCATCATTTAATCTATTAGGGGACTGCATTAGAGATGCACTTGATCCAAAGGAGGCAAGCTAATGAAAGAATTATTGAGAGTAGAAAATCTTACAATAAAAAATATTGAAAATAAAAAACAAACAACGATAGTAGAAAATATTTCATTTTCAGTTGAACTGGGAAAATGCATTGGTATACTTGGAGAATCAGGTAGTGGAAAGAGTATGACTTGTAAAGCTATTATGGGACTTTTAGATAAAAATTTTAATATAACTGGAAGGGCAATATATAAAGAAAAGGATTTATTTTCTGAAAGTAAAGAGAATATGAGAAAACTAAGAGGTAAAAAAATCTGTATGATTTTACAAAATCCTATGACCTCTTTTGATCCACTATATAGAATGGATAAACAAATTAGAGAAACTTTAATTGAGCATACGGATTTATCAAAAGTAGAAATAAGTAAAAAAAGTTTAGAAATATTAGAAATTATGCAAATAAGAAATCCACAAGATGTATTAAAAAAGTATCCTCACCAACTTAGTGGAGGTATGCTTCAAAGAATTATGATAGGAATGGCTTTGAGTTTAGAGCCAGATTTAATTATAGCAGATGAGCCAACTACAGCTATTGATGCTATAACTCAATATGAAATTGTAAGTGAATTTTCAAAAATTAAAGAAAATAATCAAGTTGGGATTATATTTATATCTCATGATTTAAGTGTTGTAAGTAAAATAGCAGATGAAGTCATTGTTTTGGATAGAGGGAAAATAGTAGATAAGGGATCTGTAGATTATATATTTAATGAAGCAAAAAATCCATATACAAAAAATTTAATTGATAAAAAAATGGCTGTAATGAAAAAATTTCAAAGAATAATAAAGGAAGGATGATTGAATTTTATGCTTTTAAAGGCAGAAGGTGTTAGTGTTAAACTTAAAAAGGAAAACCAGAAAAAGCTATTTGGTAAGGATGAACAAGAAATATTAAAAAACATAGATATAGAATTAAATCAAGGTGAATGTATCGGAATTATAGGAGAAAGCGGAAGTGGTAAAAGTACTTTTGGAAAAGTCTTAGTTGGACTATTAAAGCCTAATACAGGAACAGTTTTAATAAATGACATGAGCATATATGCAAAGGTTAGTAAAGAAGAAAAAAGAAAGTTAACACAAACTATAAGTATTGTATTTCAAGATTATACGTCTTCAGCAAATCCAAGATTTAAAGTGAAGGATATAATAGGAGAATCTCTAATTGTTAAAGAGAGAAATTCCGGTATAAAAATAAATAAGGAAGAAAAAATAAAAGAGCTCCTTGATCAAGTTGGCTTAGATGAAAATTTAAGGGATAGATATCCTCATGAATTAAGTGGAGGTCAGCTTCAACGTGTATGTATAGCAAGGGCTATTGCAATAGAGCCTAAGGTAATTCTTTTGGATGAAGCAATCAGTTCATTAGATGCATCAATTCAAACACAAATTATGGATCTTTTATTAGAACTAAAGGATAAATATAGTTTATCATATATTTTCATTACTCATGATTTAACAGCAGTTACGTATATGTGTGATAAAGTAATATTTTTTAAGGATGGAAGAATTGTTGAAAGAGTTGACAATATTTCAAAATTATCTCTTGTTTCTAACGAGTACGCAAAGAAGTTGTTAAATTCAGTTATGACAATTGACTGTAAAGAACATTTAGGTTAGTTAAAGATGGAAAAAAGATTTTAACTCAATCATATCAATGTGTTTATGCTGCTGCTGATATTTTTATAATGAGAGAGATGTTAAGAGAAAACTAAAGTACAGAGAGGAAGGATTTTTAAATGAATTTAAAAATAAGAGATTTAGAGGCCTCAAAAGGTGAGAAGGTAAGTGGATTTATAAATATAGAAGATACAAATTTAAAAATTCCTATAACACTAATTAATGGAGAGTGTGAGGGTAAAAGTATATTAATAACGGCAGGAATTCATGGTTGTGAATATCTTGGAATAGAAACAGTCAATGAATTAGTAAGAGAAATTGATCCCAAAGAGGTTTCAGGAAGAATTATTTTTGTTCATATGGCTAATGTTTCGGGATTTTTTGCCAGAGTACCAGCAATAGTTCCAGAGGATGGTATTAACTTAAATAGAGCGTTTCCAGGTAAAAATGAAGGAAGTGTAGCTGAAAAAATAGCGTATACTATTACACATGAATTACAGCTAAAAGTAGATTTTTACATAGATCTCCATGGTGGTGATTTACATGAAAAAACTATGCCTTTTGTGTATTATCCAGGAAAGGGAAAAGAGGAAGTTATTAACGCCTCCTGTGAAGCAGCTAAACATTTAAATTTAAAATATAGAGTGAAATCTAATGCTACTTCAGGTGCGTATAATTCAGCAGCAATTTTAGGAATACCATCTCTATTAATTGAACGGGGAGGCTGTGGATTATGGAAAAAGTCAGAGGTAGACTTATATAAGCAGGATATTTATAGAATACTTGAGCATGAACAAGTTATAAAAAAAGAGCTTTTACAAAAAAATGGAGCACAGAAGGAAATTAAAAATGCAATATATATAGATTCAGAATTTAATGGATACTGGTATCCAAAAGTAAATCAGGGAGATAAAATACAAAAGGGGCAATTAATTGGTTTAGTTTGTGATTGCTTTGGAAAAAAGCTCAAAGATTATTACTCAGAAGTAGATGGGGTTGTTTTATATATTACATTATCGTTGGCTATAAGTAAAAGTAATTCGTTAATTGCATATGGAGAAGAGAACTGCTTATAGATTTTATGAATAAAATTAGTAATATTTTAATTTCGTTTTTAGATAATATTGATTTAGTTAATAAAATTATAATATGTATGGATTCATAGATTTAGTAAGGAAAAATTTTTTCTAAAAAGATTTAATTACTTTATTTAAATTTCCATTTTACAAAAAGGGGTAAGAAAGTTTCTGCGTTATATTTGGTAATAGGTTTTATTTAAAACAAAAAAAGAATTACTTGGTAATTTATTTGACAAAACTATGAAATTTATGATAGGATGTATGAAAATGATAACCGTTATCAATTAGTTAAACGCAGGAGGTAAAGTAATGATTAATCAATCTAGTATTAAATCAAAGGTTGGTATAAAAACTAATCTAATGAACAGCATACTAACTACTACAATTTTAACAATAGGTATTTTACTTTTAATTTATTCTATTTCTTTTTATGAAAAATCAATGAATAATATAATTATAATTGTTTTACTGGGATTTTGTATTTTAATTGCTATTATTGAATTTAAAAAAGCAAAAGGTCTTAAAATATTAAATAAGGCTATTATAGAAATGAAAAAGGGTAATTTCATAGAGATAGAAGAAAGGCATTTAAAAGACAAAACAGAAGTTGGTGAAATAAACAGAGGATTAAATTCTATTATTATTTCAACTAATAAAATGTTGAAGGAAATTAAGAGGGATTCGGAGGATATAGATGCTCAGGCAGTAGGATTAACGTACATATCGGAAGATATGTTAGAGTTAACTTCTGATATAGCTAGATCTACAGAAATCGTTACAAATGCAACTAGAAGTCAAACAAAAAATATATCTGATATCGTAGAAAAATTATTTCAATTTGGACAGTATATAAATGGAGTAAATGATAGTACTATATGCATTGATAATTTAGCTACTGAAATTGGTGAAAAATCTTTAAGCACAAATCAAGAATTAAAAGAATTATCAATAGTTATTGAAAATCTTAATAGTAATTTTAATAATTTTAGGGAATCTTTAAATATTATGATGAAAGAAATAAAAAGTGTAAATGAAATGACAGATATTATAAATAGTATTTCTGAGAGAACAAATCTTTTGGCTTTAAATGCTGCAATTGAGGCAGCAAGAGCAGGAGATGCAGGCAAAGGATTTAGCGTTGTTGCAAGTGAAATAAGAAAACTTGCAGAAATGAGCCAGAGTTCATCAAATAAAATATACTATATTGTTGATAGCATATTAAAAAATATTTCAATACTAAACGAAAAGACATCATTGATTGACACCGATATAGTAGAACAAAATCATGCTGTTGATAAAACTATAAATGTATTTGACGATATATCAAAAGGAATTAATATTATAATGCCAAAGGTGCATGAAATAGTAGAAGCATTTGATAATGTAAATACAAAGAAAGAAAATATATTAGAGGATATTGAAGCAATTTCTTCAATGTCACAAGAAATACTTGTAACTACAGAAGAAATATCAAATACAGCAAACGAGTTAAATTCAATGGGAGATGAAGTAACAGGAGCTGCAAGTAATTTGAAAAAATCAATAAATAATATGAAAAAAAATGAACTTAATTAAAATTAATTTAAAATTTTCAAAGGATGTATAGGGAGTTATTAAAAAGACAAAAATTTATATAAACATATAGAAACCTTAATTTTAATAGAGTTTAAGATTAGCGTATTGATTTGACTAAAAAGTTTGATAAATATAAATAAGATAAAAAAGTACAGAAAGTATAATTTTTTCTGTACTTTTCTCGTTTATACTTTGAAAATATAATCATACTAAGCTAGAAATTAAGAAATAAATATAAAAATTAAGTTTCCTTGTATAATAATATAAACTATAATAACAGTTTTAATCGTTATTGAATATAAACATGTATAAGGAAGCTAGAAATATAACAATATACCCAATTACACTTAAATAATCTGGAAGTATTCCAAATAAGCATAAACTTATTAATGCTGAAAAAATTATATTACTATAATCAAATATTGATATTTCTCTTGCAGGTGCATATTTATAAGCAAAAGTTATTCCAAACTGTCCAAGACTAGCAAAAATTCCAGCTAAAATTAAATAAGTAAATTGAAGAGTTTCCATAGATTTATAAGATATTAACATTAAGGGAAGTGTGATAATACTTGAAAAAAGTGAAAAATAAAATACTATTGTATCTGGATTTTCTTTTCCGCTTAAGGCTCTGACACATGTATAAGCAGCAGCTGCTGAAACTCCTCCTAACAGTCCGATAATAGCTGGAATTACTTCTGAATTAATGGAAGGTTTTATTATAAATAATGCACCTATAAAGGCGATTATTATAGATAAAATTTGTTTTATATTTATCTTTTCACTTAAAAATAAATATGAAAAAATTATAACAAAAAATGGACTAAGTTTATTTAACATATTTGCATCTGATAAAACTAATTTATCTATAGAATAGAAGTTTAAAATTATTCCAATTGTTCCTAAAAAAGATCTGGATATTAGAATTTTTTGGTTTTCCTTTTTTCCCAGGAAGCTACTTTTGTAAGTTAATATAAGTATAAATGCCACAACAAGTGATATTATATTCCTAAAAAATGTCTTTTGCAAAGAAGGTAAATCACCAGACATTTTAACAAAAGCTGACATCATAGCAAAGCCAAAAGCGGAAAGGATTATAAATGCTATTCCTTTAGATTTATTGCTTAATTTATTAAAATTCATATTAGTTTAACCTCCATAAAAATAAACTCATATTCTTATAATTTATACTAATTTAAGAAAATAAGCTATTAAAAATAATTTTATAAATAACAAAAGAAAGTTGTCCTAATAGGTACTACTTTCTTTTGCTATATACAGTAAAAATTTATAATGTTATAATCCACTACATAAAGTATTCTAAAATAATATGGGCATATTTGTATTTAATATATCAATATATTTTTTATTTAATAAGGGTTCAGTTAGTACATTATCACAAGTGAATTTTAGAGTATCTAAACTCATAGAAATTTCTTCTTCTATAAAGTCGTCAAAATCAGACCAGCCAATGGAATTTTTTATAAAATCAAATACCTCAGAAGGTGTATCAAACACTTTTAAAAACAATTTTTGAGTGTTATCTTTATCCCATTCCGAATTGAATTTTTCACAAAAAGAATTTAAGCCTACAGTTAGTAATTCTTCATCAAATAACCATAAATTATTTAAAAATAGGTAAGAATTATTCATAGAATTTACTAAGGTTAAATCAATATTTTCGGTATAATCAATAACTTCACTAACAACATTTTCATATGGTGCCAATGGAATATAGAATCCATGAGATTCACGATCAAACCAAGTAAAAAAAGCTGTAGGAAGAAAAATATGTTGCAAGAAACCTAAAAGTTTATAAATAGATGGATATACCACAAACCCATAGTGAAAAATATTTTTTTCATTATCAAGTATTCCAGTATAGATTATTTTTGAAGATTCAGTGATGCTTTTATTTTCAAAGTAACCTTCCCATAAATCAGAACCATTAAGAATTTTATATTCCCAGAAATAATAATTTTTATATGGATTTTTACAAATGCTTTTTTGATTTGTATTAATTTTCAAATTTGTTATGCCCCCTTTCAAATAATGAGTAAATTAAAGAGGATAACTAAATTATTAATAATTTAGTTATCTTCGGGTTTAATTATTAACTAAATTTTGAATAGAATTCTACAATTAATGAATCATCAATTTGAATAGGAACTTCATTTCTAAGAGGATGCCTTAGAAGAGTACCTAAAAATTCATTTTCACTTTTATCTAAGTAAGGATAAGTATTAAGAAAGTTAGATAAAAAATTATTTTTAAAAGTATCATTTTTTTGTGATTTTTCCCTTAAGGCAATTATATCGCCTATATTTACATTAAAGGAAGGAATATCTACTTTACTGCCATTTACTAAAAAATGACCATGTACTACCATTTGACGTGCTTGAGCTACAGAATTTGCAAAGCCTAATCTATATACAATATTATCAAGCCTGCATTCTAATCTCTTAATCAAGGAATAACCTGTTTGTTCTTTATCTTTTAGAGCTTTTTTTACATAAGTAGAAAATTGCTTTTCCATTACTCCATAGTATGCTCTCAATCTTTGTTTTTCTAGTAACTGTATTCCATAAGCAGAAAGCTTTTTAGCGTTTCTAGCGCTACCATTATCTGCTCTTTTCATTGCATTAGGGTGACCGATTACATTTAATCCTAATCTTCTACATAATTTAAATCTTGGTGTTCTCATTTTTGCCATAATAATTATCATCTCCATATAGAAATTTGCCGCGATAAAATTAAGCCTAAAATTAATATATCATATGAAAAAAGAAATGTAAATGAAAATTATTATCAATTAGATATTTTTGTTTTAAATTATGTTACCATTGACTAGAGAATATTGAAATGATATCATAAATTAAAAGTTGTTCTCAATTATATTATGAATGTGTAGAGGAGAGTTAAAATGAAAAATTTACTTAAAAATGAAAAATCTTTATTATTTGCAGGTGGTTTATTAGTAGGAACTTTAGGCCTAAAGCTTATTAAAAGCAATGCAGCAAGAAAATTATATGTGTCAACATTAGCTAGTGGAATGAAAATGCAACAAGATGCACAGCATATGTTTGAAGAAATGAAAGAAGAAGCAGAAGATATGTGCTATGAAGCAGCGGAAACAGTTAATGAAAATAGTAGCCGTAAGGACAAAGAATAATAAAGTACATAAAAAATGTAAAAGGTTTCATGGTTTTGTATAATACAAACTATGAGACCTAAATTTAAATATTCTTAAATTAGGAAGGTGTGATAAAATGAATTACGAGATAGCTCATGACATGCCAGGAAGAATAAGAATAAGGTGCGGTCAATATGCTTTTTCATTGGACGAAAGTTATGGGATTGAGTATATATTAAGCAAAAGCGGTTATGTTAAAAAGTCAAAAGCTTCTCATATAACAGGAAGTATTTTAATTTATTACGAAGAAAATTTTCGTAATCAAGTATTAAATTTAATTTCTAAATTAAAACCAAATGAATTACCAATAATTAGTGAAGCTGATAGAGACAATTCAAAAGAAATAGAAATGAAATTTAAGAACAAAATTATAAATATGATAGGTAAACGATATTTTATAAAACTCTTTATTCCAGTTAGTGTACGAAATATATTATTAATGTTTAGGGCCGCTAAATTTATGGCAAAGGGATTAAAAAGTTTAGGACAATTAAAAATAAATGTTGATGTTTTAGATGCAGCTTCTATTGGAGCAGCTATTATTCAAAAAGAATATTCAACAGCTAGTTCAATTATGTTTTTACTTAATGTATCAGAATTGCTGGAAAATTATGCGAGAAAAAAAGCTAAAAATGTACTTTCAAAGAGTTTAGCCATAAATATTGATAATGTATGGTTGGCTAATGATGAAGTAGAAGTATTGATTCCTATTTCAGAACTTCAAGTAGGTGACAAAATAAGAGTTAATACTGGATATATGATACCTGTTGATGGTATAGTTCATACTGGAATCGCAATGGTTAATCAATCATCAATGACTGGGGAGCCTTTAGCTATAGAAAAGAAAACTGATGATACAGTATATGCAGGAACAGTAGTTGAAGAAGGTACTATAGTAATAGTAGTAAAGAAATTAAGTTCTGAAAGCAGAATAAGCAAGATTATTGAATTAATTGATCAATCTGAAAATTTAAAAGCTAATATACAAGGAAAAGCTGAAAGGTTAGCGGATAATATTGTTCCATTTAGTTTATTTGGATCATTAGTTACATATATTTTTACAAGAAATATAACAAAATCATTAGCTATATTATTAGTTGATTATTCTTGTGCAATAAAATTATCTACACCAATATCTGTGATTTCTGCTATGAGAGAAGCGTCAAATTATAAAGTTGTTGTTAAAGGCGGTAAATATTTAGAAGCATTAGGAGAAGCAGATATTATTGTATTTGATAAGACAGGAACATTAACAGTTGCATGTCCTAATGTAGCAAAGGTAATTCCGTTTGAGGGATTTGAAAGAGATTATGTTTTGAGAACAGCAGCATGCTTAGAAGAGCATTTTCCTCATAGTGTAGCTAGAGCAATTGTAAAAAGAGCAGAACAAGAAAAGCTAAATCATGAAGAAGAACATGCAGAAGTACAATATGTAGTCGCTCATGGAATAGCTTCTTGTATAAATAATCAAAAAGCTTTAGTTGGAAGTTATCATTTTGTTTTTGAGGATGAAGGAATATCTTTGTCAGAAAAGCAAAAAGCTCTTATAGATAGTGAAAGCAATGATGACTCTGTAATATATTTAGCAGTTGCAGGACAAGCGGTTGGCTTTATTTGTATAAATGATCCTGTGAGAACTGGTGCTAAAGAAGTCATAGACAAATTAAGAGCTACAGGTATAGAGAATGTTGTTATGATAACTGGAGATGGAGATAAAACTGCTAAAAAAGTGGCAGAATCTTTAGGGATGGATAAATATTATTCTCAAGTGTTACCAGAAGATAAAGCAAAAATTATTGAAGAACTTAAGGAGAAAGGACATAAAGTTATTATGGTTGGAGATGGAGTTAATGATTCTCCAGCACTTGCAGCCGCTGATGTTTCAATTGCAATGAAAGATGGATCAGATATTGCAAAAGAGGTTGCAGATGTAACATTAATGTCATCAGATTTAGAGACCTTAATAACAATGAGGATTTTAAGTCAGAAGTTAATGAAAAAGATAAATAGAAATTTTAATTTTATTTTATTATTTAATAGTTCATTACTTTTACTAGGGGTAACAGGATATATAAAACCAACTACTTCAGCGGTTTTACATAATTTTTCAACTATGGGAATTAGTGCGGTTAGTATGAAATCTTGCTTATAACATTAGTTTTATAAGACTTCATGAAATTATAAAGATAATATATTAATAGACTAAAAATTATTTAGTTTCATTTAATAATTTTTAGTCTATTAAAACATAGCAGTTATTAGATAACATTAAAATTATATCTAATAACTGCTATTTATTATGTAAAAAAATATTGAATTTTATAGTTTAAAAAGTGAAAGTTTTAGAAGGCTCACCAGATAATAAATTAGAGTAAGAAGCTTCACCATGTTGAAGATAGAAAACTTCAAAAATGGGATTATCAGCTGTTTTATATCCTTTTTTCACCAAAGGGGCATTATCGATAACAAGTTGTTTTTCATTTAAATCATTTGTAAATTGAATTTTTCCACTCATTCTAACTGTTATAAAATCTGGTGTAGTTACTATAAACTGAATGTATGGATTTTCTTTGAGTTGTGTATATGCTTTTTTTACATTGGCAGTAGTAAAGTAAAATTTACCATCCCTTATTAAATGAATATGTTGTGGTCTGCCATGTGGTTTGTTGTTTTCAGAAGTTGCTACTATACCCACATTATTTTTTTCTAAAAAGTTAATTATTTTGTCCATTTTAAAATTCTCCTTTTAACATTAAATTATTTACTGATAGAGCTTATTATTCTATAAATTTATTCTCAGCAACAAAATTTAAAATAGCCAAACTAAATAGTTGAAAATTAAATTTAATTAAATTTAATTGTGCTCCTACTATAACACGATTCTAAATAAGTTGCAATACATTTTTTCATTGTCTTATCGTTTATATAGAAAATTTGCTCTCAATATACCTTTATAAGTAGCGTGAAACGTTTAAATAATAGCATAAAATGAGATAAAATAGCATAAAAATTGTGATAATATATTATTATGACTTATCCAATATTTTTAAGTGATTTTAAATCAGTATGTAAAACCACGATTTATGAGAAAAATAGGAATAGATAATTAGTTTAAAAAAAGGAGCAATTTTATGAAACTAAAAAAAGTATTAAGTAATATTTTAATTGGAACTCTTTTTGTTACTTCATTTTCATTATTTGGCGAAAATAAAGCAGCAAATGCAGCAGTAACTAACTCAATACCTAATACTAGTAGGTCTATAAAAAGCTATGATAATAGTTTCTTATCAGTTACTGGCTTTGCATCTTTAAAAGGAGGAGTAAATGATAGAAGCAAATATGTAGGAACTTCTTATTATCGTACAGTGAAAAATGAAAGAGAATTTTTACAAGCAATTTTAGAGGCTAGAACTGGTGCAGTAAAGGTAATTGAGATTGCAGTAAATTTAAATTTAGGGTGGAATGAATTAAAATTAAGTTCGGATGAACTTAAAAAGTATACTTTCATTTCAAAGTATGAGAAGCCAACTAATGGATACACTAATCCAACACTAGAATCTAATGGAGTATCTAAGTTAGACATATCAAATACGAATGGATTAACTATTTTGTCCACTAAAGCAAACACAATTAAACATGTAGAATTAAAACTACAATCATCAAGTAATGATATTATAATAAGAAATTTGAATTTTGATGAAATGTGGCAATGGGATGATGTAGGGAATCATAAAGAAGTTGGATGGACATTTATTAAAGTAAATGGTGCTAATAATGTATGGCTAGATCACTGTAAATTTGCTATTGGAGCAGATGGAATGGTCGATATTGAAAACGGATCGTCAGGAATAACTTTTTCATGGTGTGAATTTGGATTAGAAGCAAATGAAAATCCAGCTTCTGATAGTGCAATTTATAAGTCAATAAATTATATGGAACAAAAATATAAGGGAAATCAGCTAGACGCAAATAGCCTTTATTATAAAATGCGTAAAGGTGGAGCCACAGTAAATCAAATCATGGCTTATGCAGCTTATCATAGTAAGTGCCATTTAGTAGGTTCTGGTGATAAAGATTATGTAAACTATGTCGATAGCAATGGCAAAGAGGTTAAAGATGGAAATCAAAGATTAAGATTAACTATGGCATATTGCCGTTATAATAATGTTGGACAACGTGTACCAATGATACGTCAAGGTGTTGGGCATATGTTTAATTGTTATATTGATGATTCTACTCATATGAATTTGGAGAATAATGTTAATGCTTTTAAAAATAATAGCAAAAGCTTAGCTCGTGGAATGAATGCAAGAAATGGGGCTTCAATAGCAGCAGATACTTGCGTTTACAACGGTGTTAATGAGCCGATAGTAGGTACTGAACTTCAAGGTCAAGATACAGGTAATATGAATGCACCTTGGAATGATTTGTTTAAAAATGTTTACAATAATAATTTAATAGTAAATTCGAAAGTTACTAATGTTAATGGAACATATACAGGTAGTAGTTGGGATAATAATGGTGTAAATTTATTTACTAAGGGTTATACTTGGTATAATAAATCAACAATAGGTAAATGGGCATGGTCATCATCAATTGTAGGTGTAGAAAAAATGAATAAATCCAATCCACCAAAAACACCATTTTCATTTCAATATAATTACAATGAAAAGTTACCATATTCATATAATATAATTCCTTTAAATGATGTGGAATCAGTAATAAAAAAATATTCTGGAGCAGGAAAAGTTAATTTAAATGTTGCAGATTGGTTAAAGATAAGCTATAAGGAGAAAATATAAGGAGATATATAAAGCATTAGCAGTAATGAGATAATATATTATATTAGAAAGGTTTATACAAATTCATATTAAATTTAGTATTATATATAATGATATAATACTTTTGGTAGAGATGTCTTTATATTAAATTATGAGGGAAATTTATAATATGAAAATTGAATTTGAAAAAGTAAGTATTTATGAGGTTGAAGTCTTGACAAAGGGATATATGGGGGAGCTGTTAGGCTAGTTGTATTTGAGAAGAAAATTGTCTGATAATAATTATATAAAAATTTCTTAAATAAAAATAGTAACATGTATATAGGGAATATATATGTTACTATTTTAGGTTATATTTATAGGGAAAATATTTATGAAAAACTATTATTAATCTATAAATTTATTATAATATGGTATTGTGTCAAAAGTGTGACAGATATGAATTAAATTACCTAAGTGAAAGGGAATATTATAGAAATTTAATATAAATAGTGATTCTTTATTTAATGTAGATTACTAAAAACAATGCAAAAAACTATAAGTGGGATAATTTTTTTAATCTTAATTATTGTGAAGACTATTATGTTTATTATAAGATAATAAACAATTACAAGGCTAATTAATAAAAAAATAGTAGCTTGACATTAAAAATTAAATTGATTATACTGATAAAAATTGATTAAGATAAATTCACGTATAACTCCAATAATAAGGTTTGGAGGTCTCTACCAGGAACCATTAATTCCTGATTACGAAGAAGATGCAATTATTTGCCTTTTCTTTGTAGTCAGGATTTTTTTTATCTAAAATTTTATAAATTTAAATATATGGAAAAAAGAATATGGGAAAGAGGCTACGTATATGCAAGGAGGAAATTATGAATTTAATAAATTTACCTAAAATTGAACTACATTGTCATTTGGATGGAAGTCTTAGACCAAAGACAATAATTGATATAGCAGAGAAAGAGGGGATAAAACTTCCTTCTATTGATATTAGAGATATTGAAATGGAAATAACGGCTCCATTAGAATGTAAATCTCTTGATGAATACTTAAAAGCGTTTAAAATTCCTAATTTAGTAATGCAGTCAAAAGATAGCTTAAGAAGAATAACTTTTGAACTTTTTGAAGATGCAGCAGCAGAAAATGTGAAATATATGGAGGTAAGATTTGCACCATTACTTCATATATTAAAAGGATTAACAGTAGAAGAAATAATACAAAGTGTAATAGATGGAATTAAAGTGGCGGAAGAAAAATATGATATTAAAGGAAACGTGATATTGTCATGTATGAGAATTATGAGTGTAGATAAAGCCTTTGAAGTAGTAGAAAAGGGAAAGAAATTCCTAGGAAAAGGTGTTGTTGGAATAGATTTATGTGCAGCAGAAGTTGAAGGTTTTTGTAAAACTTTTATAGAACCTATTAAATTAGCCAAGAAATATGGCTACGGAGTAACTATTCATGCTGGTGAAACTGGAATTGGTAAAAATGTATTAGAAGCTGTACAGCTTTTAAATGCAGAAAGAATTGGACATGGGGTATTTATAAAAGATTGCGAAGAAGCGTATAAAGTAGTAAAGGAAAAGGGAATTACTCTTGAAATGTGTCCAACAAGCAATGTACAAACAAAAGCAGTTAATAATTTTTATGAACATCCAATATATAATTTTTATAAAGATGGAATAAATATAACTTTAAATACTGATAACAGAACTGTATCAAACACAAATATGACTAAGGAATGCACTATAATAGCGGATCAATTTAATATTAATTATGAAGATTATAAACAAATTTACTATAATAGTGTTGAAGCGAGCTTTGCTGATTTCGATATAAAAGAAAAACTTAAGAAATATATACATCTATAAAAAATGAGAAATATAGCCAGTAATAATTGATATATAAAAAGAGCAGGCAAATATTGAAAATTAAATTGGTTGGAATTTTATTTTCACATATATTATATGATTGTTATAGAATATGTTAATAAATTAAATTTAAACTTCTTAAAATCGCAACTTTGACGGTTATCTTAGAACTATACACCTATAATTTCTATGTTAAGAAATTTAATTTATAACGTATATAGTGGAGTTTTTACTATAATATAACTATTTTTTATATTCACAAAAGAGTATAATATAGTGATAAAAGTTATAATGTTGGATAAATTTATAAGATAAATTTTATAGGAGTAGCTTTATGAATAAAGATGATATAAGGAAAAAAATTGACCTACTTTTGAAAGAGTCTAATGAACTCAGATATAAAGATTCTAAGCGTGCAATAGAAATTTCAAATCATGCATTTAATTTATGTCAAGATATAGACTATATACTTGGTGAAAAAGTAGCTAATTTATATAAGGCACATTGCTATTATAATATCGGTGAAAATGATAAAGTTTTACCTTTGGTACTTGATTCTCTTCAATATTCTGTTAAAGAGGGGTTTTGTGACCTTGAATGGATGGCATATAATTTATTAGGGATTGTGTTCTTTCATTTAGGTGATATTGAAAGAAGTATGGATTTCTATGATAAAGCTCAAGTAGTGGCAAAAGAAATTGATTTGGGGAAAATATATCACATTGATGTTACTTCCCAAAAATCAATGGTATTAACTTTAAATAATATAGCTGAAAATTATAAACTACTTAAGCAATATAGAGAAGCATTAAATTACTGTGAAACAGTATATAATATTGATACACAATTTGATTACAGTTTAACTAGAGGATTAATTTTGCTAAGCTTAGGTGAAATTTACTATTTATTAGGGGACTATGAAAACGCAAATTGTCTTTCTTACAAGGCTTTGCAGTATTTGAATAAATACAATTATAATATAGCTAAGGCTGATACTTACAAATTAATGGCTTTGATTTCATGGAAAAAAGGGATTTATAAAAATGCTGATAAATATTTTCATATTTCAATGAAGTTAAATGATATAGAATCAGTGCCTAATTACAAAGTTGATGCGTTAATTAGTTATTCTGAATATTTGAAAGAGCAAGAAAGAACAACTGAGGCTTTAAAAGTATTAACTAATGCTTGTGATTTATCAATACAATACAACTTACCAGAAAAAGTATCAAAAATCTCTCTTATGTTATCTATTTTTTATGGACAGCTAGGAGAGTATAAAAATGCATTTGAATATACAAAATTGCATCATGAATATGAAGAAGAATATAACAAATTATATTATAAAAACATTGTTAATAGTTTAAATATAAAAAGGAAAATGCAGGAAATAGAAAAGGAGAATAATGCAATTATAGAGAAAAATAAAACTCTTCAAATACAAAGAGAAGCTTTACAAATACTAGTTGAAAAGATATCTATAATTAGTAAATTGGGTCAAAAGATAACTGCGACTTTGGACAAGGATGCTTTGATGGAAAATCTTTATTCAAGCATTAAAAGCTTTATGAATTTATCATATTTTGCCATTGCTCTTTATGATGAAGAGAACTCTATGATTAATTATATATATGTAATGGATAGGGAAAAAAAGATAAAACAAGAAAGCTTATCAATAAATGGTGATCAAACTTTTGCAGAGAAATGCATTAAAAATAGAGAACTAATTGTTATTAATAATACACATAAAGAATTTACACAATATATTGATCAAAAAACATATGATTATCTAATAAAATTAGATAATAATGCAGAATTAAATTCACTTATTTTTTGTCCACTTATAGTGAATACAAAAGTTATTGGAATAATTACCATACAAAGTGAAGAAAAAGACGCATTTACTCCATATCATATTGAAATGGTTAAGTCTTTATCATCTTATGCAGCAATAGCAATTAATAATACCTTGAAATCAATGGAATTAGAGAGATTAAATGAGGTATTAGTATCTTTGGCAGAAAAAGATAAATTAACTGGCATTGCCAATAGAAGAAGATTTGATAATTATATAGATTATATTTGGTATTATAGTATCCAAAAGGGAAATAGTATAGCTTTAATGATTATTGATATAGATTATTTTAAAGAATATAACGATAATTTTGGTCATCTAGAAGGAGATAAATGCATAACAACAATTGCCAATGCTTTAGATAATTTAAATAATAAACAATATTTTGTTGCAAGATATGGCGGAGATGAATTTATGGTTGTTTTGCCCAAATACTCAATTGGTGATGCAGTCAAATTGGGGGAAGAAATTGAAACTAAAATGGAAGAACTTAATATTTCGCATAAATTTTCAAAAGTTTCAGATAGAGTTACATTGTCTATTGGTGTTGCCTCTGTAATTCCAGATGAGAATATTACAATAAAAGAACTTATTACAAAAGCTGATAATGCACTTTATATTGCTAAAAAACAGGGGAGAAATCAAGTAGCGTATATTTAGAAATGTGATATTAAATAAAATATTAAGGAAAGATCTAAGTATTTCACCAATTTCGTAGGTTAAATATTAGAAGCTATGATATGCTAGAAGTAATAAAAACCTCTAGCTCTTTCTATTTATCTACCAACATGGCATGTGCTAATTGGTAAAAGGATTTGTTCTTAAAGTCCTATTGCTCGGCTAATTTTTTGTAGAAAGTTGTTTTTAAAACTTTAATCTTACAACATTTTGAAATTGAAATTTATATTTAATAATATAATTGACAATTATTAATATGTAACTTATAATAGACAAGCAAGCAAAAATTCGACCATATATATTATTAATCTACATTTGTAAATTAATAAGGTTTGTTGGACTTTCTAAAGATTTATAATTATGGTGAATGTAGTTCAGTTGGTAGAGCGCCAGTTTGTGGCACTGGTTGTCGTGGGTTCGAGTCCCATCGTTCACCCCATATAAACATATTGTTATAGGTGTAAGGTAAGGGGTATTCTTGTTTCAGGATAGGTACTTACATTTATTTATAGCAGTTTAATATTTATGGTTCACTAGCTCAGTCGGTAGAGCACATGACTTTTAATCATGGTGTCCCGGGTTCGATTCCCGGGTGAGCCACCAAATTATTTGATTTAGTTTAATAAAAGGGAAAAACTATTAAGCTAAAAAAGGATGTCTCAAAATAATTAAAAATTATTTTGAGACATCCTTTTTTGATGTAGTAACGTTTGAAAATCAATAGGCTAGATTACTCGTTATTTGACCCAAAACAGCCATAAGAATACTCAATATAAAAAACCTATTGGGCCCACATAAACTTCAAAATGTATTCCCAAATTAGAACTGTTATTACAGTGGTACTAGCAAAAATCTTACTATGGAAGCTGTCGTATTATTAACTCTGAAAACTAGCCCAGAGAAAAGTAGTAAAAGTAGCACTCCTATTAAGACACTTTTTGCAAGATAGAAAAAAGTAATAGCACTGAATAAAGGCAAAAAGATCAACGCCATACATATAAAAGTGATTCAAAAAAACATTTTTACAATATCAAGCTATGGATGAAAAAGCAAAAGAGATAAAAGTAATATGAAAATAGCAACAGACTAAAATTTTAACTAATGAGGAGATACTAATTTTAGCCCCACAATTCCAATTATTATAAAATCAATAAGATTATTCTGGTCATATCAATAGGTTCTTTAAATAATATTATTACTAAAATAACAGTACCAATTCTAGTCTAAATTGCACAAGCAGTTCCTAATGAAATATTTTTTGATGCTAATTACATAAAAATGGAAACTTGCTGTCATTCCTACTAAGGTTATTATACTGGATACAAATCTCGTGAAGCCTTGTGAATACTTCAAACTTATTGCCCCGCATACTTCAAAAATTGCGCCTATAATTAAAAATAACCATTTCATAATTCTCACTCTCTTCTAATGTTAAGCAGTTAAAATAAACAAAGCCAAGGTCGATATCAAAAAATAATATATTAGTCAATAGATTTTTTGCTGTTAATGAAGTTGCTTATAGCATGAGATTTAAAGTAGGAGTTAAATTTGTTGATTTGGAAGTTTCTGAATCGAATATATTTTTTAAAGTTAATAACTTAATTATTGACTATTTTTAAAATATAGTCAGAAAATGCGATTTTAACACGAATAGTATAGTGAGTATAAAAATAAAGATTGTAATAAGATTCAAAATCAAATCTTGTTACAATCTTTTAACTTTAAACTAAATAAAATTCAGTAGCTTGCCTTTGAGTAATTTAAGACAGGCTTTTTTATTAAATTGCCATTATTAATTTATAAATACTATTTAAATATTTCAATATAAAAATTGAGATTATTTTAAATACTTTCATTATAAATTAGTACTACATAATCTAATTCTACTTTTTCTTGATGATTCTTTAATTCATTTTTGTTAGAAACAAATGCTTTGGAATATTCCGTTATTTCTTCTTCAGTTATTTCAATATTTATATTAAATAGTTTTTTTGAAGATTTCCTCTAATTCGTGTAATTATTTAACTCAATAATATTTAGGAGTTTTTGAACTTTTTAAATAAATTAATATAGATAGATGAAAAAATGAGTATTTTCAGTTATAATGATATAAATGTAGAAAAGAGGAAAAATAAATGAATAATGAAAAGAACTATGGTGTAATATATGCAGTCAGTGCATACATCTTATGGGGCATTTTGCCTATTTATTGGAAACTGATAAATAGTGTATTTTCAATAGAGATTTTATCTAACAGAATTTTATGGGCTTTTGTATTTACGATTGTAATTATAGCTGTAACTAAACAGTGGGAGGAGCTAAAGAGTATAGCTAAGGATAAGAAACAAATGTGTTATATATTTATTGCATCAATTCTAATTGCATTTAACTGGGGCTTGTACATATGGGCTGTTAATTCAGATAAGATTGTTGACGCAAGCTTAGGATATTATATTAATCCATTGTTTGCAGTAGCTTTGGGAATGTTAATTTTCAAAGAAAAGTTGAATTATTATCAAGTAAGTGCACTTTTTATTGCTTCTATTGGTGTCATAATTAAAACCTTGCAATATGGTAAGATTCCATGGATTTCCTTAGGATTGGCTATTTCATTTGGATTATATGGTGCAATTAAGAAGCTAGTTAGAGCTAATTCTATAGTTGGATTAACTCTTGAAACAACTATGCTTACTCCAGTTGCTGCAATATATATTGTATCAAGACAGATTAGTGGATTGGGTGTTTTGGGTAAAGAAGATATAATGGTAATACTTTTGCTTATAGGATCAGGTATAGTTACAGCTGTTCCATTACTACTTTTTGCAAGTGGAGCAAAAAGGCTTCCTATGTCAGTGCTTGGTTTCACTCAATATATTTCCCCAACTATAAGTTTGCTTATTGGAATTTTTGTGTATCATGAAAGTTTTACAACTGTGGATATGATAGGCTTCGGTTTTATATGGGGAGCATTAGCTATATATTCTTTCTCTCAAATAAATTTAACTAAGAACACAAAAGGTGAAGAGCTGCTTAGTTAAAAAATGTTAAGAACAAAAAAATATAAATAGACAATATAAAAATAAATTTTAAAGATTTTAATAAATGAATATATCAATGTCAAATGATAATTACAATAAAATTATTGAAATAGGATGACTTTACTTGAGAATTACTAATCTTAGATAAAGCAATTACAAAAAAATTTAGGATAATGAAGGATGAACCGTGCCATAATAAATTACATAGATTTTTTAGTTGAATTATTGAGTTATTAAGTTAACTATTTACTATAATAGAATTGAAGCAGGCTTTGCTGATTTAGATATAAAAAATTAAAGAAATATATAATAGAATTTATTAAATCTTAAAAAGTTTAATTTTATTAGTATAAAAAAATCAATATGACTAATAATAATATTGTCAATAAACTTTTAAATTTAGGAGGAAATAAATATGAAACCAGAAAAAATGAGCTCGCCTAATACAGGAATTAAATGTGTTGTTAATACTTGTCATTACTATATGTCAGGTGATCACTGTGCTGCACAACAAATTGAAGTGCAACCTAGAGATGCAAGGAACACTGAACAAACAGATTGTGCTACATTTATGCCAGAAGGTCAAATTTAATTAAAATCTAACTTATGAACTGGCTATATTAATTTAATAGTATAGCCAGTTCTAAATTTTTATTCACTTTTAAAATTTAATAATAAGGCAGAATTTATAATAACTGCAACAGAACCTAAATTATGAACTAAAGCACCAAGCACTGGACTTAAGATACCTGTCATTGCTAGTATTATCGCTGCAAAATTTAGCAACATTGAAAGAGATAAGTTCACTTTAATTGTGTTCATAGTTTTTTTTGATAGACTAAATAAATGAGGAATAGCTTTAATATCATCATTTACAAGAGCAATATCTGCTGCATTAACAGCAATATCACTACCAATACCACCCATTGCTATACCTACATATGCTTTCTTAAGAGCAGGGGCATCATTAATTCCATCACCAATCATGCAAAGCATTTGATTTTGTTTTTGATATAGGTCAATTGCAGACATTTTATCTTCTGGTAAGCATTCTGAATGAACATTAGTAATTCCCACATTATTTGCAATATGAGAAGCGGCTTGAGGATTATCTCCAGTTAATAGTATACTTTCTACATTTATTAAATTAAGTTTTTCTATCATTAAGGGAGAATCTTGGCGAAGAGTGTCAGATAAAGCAATAAATCCAGTAATACAAGAATTAATAGCAATATAGATAGTTGTACATCCTTCTTTTTTATATATTGATGATTTATCTAGAATGTGTTCAGATATTATTATAGAATTTTCGTTTAATAATTCTGCATTTCCTGCAAGAATTACATCGCCTGAAACTGTTGCCTTAACACCACGGCCTGCAACTAGTAAAAATTCCTGTGGATCTTCTAAAGTCACATTTGATATAGCTTTAAAATGTGAAACAATTGCTTTACCTAGTGGATGTTCAGAACGAAGTTCTGCAGATGCTGTCATTATTAACAATTTTTTTTGACTTATATTCTTATTAAAGCTTTCAATTCCAACAACAGAAGGCTTACCATAAGTTAAAGTACCAGTCTTATCAAATGCAATTTTGGTTACTTTTGCTAATCTTTCTAGTGCATCACCCTCTCGAACTAGAATACCATGTTTTGTAGCATTTCCAATACCAGCCATTATAGCAGTAGGCGTTGCAAGAACCAAAGCACATGGGCAAAAGACAACAAGGATTGTAACAGCACGAATAATTTCATCTGTAACAAACCAAGTGCCTACTGCAGATGCTAGGGCAATAACAACTATCCAAGTAGCCCATCTATCAGCCATTCCAACAATTTTAGCTTTACTTGCATCCGCAGATTCAACAAGTTTAATCATTCTCTTAAGGGAACTGTCTTCATCAATTTTAGTAGCCTTCATATCGAATGCACCAAATTGGTTAACTGTTCCACTGAAAACTTCATCTCCAATACCTTTATCAATGGGCAGAGATTCTCCTGTGATTACGGCTTGATCAATGGAGGTTTGTCCACAAACAATAATACCATCAACAGCAATGGTTTCACCAGCAAGAACACGAAGTATATCTGATGTTTTGACTTGGTCAGATGGTATTATACTTTCTACACCATCGCGAACAATCCTAGCAGTTGCAGGTGTAAGGTTTACTAATTTCTCAATACCTTGGCGTGCTTTTGCAACAGTATGTTCTTCTAATAGTGCACCTAGTGTCATAATAAAAGCAACTTCACCAGCAGCAAAAATTTCACCAATTAAGACAGATGCGACAAGTGCAATTGCAACTAAAACATCGGCCTTAATATCAAATTCTGTTATAAGTCCTTCAATGGCACCTTTCACAATAGGTGTACCGCATAAAATAATTGATACCCAAGCTATATCAATTTTAAAATTTAGAATATGTAAAAAGCTTATAAGAAGAGACAATGCTGATAGGATTAAAAATAATATATTACGATTATCATCATCTTTAAAAAGTTCTATTAATTTTTTCATTTAACTATTACCCCATTCTTGAAAAAAGTTCTACTGCTTTAGAAAAGTCAGAAATTGTTTTATCAGCATCACCGTGCTCTATGCCATCGCGAACACAGTGTTGAAGGTGCCCTTCTAAAACCACCTGACCAACTTTATGTAATGCACTTTTTGCAGCATTGATTTGTATTAAGACATCTTCACAAGGAACATCTTTATTTATCATTTCTGAAATAGCTCTAAGTTGACCTTCAATTTTTTTTATTCTAGTTTGAATTTTTGGGACATCCATACATTGGCGCATAATATCATCCTCCAGTTAATATTTATATACCCATAGGGGGTATGGGTATATAATACTGTTTGAAATAATTTTTGTCAAGGGTGCTATTTGAAATTTAATAGTTACTGATTAATAGTTAAAATATATAATTTTAAGCAGTATGTTTTTTAGTTACGTGGATCTTTCGGAAATATTATGTAATGGTCTAAAATAATAAGGACAGTAGATAATTTTAATAAAAACAAAATTATCTACTGTCCTTTTGTTATATGATTTTGAAGATTTTAATTTGTAAAATTTAATATTATTACTGAGCAGTTACATAATCCATATATAGTGAAGTATTCCAAGCTGCATTATCTCCAGCTATAAACTGTACACCAATTTCTTTAACATCATTAAGGTTTGGAACGTTAGATAAATCAAAAGTTAGTTCTGTTCCAGCAGAACTTGAATTTATTTTAGTAAATCCACCATCAAACCATTGATAAGAATTACCTGTTTTAACATAAAGCTTAGCACCCATACCAGTTCCGTGATTTCCCCAATCTGCATGACGTACCACAGCTTTTAGTTGTGATTTTCCACTTAAATCTTGAGTTTGAGGTAATGCAAAGTAATATTGAGCTCCACTTGATAGGCGAATATCACCTCTTAATGAAGTATTGCCATTATATTTCCATTCCCATGCTACAGATGACCCAGCTAAAGCATTAATTGCGGTCCAACCACCAGTGCTAGATTCAAAGTTATAAAGAACTGAACTACTAGTAGTAGTGCCAGCATTTACGTTGGCACCTTTCACAAGTGCAGCAATTACTTCTGGACAATCTAAATTTAATGTATTTCTATTTAATAAACCATATGTGTCTGAGTTTCCAGCAGTAGAAATTCCGTTATCCCACCAAACAGGAGTAATATGTCTTGATCTTGCTGCTTTAGCATAATATTCTGCATGTGTTGTTCTTGCTAATTTATTATTTTTATTAATTGTACCAAATTCACCAATAACTACAGCTTGCCCCTTTTTTACGAATTTATTAGCAACTGCATCAAGTTCTGAATCTAATGCACTCTTTTCAGCATCGGTACCCCAATTAGGAGTTTCAGTGTTTACCATTGAGAATAAATAGGGTGAATACATGTGTAAGGATACAATAATTTTTTTGTCGTTATTTGGAATAACTAGATCATCTACTGCTGCAGGAATTGAAGAGGCAGCAAGTGTTGGAACCATAATGCATCTAGATTTGTTATTTCCACCAGTACTTCTTATTGTATTTACAGCAGCTAAGTTATAGTTATTAATTACTTCACGATTTTCAGCAGATCCACCTGACCATTCATTAGCAGCACCAACTGGTCTTGGTTCATTCATTGTTTCAAAAATTAAATAGTCCCCATATTTATTGTATCTATTTGCAATTTGAGTCCATGCCTTAGTAAGTTGAGCTTTTACTTGTTCCTGTTTTTCATAAGTTGGTATTAACCAAGAGTCTTCATGATGCATATTAAGAATAACATACATATCATTATCAAATGCATAATTCATAACTTCATCAACTCTGTCAAACCATGCCGGGTCAATTGTGTAGTTAGGTGCAGAACCCATATGATTATACCAAGTTGTTGGAATTCTTATAGTATTAAATCCTGATGCTTTTATTCTATCAATCATAGCATGTGTAGTTTTGGGATTTCCCCAATAAGTTTCAGATAATAATGGTTCAGCTCCAATATACCCATGGGCATCAAGCGTATTTCCTAAATTCCATCCGATTTTCATATCATCAACAATCTCTTGCGATGTTGCATTACGAATTCCTGTGTAAGCAGTAGAGGCTGAAGCAGCCCCTCCTTTAAAAAGAGTAACTGCAGAAAAAGCAATTGCTAAAATTAATAAATTTTTTCGAGTAATCATTATCTCATCCCCCTAAAATTATTTGTGTATATAATAAATCTCATATATTTTTGCAAATTAAATTACAAATAGACCTCCTTTCAATTTAGAAAAGTACAAAATATATATAAATTATCTATATAATTTCGTATATCTACCATATTATAAATATACATAGTAAATGTTAATAATATATATTTCGAAAATATGCATTATTATTGATTTACATATATATTTTAACAAATAAGTCACTTGATTTAAAAGTTGTTTGCGATGAAATAACTTTATATTACGATATTTTCTATCTTATAATAGAAAAATATAAGATTTTAATAAATTTATAATCGAAAATTAAGTGATTATAGAAGGAAAAGAAAAATGTAACTAAACGATAGATGTTTATTAAAAATAGCCTGTTACAAAGAGTAGTGGCCTATGATATGAAATACTGCTTTTGTATAGAAAGGGAATATAAAATTAATCAATTTACACATAAAAAGCTGATATAAAAAGAGGCATCACTTATATACAATATTAGTGATACCTCATTTGTAATTATTATAAGATTTCTTTTACTATCTTAGATACTTCTTTTAAATAATCCTCACGGATTTCATCAGTAACATAAGGGACTGCGCCAAAGAAAGTGTGATTTACTTCTTCTATACCACTAAAATTGAATATACCTTGATCTACAGTTTGTTTCATTGAATTATGAGTTCCATTTGCAGAATAAATTTCATTTGGTGTACCAGTAGTAGAGAATAATAAAGCTTTCTTGCCTTTTAACAAACCATTTGGAGCTCCATCTACATACTCATAAGCAAATCCATACGAAAATACTCTATCAACATATCCTTTTAATATGGCAGGAAATGAAGCCCACCAAACTGGATAAACAAAAGTTATAATGTCAGCCCATTTAATATGTTCCTGTTCAGTAGCAATGTCTTCTGGTATTTTTCCACTTTGAAAAGCCACAAAATCATCTGGTTTAAGTATTGAATCAAATTTAATTTCATATAAGTCTCTAACGTTTACATTTGCTCTTTTTTCTTTAGATGCTTTAACTAAAGTATCTACTATTCCTTTTCCAAAGCTTTTCTGATTTGGATGTGCGAAAATTATTAAATGATTCATAATTAAATCCTCCTTAATTTATAATAAAGTTATTATTTGATTTTGTATTAAAAAATATTCTTGTAACATATTTTGATGCCAAAGTATTGTCAAATGTAATTTTGTTATTAAAGAGTTATATATTAAGAAAAAACTATGGCCACTTATAGAAAAAATATAGAGTTAAATAAGAAAGTAGTAATTAGAATTTGTAATATACAGATCAAAATGAACTGTCCCATAACTACAAACATTAGCTATGGGACAGTTCATTTATATAAATTTTATGGAATATATTTATATTTTAAATTTAGGAGCGTTATTAATAATCGTTTGTATTCAGTGATTGAACTTTTCAGCGTGTGTGGACTGAAAAGTTATTATGGCGGTTAATTACCTATATTCATGATAGCGTGTGAATACCATGAATATGGTTTTTGTAGTATATTCCATAAAATTTTTAACATAATTTAAATGATATCAAAGGACTAATTTAAGTTAATGAGAATGTGATATTTTCAGATTTAAATTTTAATATATTTACATAATATAAGTGCATTAAAAATTAAAGCTCTATATAATTATGAAAATCATTCTCAATTAAATAATAATATATATAAGTATTCTTGTCAAGTTTTATTTAAAAAATTTAAAATATAAAATATAATGTTATTTAAATGTAATTTAGGGAAAATTAGTATATTATATTTTGATGGTAGCAACTACCTATAATAGAGAATATATAATTAAAACACACTTACAGTAGAAACTTTAGATTTTTTAATATGAATTAGTAAAGAAATTATGATGTTTCAAAATTTAATAGTATGGTATAAAAAATATCAATATTAAAATATGCTATAATCCATATATAAGTTATACTTGTAATACAATATGAAATAATGTGTTTATATAAAATTAGGAGGAATATATATGGAAGTTGTAAAATCTATGTTTTACTTTATATTAGCAGGAGTATTTGAAATTGGAGGTGGATATCTTATATGGTTATGGTTGCGTGATAACAAAAATTTTTGGTATGGAATTACTGGAGCAATAGTTTTAATTTTATATGGTATAATTCCAACATTACAACCTTCAAATGCTAATTTTGGTAGAGTATATGCAACTTATGGAGGAATATTTATTGTCTTATCAATTTTATGGGGATGGAAAGTTGATAATGTAATACCTGATAAATTTGACTTGATTGGTGGATTAATAGCACTGGTTGGTGTTATTGTAATTATGTATGCGCCTAGAGGATAAATTTTTGTAGAATTTCATAGTATAATTAGTCAATACAACAATTAAAAGAACTTATTAATAACATGAATATAGAGAAAGAATTAAAAAAATAAATATTTATAATTTACAAAGTTAAAGTTTACATAAATTATAACTTTGATATGGAAGGGAATGAAGTACATGTCAAATATAATTGCAGTGATTTGGGATTTTGACAAAACACTAGTTAATGGTTATATGCAAGATCCAATTTTTGAAGAATATAACATAAATTCTAAGGAATTTTGGGATAAGGTAAATAGTTTACCTGAAAAATATAAAAAGGAGCAAGGTGTAAAAGTAAATCCAGAAACGGTATATCTCAATGAATTTATAAAATATACAAAACAAGGAAAATTTAAAGGATTAAATAATTCTAAACTCAGAGAATTTGGTAAAAAGTTAAACTTTTATAATGGCATTCCAGAAATATTTGAAAAAACAAAGAAATTAATTGAAGATAATGCGAGATATAAAGAGTTTGATATAAAAGTTGAACATTACATTGTAAGTACTGGAATTACACAAATTATTAAAGGATCTGCAGTTAATAATTTTGTTGATGGTATTTGGGCATGTGAATTCATTGAAGATGCAATATCAGAAGCAAGTGAAGAGAAAATTATTAGCCAAATTGGTTTCACAATTGATAATACAACTAAAACAAGAGCATTGTTTGAAATAAATAAAGGTGTAAATAAAAGAGAAGATGTTGAAGTTAATACAAAAATATCTAATGATTTAAGAAGAATATCCTTTAATAATATGATATATATAGCAGATGGGCCGAGTGATATACCAGCTTTTTCAGTTGTGAAAAAGAATGGAGGAAAAACTTTTGCAATTTATCCGAAAGAAGATAAAAAAGCATTTAAACAAGTTGAACAATTGAGAATGGATGATAGGATAGATATGTATGCCGAAGCAGATTATTCAGAAGGAACTACTACGTTTATGTGGATTAGCAACAAAATTGAAGAAATAGCTGAAAAAATTTATTATGATGAAAAAAACAGAATAAGTAATTCTATATCATCCACACCAAAACATATAGTTTAAAACTAAATATGGTTTTATATATTTCATCAAAAATACTAACTAAGAGAATTCACATATATGTAAAGAACAATACTAATTAAGTACAGAGCAATTTAAAAGCATTCTGTACTTAATTAGATTTACTTAAAAATGATATTATTTATATTGTTATATAAATAATAATAAGCTTATTGCCATAACTATCATTCCCGCTACAAGTCCGTATATTGAAAGATGGTGTTCACCATATTCTCGTGCTGAAGGTAACAATTCATCAAGAGATATAAATACCATTATTCCTGCTACAGATGCAAAAAGTATACCGAAGATTAAATCGTTGATGAAAGGCATTAATATTAAGTAGCCTACAAGTGCACCTATTGGTTCCGATAAACCCGATAAGAAGGAGTAAAAGAAAGCCTTCTTTCTATCCCCAGTAGCATAATAAACAGGTACTGATACGGCTATTCCTTCTGGTATATTATGAATTGCTATAGCTACAGCAATAGGTATCGCTATAGAAGGTTCCTGTAATGCAGATATAAAGGTTGCTAAACCCTCTGGAAAATTGTGAATTCCAACAGCCAATGCAGTAAATATTCCCATTCTTAGTAGTTTATTATCTAAATGTCTATTGTTATCATTCATATCTTCAATTTTATACATATCATGTGGGTTTTCTCCGCTAGGGATTAGCTTATCAATAAGTGCAATTAAAAGCATGCCTCCAAAAAAGGCAATTACAGTAACCCAAGAACCAATTTTTAGTCCTAGTTCATTTGTAAGAGAAGTTTTTGCTTTAAAGAATATTTCTACCATAGAAACATAAATCATTACGCCAGCAGAAAAACCGAGACTTATGGATAAAAATTTAGTGTTTGTTTTTTTTGTAAAAAAGGCAATAGCGCTTCCTATGCCAGTACATAGACCAGCAAAAAGAGTTAATCCAAAAGCAAATAAAACATTATTCATTTTTACCTCCTTGTGACTTATAAGTAATACTATACTGGAATTTAATGAAAATGAATATTAAATAACAATTAATATATTCATATTATACTAGAAAATTTATAAATGTATAAGTATTTTAAAAGTTTTATACTAATAAATGTGAAAAGACTGGTAATTTTTAATTCCAGCCTTTTATAAAATAAAATTAAGCGAATCCTAATATTTTAAATATTGTACTTGTTATGAAGCAGATACAAATTGCAATACAAGTAGGAAGTAGTGCTGCAATTGCTGTCCATTTTAAACTTCCAGTTTCTTTTTTTATTGTTAAAAGAGTTGTAGCGCATGGCCAGTGTAGCAAGCTAAATAACATAGTATTTAGTGCTGTAAGATAAGTCCAACCATTATTCAATAATATTTGTCTTAAAGAATCTATACTATCAAATTCCACCATTGAACCTGTTGATAAATAGCACATCATGAGTATTGGGAGTACAATCTCATTTGCAGGGAGTCCTAGTATAAAGGCCATTAATATAAATCCATCCAGACCAATGAGACTTGCAAAAGTATTAAGAAAAGAAGCTACATGTCCAATAATACTTAAATTACCAATATATATATTAGCAAGTATCCAAGTTATTGCTCCAGCTGGAGCAGCTACAACAACTGCTCTCCAAAGTACGAATATGGTTCTATCAATTATTGAAGTATATAAAACTTGTCTAATTTTAGGCACCCTATAAGGAGGTAATTCTAAAGTAAAAGTAGATGGAACTCCCTTTAATATTGTTTTAGATAATCCATATGATACTAATAAGGTCACAGATATACCTATAATAACTAAGCCTGTAATTAATAAGGCTGGTAAAAAACTAAATTCGTTTCCACCTTTTACAACTAGAAAAACTGTAGCTATAGTTATTAGGGTAGGAAATCTTCCATTACAAGGAACAAAATTATTTGTTAGGATCGCTATAAGTCTTTCTCTAGGGGATTCTATTATTCTACAAGATATTATTCCAGCAGCATTACAACCAAACCCCATACACATGGTTAAACATTGTTTACCATGTGCACAAGCCTTTTTAAATAAGTGATCAAGATTAAAAGCTACTCTTGGCAGATATCCCAAATCTTCAAGTATTGTGAATATAGGAAAGAATATTGCCATTGGAGGAAGCATTACAGATATAACCCATGCTAAAGTCCTATAAAGTCCAAGTATAAGAACTCCATGAAGCCAGCTTGGAGCATTCATGTTGTTAAACCATAAAGTAAGTTTATCTTCAAAGGCGAAAAGTAAATTAGCAATTATTTCAGATGGTATATTTGCACCAGTTATTGTAATCCAAAATATCGCCGCTAAAATCAAAAGCATTAGGGGAATTCCAAATATTTTAGATGTAATGTAATTATCAATTATTTTATCTCTATTTAGCTTTGTTTTATATTCTTTTACATATTTGTTTTTTATTTCTTCCGCTTTTATATAAATCTCCTTAGAAATGTCATCTCTTATATTTCTCTTTTTGTCGTGAAGATTAGATTCTTTTATAATATTCATTATTTCTTCTGATGAATTATCGTTTATATTGCTAAAAATAGAAGCTATTAATTTTTTGTCACCATCAATAATTCTCAAAGCAAGCCATCTAGAGTTAATATTTCTTATATTTTTTTCAATTATAGGTTGAATAGATTTAATCTTTTCTTCTATATAATTATTGTATATCACAGTTTTAGGTTTTGGCTTAATTTGTCCAGTAGTAACTTTATATACTTCTTCTTTTAGTGCTTCTATACCTTGCCCATTTCTAGCTGAACATAAAACTACAGGAATTCTAAGTTCTGTTTCAATACCTTTTCTATCTATTATTATATTTTTCTTTTTGGCTTCATCAATAAGGTTAATACATAGTATTACATTTTGTGTTAATTCCATAACTTGATAAACAAGGTTCAAATTCCTTTCGAGGCAAGTTGCATCAGTAACAACTATTACAGCATCTGAATTACCAAAACAAATAAAATCTCTCGCCACTTCTTCTTCTACAGATGAAGTAAATAATGAATAAGTTCCTGGAAGATCTACCAAGGTATTTCTTTTATTGTTATGAGTAAATTCTCCTCTGGCGTTTACTACTGTTTTGCCTGGCCAATTTCCAGTATGCTGATGAAGTCCTGTGAGAGAATTAAATACAGTACTTTTTCCTGTATTAGGATTACCAGCAAGTGCAATTATATATTGACCATCTTTTCTTTCTATTTTAAATATATCTATCATTGCATTACTTTTGGTTGATTCAAATGTTAGCCCCATTATGGCCTCCTAAAATATTATTACTATAAAAAACAGGTAATATCTATTTTTTAAATCTGGAATAGATTTGAAACTAAAATTCATTAACATATATTAAAGAAGCTTCTTCATTTCTAAGAGCTATCATAGCACCACGAATATTATAGATAGTAGGATCACCAAAAGGTCCTTTTCTTACTACCTCAACCTTTGCACCTTTTGTAATTCCAAGAGCAAGCATTCTCTCCCTTAGTATTCCTGTTGCTGAAAGATTTTCAACTCTAACGGAGTTTCCAACTGAAATATTATTAAGATTTAACATATTATCTTCTCCTTCAAATAAAAGTATTTTGTTTATGTTGTTTTGCTTAAGTTAATTTTTTCTCTTAGGCTAAATATTGTATATAGGAAATTATATAGAAAAAGTTATAATGAGACTTTAAAATAATTTATAAAATCTAGTTTCATGTAAGCAAAAAATTATATTATTCTGAAAAAGTTTCCTTCAACTAACTTTAGTATAATTTATGATTAGATATTTGAAAATGTGACATAAAATGGAATGTTATTTAATCTGTACTAAAGTTTTGTCTTTAGAGTTTTGCAAATAATTATATTATATATGAAGATTATAGAATAAGGAGAAGGGATGGTTATCTCAAGTTGGCGTAGTAATAAGAGCTGAACTACTTGATAATATTACTAAAGCTTTTACAAATAAATATTTAAATGCTGTAATAATAAATATTTTATGTGGTCTTGATACGAGATTCTTTTAATACTGTTTTTTAAGACGATTAAAACTGATACCTATAGACTGGAAACATGAAAGAAGAGTTTATTCCGTAGGTATTTTTTGATTAAGCATCAGATTAATAGGTTTTAAAATGGATATACATATGAAGTATCTGGATTAAGATCCTTTTCCATATGGTCAACTACTATAATGGGATCTACAGTACTGTTATAAGTATCTTTCTTAATTTTTCCTTTTACTTTTATCCAAGTGTCATTACTATAAGATTCTAGATTACTGTGCTCACACCTGATTCCTGCAATTTGCATATCTGCTGCACAGCACGCCATCATAAATCTTCCGATTACAAATTCATTTTCTTTAATATTTTCATCTTTATATACAAATCCTGTTATTTCTATATCCGTTCCTACATATTTATCTGGATTAGATAAAATCTCATCAAGTGAAAATACAAAGTTTTTAGAATTTACATTTATAACATTTTCTTTAATATCTAATTGTTTTTTATCACTTGCACCTTTTCCATCACTTTCAGTTTTTCCTTCATATAAATCAAATGTTGAACTATTTTTTAAATTATTATCTTGATTAGTATTATTTTTTAAATTGTCATTTAGTGTAATATTAGAACTTGCATTTGCATCACTACTTTTAATTGTAGTAGAACTTGCACTATTACTTTCCATAAAAAATATCATAATTAATGGAATTATAAAAATTACATAGTTCTTAAACTTAACTTTTTTCTTTTTATTATTAAAAAGCTCTTTAACTAAAAATAACACAATTATAAACATTGCTATCATTCCTAAAATTGCAAATGGAATAATTTTGGGATTTACATATCTAATTATTTCATTATTTATAATAATTTTGAAGTAAAATGCTGAAAAACGAAGTAATATTAATATTTTTATAAAAATGTCTATATTTAATTTTTTCATATTTTCCCTCTTTCAATCAATTTTAAAGTATTCAAAAAATACTAAATTTTGTGCAAACCAGATTATTATGCTGTTTTTGAGTATTTCTAAGCTAACTTGAAATTAATCAAAACTCCAAATGATACTGCAAGAATAATAAATATTAACTTTAATACAAATTTCTTTTTAAAACTTCCAAAAAGCATAATTGTATTTTTAACATCTAACATAGGCCCAACCACTAAAAATCCCATTACAGAGTTTATTGAAAATTGCTTCAAAAAACCTTTAGCAATAAAAGCATCTGAAGTTGAACACACTGAAAATAAAAAAGCTAATCCTATCATAATCAAAAGTGAACTTCTATTGTCATTTGGAATATACATATTATTTAATGATACTGTAGTTTGAAAAATGCTAGATAGAAATGTTCCTATAATCATAAATTTTCCTATATTGAAAAATTCATCTCCTGTATGAATAAATACAGCTTTTACCTTCTCTAATTTGCTTTTATCCTCCTCATAGTTATCATCACAAAATCCACAATTGCATTCAGCTATGTCTTCATTACTTTTTAAAATGTCTTCATCTTTCTTTGTGGAAAACTGCATAATAAGACCTACGGAACTTGCAATTATTATACCTGCAAATATTCTATAAATAACTACAGATTTCATTCCCTGAAAAGCATATATAGTTGAAATAATCGCTATTGGATTTACTATTGGTGCCGCTAACATAAATGTAACTCCAGCAGCTATAGGTACTTTCTTTTTTGTAAGTGCTCTAACAATAGGGATAGTCCCACAATCGCATATAGGGAAGAATAATCCTGCAAAGGCTGCAATTATACACGATAAAAAAATATTCTTTGGAAATATTTTTATAAGCTTATCTTTTGATATACAAATTTGAATTATTGCTGATACAAAGCTTCCAATAAGAATGAAAGGAACCCCTTGAATTAGCATGCTTATAAACACATTATAAAACTTTTTAAATTTATCTAAGTATTCACTATATATGTTAATGTTCAATGTTGTAAGTGTAATCAAGCAAGTAAATATAAATATAGAAAGAGTTATATATAATAAAGTCTTAAAAACAAATAAATTATGTTTTTCTATCGCTACATATTCTTCTTCTTTTGATCCGTCATTATTTAGTGTAGAAGTATATTTAAGCATATTAGCTGTTTCATTAATATTTTTAATTTGTTTTTGGATTCTTGAAAATTCCTTCTTTTCTAACTCATTTATATTAGTCAGAATGATGGTGTCACTATTAAAAATATGAGTATTGACTATGTTTTTCATATTTCTAAGATACATAGGGAATTTTATTACATCAATTATACTTATTATGTCATCAATCTTACATATTTTTTTTACACTTTTTTCATTGAATATATTAATAATATTTGTAGAATTTTTCATACCATTTACTTCAATAAAAATTCTGTTGGGGATATATTTACTTATAATTTTTTTTATATAATCTGCATCTATTTCATTACCATAATCATTTTTTATTACTATAATTGAACTTTGTTGTTTTTGGTTATTTAAGTCAAAGTCTATTTCACATTGTCCAAATTCATCTTGAATTACTACAATAATTTCATTTCGTAATTCTTCGCCTTGTAACATAAAATTTATAAAGCTCGTTTTTCCAGAGCTAAGAAATCCTATAACTATTTCTACTTTTATATTCATATTTCACCTCTAAATACTCGTTAGATTATTTATAAATCTCTTTAGATAAGTAATTTAACTTATTTTTATTTATGTGATTTTCGATAATCCATATATTATCAATTTGTTGTTCATTTATATCACTGCTTGAAAAATTTCAAGGTGCGTAATGAAATTGTATAGAAGTCACTGTATTTGACTATGCTTTAAATTAATTGAATTGTTATATCTACTTTTGTTTTCATATATTTTCTTCTTGTTGCAACAAATTTGCATTTTCATTTAAATAAATTATATTACTGTACATAGAAAATTACAATAATAGTTCCTAAATATCCTATTATTGTAATAAATATTTAATACATGCGATAGTTTGCTTTAGACATTAAAAAACAATTATTATATACTAATAAAAACATAATATTTAGGATAGTGGGGTTTAGTATATTTTTTTATACTAGATTAAAAGGGAAACGAGTTAAAATCTCGTACAGTGCCATAGAGTGAGTATTAATATGCCATTGGGAAAATGAGAAGGCAACACAGGCTAGACTATGAAACCAAGTCAGGATACCTGCTTATATATTCAGTACAATTCCTTTACGAGTCATGAAGAGAGTACAAATATACAGATATTATTGCAACCATTTTTAGTTAAAATATTATACTATTGATTTTGGGTTCTCTCAGTGAGTTTAGTTGGGGGAGCTTTTTATGTTTAAATTAAAATGGGAAATGGAGCAAAAACAAGTGACAATACAATAATTATTCCATATCTAATAGCTAAAATGAGTTATGGAGGGAAAACAGAATGAGAATAGAATTTGAAAAAATAGATGTAAACATATCTCATAAAGAAATACTTAAATCTGTAAATCTTGTAGCAGAGCATAATAAAATTACAGGAATTATAGGACTAAATGATAATGCAAATCAACATTGATTAAAACATTATTTGGTATAGTTCCTAAAAGAAGTGGTAGAATTTTATTAGATAACACTGATACTTTAAGGTTATCTAATAGCGAAATTGTAATTAAAGTTAGATATATAGGATAAGATTATTCTTATGTATTTGATTTTTCAGTTAGAAAGATTGTAATATGAGATTATATTCGCAAAAGAAATATAAAGGATGGTTATCTTCAAGAGAATGTGTGGATAATGCTCTTAATGAATTAAAAATTTCACATATGTCAGAAAGAAACATCCCAATCTTATCTAGTGGAGAAAGAAAAATAAAAATATTAAAAACAAAAAATCTATAAAATTGCGAAAATAAGCAATCTTATAGATTTTAAATTGGTGCCGCTAGCCGGACTCGAACCGGCACGGTATCACTACCAGAGGATTTTGAGTCCCTTGAGATATCTAGAAGTTAAAGTATTATAAAAGAAAATAGAAGAAAATAAAGTTAACTTAAACCGGCAGTATTACAAGGATTAAGAGGGATTTTAAAACTAAATTGAGAGTATCAGTGGTGAAAAGAAAAAAGCAAAAAAAGTTATCAAATTTGAATTTTGGAGAGAACTAGGAGAGAACTAATATAAAATCAACTAACATCCTACCATTGACAAATAATTTATAAAAGGATGCAAGTTATGATTAAAAACGAAAAATATTATGAAAAACTTTTTGAAGATTATCCGGACGTTGTTAATATAAAAACATTTAGAGAAATGCTTGGAGGAATATCTGAGCAGGCAGCAAGAAGATTAATGAAAGAAAATAGAGTAAAGCATTATTTTATTTCTTTGACATATATGATTCCAAAAGTTTGGATTATTGAATATGTACTTAGTGAGGATTATGAAGAGTATAAAGAAAAATTAAAAGTTCAAATTTAAATGATATCCTAGCTAATATATTTTAAATTTGAATAATAAGGTTAGAACGAGATGTTTATTATAGTAACAGAATTTATTAAAATATAAAATTCATGGTTATAAATAATATATAAAATGAATAGCGTTTAGAGAAAAATTTAAAAAATCGCGTATTTCAAAACATTCAAGTTCAGCTGTATTTAGGAATGCAGATACACATCTTAATTAAGCTAAAGATTGGTTAAGATTAAAGGACATAATATAAATTTGATAGGGGAGAGTTTTTATATATGTGCTATAATAAGGTAGAATACAAAAAGAAGGAGATGTTCAGTTATGCTATGGAATGAAGTAAGAAAAACATATCCAAATAAATGGATTGTATTTGATAGTTTAAAACAACATGAAGAAAATAATAAATTAATTATTGAAGACGTAGCAATAATAGAAGTTTTTGATGACATTAATGATGCTTTTAAGTGTTATCGTATGCTCCATAGAAAAGATAAAACGCGTGAATTAAGTTTTGGTAATACAAAAGAAGAATTGTTAGTTTATGAAAATGAGAGGATTGGATTAATTAGATGATTAAATTAAGATACCAAAACTATTTATTGTTTTGTTCACTAGATTTAAGAATTAATAGCCAAAATTTACATTTAGAGAATGTTTTAATAGATACAGGTTCTGCTACGACATTAATCAATGCTGATTATATTTTATTAGATGGAAATGAAAAGATAAAAAATGCCCAAGGAATAGGTGGCTACGAAAGAATTCTTGTTAAGAATTTTGAAATGTTAAAATTAAATGATATTGTGATTAAAGATGTTTCATTATCAATAGGTGATATGGACTATGGAATAGATATTGATTTACTTATAGGTTTAGATATATTAAAAATACTTAACGCTAATATAAATATTGAAAACATGACATTAGAATTAAATTGTTAGATGTTTATAATATTCTGCATAATTCTAATTATGTGAGAAGGTTTAGGTTATGTAGATTATTTAACTTCTTAGATAAAGAAAACTTTTAATTATTAATATACAGAGAGAATTAAAATATATAGTATTTTATGTTTATGAAATAGAAAAAGACTATGAAAGAGTCGTCAGGCTTGAAGATTCATAGTCTTTTTGTGTTTTATAAGATATAAAGAATATTATATTTTATCTCCATCATCAAAAATAGAGAATTCTTCAAATTTACATTTATGAAGGAACACAAATGCAATTTAGTATATTTATGGGAAATGAAGAGGGATATTTAGAATTTTGTAGAATATTAAAATTAATGAATAAATAATAATTCTAAATTAAGTTATATATGTTAAATTTTCATAAAGCAAATTATGTCTATAATGGGAAGCGAATTAAAAGTTAAAAAATCGAGCAGAGTTCTGATAATAAATAAAGGATCTTACAGTAATCAAATATTATACTTAGAAGAATTTATGTTATATTGAGAAAATCAATAGAAATGATTGTATTTAAGCTATTAAAAATATTTAACAGTAAAATTTGTATTGATATTATATCGAAGTAAACTTAATAATTAATCAGTGTTGATGTAGGAGAGTTATGAAATGGATAAGGTTGTATGTGAAGGATGCTTTCGAGATGAAGGAATTAAAAGATTTATAAAAAAAATGGAGAATTAAAATATGAAAAAAGATGTCCTATATGTGGGCGGAAAAATACTAAGTGGATTGAAATGAAAATACTTGGTGAACATATGTATAAACAAATAACAAGTATATTTAGAATTTTAAAAAATGAAAGATGGGATGAACAAAAAGGAGCTTATTTTCATAAAGAAAGGGATTGGATGTTACGAACTGAATCAATAGCTGGGGTAATGGAGGATTATGGAGTTTTCAACGGATTTGAATGGGAAAAAGTTAAAGAAATTACAGAAAAAATATTTCATGAATATGATAATGATATAGATGTATTGGGTGAGTTTTGTAGTAAATATAGTGATTATGAAGAATATAATTCTTACTTGGGTTTTAATTGGAAGCAATTTTCTGAAAACGTAAAATATTATGGTCGCTTTAATAACAAACAAAATTATGAGATGCTTAAGAAATTTGATAAATTAATAAAAGAATTTACAATTTCATTTAAAGATAAATCAATGTATAGAGCAAGGATAAATGTCCGAGATATGGCGGAAAGAGATAAAAATAAATATGGAGAGATTCTAGGACCAGCACCTTCTGGTCTTTGCAAAGAAAATAGATTGTCTCCTAAAGGAATATCATATATGTATTTAGCTGAGTCTATAAATACCGCACTAGCAGAATGTAGAGCAATTACAGGTGATAAGGCTTTAATTGGAGAGTTCGTCCCTAAAAGGGAATTATTTTTATTTGATTTAAGTAAAGATGATTTTTGTCATAGTATTTTTGATGAAAACTTTGATGGAATGTATGATTGCTATGCATTAGTTTTACAGAAAATTTCTAAGGAGATAAGTAGACCTATTGGAAATAATGAAGATACATTAAAGTACATACCTTCACAAGTTTTTGCTGAATATATTAGAGATAAGGGATTGGATGGAATAATTTATAAAAGCAGTCTTTCATCCAAGAAAAATTATGTGTTATTTTATGGGGCAGATGAAAGTAATAAATTTGTGTTAGGTAGTAAAATACCATGTTTTAAGGAGATAGTTGAATTGAAGGATTATCAATATGTAAAGATATTACCTCTAGATATAAAATATGTATGTGAAAAGACCTTACCGTTTATGGATTGCTTTGATGATTAAAGTATAACTATGCGCTATTTATAATATTAGATGTAATTAATTTATATCAAGGAGGCTAATAATTTTAATTAAATGCATAAGAATATGAATAATTATACCTATTAATAGTAAAGGGAGAGAATTGATTAACAATGAAAAATGAGATTATAATAAATGAAAATGTAAAATTAGTAATGACAAGAGATGAGTTTGGGTACTCAGAAGTATTAGAAACTTTGGATTCAGCTAAGTTTGTAAGAATAATTACTTATAATATTTCCAAGGAGAGTGACACTTTACTTAATAAGTTAGAAGAGTTTTCAGAGAATAAGGATGTAATTATAGTGACTAATATACCAGGTAGATTTGAAAAATATACAAGTACTTATGCTAAAGGAAGAGCAAAAAAAACAATAGATAACTATATTGAAAAGTTAAATCCTGAAACTTATGATGCAAGTATTAAGATATTCTTTAATTTTGGTAATCATTCTAAAATAATTATGACAAATACAATGGCATATATAGGATCAGCAAATTTCTCAGATGAGAGTAAAAATAATAATGAATGTGGAGTATTAATAAAAGATGAACGTATTGTTAATGAAATAAATAGTGTTTTTGTACAGATGCAGATTGATGAAGCAATTCCATACTATTCAAGTGAATATACAAAAATATTTGTAATGATAACAAATCTATTAACCCAAGCAGAAATTTATTATGAAGACTATTATTGGAGCTTTTTTGAAGATTCAGGACATCCACATAGATATAAAGGTGATGTATATAGAAGATTTAATGCTGATTTGTCACCTATTCTTGTGGAAAAAATAGAATCATTTTCTTATGAAATAGAAGAAGTTATTTCAGATTTAAATGATTCTGAGATATATGAAGATATTTTTGGAGAGTTGGATTTAAGAATCTGTGAAGAGATTAGAGAGTGGTTTGGTGTAGATTCGGAACTCGAAGTGTTTTCAAGGTTTGATGTTCAAGATAAGACTGAGGAATTATTTCAAGAATATCAACTAAATGGAGACTATGAAAATATAGATGAATATGCTCAAATGGCATGTGATGATGCAAATCAGATACAGTTTGACTTAATAGATGAAATTTATCAAACATCATTAGATGGAATGGCTGTATTGAAAAGACTAAATGAATTCTTATCGAATTTATTAAAGGAGTTAGAATATAAAAAAGAAGTAAATAAAGCTGTAGATAATACTTGATTTTAAACAATGCTAATTAGTATAAGTGTTGATTTACAATTAAAACTGACCCACCTTTTACGAGCAAAGTTGACCCACCTAAGTTCATAAAGTATCCTAGCCTTTGTAATGAAGGTTAGGAGGAAAAACATAGGTGAAAGACGTGAAAGATTGGATAACCGTAAAAAGAATGCATGAAAGGGGGATGCCTATAAGACAAATTGCTAGAGAATTAAAAATTTCAAGAAATACTGTTAAAAGATTAATTAAACTCAATGAAGAACCACAATATAAAAAAAGACAATATGAAACTAAGATAGATTCTCATATTGAAGAAATTAGAACATGGTATCTTGAGCCTGAATATAACTTTATTGGCACTAGAATTTACCGAGAACTAAAAAAGCGTGGTTATGAAGGTAGCATATCACCAATTTATAGATATTTAAATACACTTAAGGAAGAGAAGTTATCAATTCCCTTAAAAGCAACAAAGCGTATTGAAACTCCTTTAGGAGATCAAGCTCAATTTGATTGGGCTCATTATTCAATGAAGATTGATGATGAGAAGATACCCATTTACTGCTTTTCACTAATTTTATCAGCATCACGTAAGAAAGCTATTGTATTTTCTAAGTCTTGCGACGGCGAAGCTATTTATGAAGCAATACATTTGTTATTCAAAAGATTTGGTGGTACAACAAAAGAATTGCTTATTGATAATCCTAAAGCACTAGTTGATTCAAATACCGTTGAGGATGAAGTAAATTTTAATGTTAGTGCATTAAGATTAGCTCATTATCTTGGAATATCACTTAATGCCTGTAATCCTTACAGGGCACGTACAAAGGGAAAAGTTGAGCGACCTTTTAAGTATATTGAAGAGCAGTTTGTAAAAGGTAATAGTTTTAAATCTATGACTGAGTTAAATGAGGCCGCTGAGATATTTATTGAAGAATCTAATAAAACTAAACACAGTACAACATTACGAATAACTAACGAATTTTTTGCAGAAGAGTTTCCACATTTACTTCCAATTAGAAGTAAGCCTTTTATAATAGCAAATCTTAAAGAAAGAAAAGTTAGTTTAGATTCATATATATCTGTAAATGCAGTTAAATATAGTGTTCCAGTTGAATATGTCGGTAAAAAAGTTTCTTTTAGAATATCCTTAGGTTATAAGCTAGAAGTATTTAATTCTTCTTTAGATATAATTGCAATCCATGAAATTATTAAAGATAAAGGCAGAATGGTTACAACCGATGAACATTATGGTGAGTTAAATAATATAGTTCCTAAATCCATTCCTGAAATAATAAGGCAATTTGAAAATACATTTTCTAACGGTAAGATTTTTTATAAAAATTGCATACCTCATTTAAAACAACCAACCTTTCATATGAGACAAATAATTAAGCTTAAGGAACTTTATGACAACGACTCGTTAGATTTAATTTTAAAGTACTGTATAGATCAGAATATTTATGAAATTAAAGAGATAAAAAACATATTAAAGACAAAATACCTTGATATAGTTAAAGGGATCAATTCTAACGATGAACTCCTTACAATAAATGAAACAAGTCGGGATTTATCTTATTATGAGGAGGATCAATTTTAAGTATGAAAGATAAGATTAATACATCACCAGACCATATTGTATCTCTTTTAAAACAGTTTAAACTCTTAGATATGCAATTGAATTTCGAATCAGAAATAGCATACGCTATCGAAAATAAGATTGGTCATCGAGAATTTTTAGTAAGATTACTCGAAATTGAAGCTAATGGTAAAAGAGAAAGAAACGCTATGAGAAATATTAAGGCAG
>NZ_LZZM01000100.1 GCF_002006345.1 Clostridium puniceum
GTCAAAAGTTAACTTATAGAGAATTAAATGAAAAGTCAAATTCTTTAGGAAGAGCCTTAAGAGAAAAAGGTGTAAGAGAAGAAAAAATTGTTGGAATAATAATGGATAGATCTATAGAAATGATTATAGGAATCATGGGAATATTAAAAGCAGGTGGAGCATATTTACCAATAGATCCGGAATATCCAATTGACAGAATAAAATATATGCTTGAAGACAGCAAAGCAGAAATACTATTAACTCAAAATAAAGTATTAGAAGCTATAAATTATGACTGGAACAGCATAAATATAGAAATCATAGATGTAGAAGATACCGCATTGTATGAGAAAGAAAGCATAAATATAGAAAAAGCAAGTAGTCCATATAATTTAGCGTATGTTATATATACTTCAGGAACAACAGGAAAACCAAAAGGAGTAATGATAGAACATAGAAGTGCAGCAGGAACACTGTTATGGAGAAAAGAAGAATATAAATTAGATGAAAAAGATAATGTATTAGTTTTATTCTCATATGCTTTTGATGGTTTTGTTACGAATTTCTTTACAACTATTATATCAGGAGCAGCTGCAGTATTAATTAAGTCAGAAGAAAGTAAGGATGCTTTTGCAATAAGAAGGTGTATAACTCAAAATAAAATAACTCATTTTATATGTGTACCTATATTATATGGAGCTATATTAGAATGTTCACAGGCTGAAGATTTACAAAGTTTACGAGTAGTTACTTTAGCAGGAGATAAAACAAGTAAAAAGCTAATACAATTAAGTAGAAGTAAAAATGAAAAAATAGAGTTGGTAAATGAATATGGTCCAACAGAAAATAGTGTAGCTAGTACTGTATACAGAAATATGCAGAATATTACTGAAGAGTCAGTTCCGATAGGAAGACCTAGAACAGGTACAAAAGCATATATTTTGGATAAAAATAATTTCTTAATGCCAATAGGAACAATTGGAGAATTATGTTTAGCAGGAAATGGTTTAGCGAGAGGTTACTTAAACAGAGAAGAATTAACAGCAGAAAAATTTGCAGCCAATCCATTTGAGCAAGATGCTAAGATGTATAGAACAGGAGACTTAGCAAGATGGCTGCCTGATGGAAATATAGAGTTTGTTGGAAGAATAGACAATCAGGTAAAAGTAAGAGGTTTTAGGGTAGAACTAGGAGAAATAGAAAATCAGCTTCTAAAATTAGAAGGCATAAAAGAAGCAGTTGTAGTTGATAGAAGCAGTGATAGTGGGGATGTATATCTTGCTGCATATATAACTGCAGAAGCAGAAATAGCAGCTTCATCCATAAAAGAAGAGCTTTCTAATGAGCTGCCATCGTATATGATACCTAACTATATAATGCAGATAGAAGAATTACCAGTAACAGTAAATGGAAAAGTGGATAGAAAAGAACTTCCAGAAATAGAT
>NZ_LZZM01000101.1 GCF_002006345.1 Clostridium puniceum
CTATATATAATGTAGGAACTTTCAGAGAAACTAAAGAGTTGATATTATTAAATTATAATAATAAAAAAGTTCAAGGTATTGTAGATAGAAACAAAATTAATATTGTAAGTACAGAGGGAATACAAGGAGCATATGATCAGTATAATTTCATAATTCCCACACTTGGGAATAAAGTATCTTTAAATCATGAAATAGTTTGGGATGGTATAGTATATACAGTTCTATCTATAGATACTACTAAAAATGATTTATTCTATGTAACTGGTAAACAAAAAGATGTATATAATCCTCATGTATACGAAATTGTTTTAAGTTCAAATAGTGAAACTCTTGTGGAAGGTGGAACTTATCAAATATCAGCTACTTGTAAGGACAATGGAACTGTAGTAACAAATCCGACATTAACTTATTTGAGTTCGGATAATACTATTGCCACTATAGATGATAAAGGTTTGGTGAATGGAGTTAAAACAGGCACGTGCAATATAACTGTAAATTATAACAATACTATTGCAACTCTATCATTGATAATTAATGCAAAACCTATAGACCCTGTTATTTCTTATAGTTCAACAAGTAGTAATGGATATAGTTATAGGGTAAAAGAAGGGGCAACTTTGACATATACCAAAACTATTGATTCAGTCGTTGATAATACATTAGATGTATTATTTACTTTAGATGCAACAGGAACTTTATTAGTAAATAGTAATTCTATTAGTGTTGTTAAGAAAACTGGAAATACAATTCAAGTTCGTAATTTAACAATAACAGCACCTAAAAGTTTTGTATTAACTGTAAAAGATTCTGCTAATGGAACAGTAATTTCAACACAAATAATAAGTACAAGGTCAGCATAACAAAAATGTGGTAAGGGGAATTTCTCTTTATCACATTCTTTATATATAAAAGGAGGTTTACATAATGGAAATACAATTATTATCTATGATACCAACACTAGGATTCGGAACTGTTGCTTGTGTATACTTATGGAGGTATATTAATAAAAAGGATAAAGAAAATAGAGATGACACCAGAGAACAAATATCTTCTTTAAAAAAAGAAAACAAGGAAGATAAGAAGTTATTTCAATCAGCTATAGATAGCTTTAATACATCGGTTCAAGAATTTAAAGCAGTTCAAACGGAAACCAATTCTATTAAAAGTGATTTGATAGAAGTAAAAAGCGATTTATTAATCATTAAAAATAACATGAGCAAATAAAAGAGATAGCTAATTAAAACTATCTCATTAAGATATTAAAAGTTGAACCTTAGAAAATATCTTAAATTCATATTACTATTAATACAAATTAAAGTCAAATGGGTAAACTATAATTTATGGTTTACCTTATTTTTTCGCCCTAAAATTAATGTATACATAGTAATAAAAACTATGTTG
>NZ_LZZM01000102.1 GCF_002006345.1 Clostridium puniceum
CTTGGAAATTTAAGGAATTACATTTGTGGAACAAATGAGGTATTGGTTTTTAAAAGATAAAAAATAACACGTATTAGTTTTTTGGCTACATGGCTCATAGCAATATAATAATGCTTGCCTTCACTTTGTTTCTTTGCAAGATAATCCCCAAAAGTGGAATCGCGCATAGAAACAGTTCTAGATGCTGTTAATATAGCCCAACGTAAGTATGTAGAACCACGTTTAACCATAGGTGTATGTGTAGCATTATATTTTCCGGATTGATATGTTGATGGATCAAGTCCCGAAAAAGCTAAAAGCTTTGCTGAATCAGTGAATCTATCTATATCTCCAATTTCAGCTAGAATTATTGAGGCTAGTGTATAAGAGATTCCAGGAATACTCATTAAAGGAGAGTCTATCTCTATAACAACGTCCTTTATTTGCTTATCTAAAGCATCAATTTCAGTTTGAACAGATTGAATTAACCTAATAGTTTGCTGAAGTTCAAAGGATAAAGAACGTGTGCTAGTGCCAATAGAATTGCTAGCCGCTTCCTTTATTTCAATAGCTTTTGCTCTACCATATTTCCCTTTAGTGGATTTAGCCAGAAGGTTTGTCAATTTAGTTAGATGACAATTGGATATTTCCTTCGGGTTCGGTAACTCCGAGAGGAGAGCATAAACAGAGACTTGATGAATAGACCAAACATACTTGGGTAATTCGGGAAAAATTATATCTATAAGCCTCGTAATTGATAATTTAAGCCTAGATCTATAACCAATTAAGCGATATCTATGTCTAGTTAGTGACTTTAGCTCTTGAATCTGATATGATACAGGTGAATAGGATTTTGTATCATCAGAGAAAAGCATTTTAGCAATAACTAGTGCATCCGTTTTATCGGTTTTAGTTTTCCTAAGGGTTTGAGCTTTACGGAAAAGATTTGTAGCTAAAGGATTGAGAATGGATAGGTGAAAGCCTTTAGCATACAAATAGTTTTGGAGATTAGTGCTATAATGACCTGTTGATTCAAGTCCTATTTTTACGTTAGAAATATCCTTGTCAGGTAGGACGGAAAGTATTGAAGAATAAAGTAATTCAAAGCCTTCACGTGAATTGGATATACGTAAAGAATCATTAATAATAACACCATCCGAATCAATAATGCAGCAATCGTGTTTAGCTTTAGCTACATCAATGCCAATATAAATCATAAGAACAGCTCCTTTTTTAATTTAGTCCGCTATGCTCCACGTAGCTTCATGCTAAATGTATCCTTGCTCTATATAAAACGTCATGCGTTATCTAACTAATTAACAAATAAGCATAAAGCTGTGGTTATATCCTCAGTTGAAATAGTCTAGCTATAGGTGAAAAAACTAATCCACAGCGTCTTATGTTAAGTATAGTAAAA
>NZ_LZZM01000103.1 GCF_002006345.1 Clostridium puniceum
TAGCATAAGCTAGTAAGACCCCTTGAAGACTACAAGGTTGATAGGTCAGAGGTGTAAGTATGGTAACATATTTAGCTGACTGATACTAATAGGTCGAGGGCTTGACCAATATATAATCAAGTTGTAAGTATACATTGAAAGTTATGTGCAATTTTGAAAGAATAATCTTTCAAAGAAATATAAATCACTAGCGTGATTTATATAAGTTTTTCGATCAATCATAGATTTGAGAAAAACTAATATCTTGTGATGATGGCATAGAGGTAACACTCCTTCCCATTCCGAACAGGACAGTTAAGGTCTATAGCGCCGATGGTACTGCACGGGTGACTGTGTGGCAGAGTAGGACGTTGCGAGGTAAACAAAAAAGATAGTTATTATAGCTATCTTTTTTTATTTTGCAATAAATTATTTAAAATGCGGTGACCTGTTATTCTTCCAAAGATTTGGCTAATTGGAAGTTTGGAAATAATGTATTTATTTTGGAATAATTAGATGATAATAGAGCTACAAATTGGTTGGATGTGTAGGTATAGTTTATGATAGTAACACAAAGAAGTATATATTTTATTACATAATATAGTGTGAATACAGGTGATAGAGAGCTTTTTGATACATGTGATAGACCTAATAATGATTTTTTTGTGTAGGTTATTGAAGTAATTATATATTAAATCCAAATTTCGAAGCAGATAGAGTTACATCGAACACCTTCACAGTATGAACTAATTAGACTAATTTATTAAACATAAGTCCTAATAGTAATGCTTCAGGAGCACATTCAATAAACTTTTGTATGTAGCAATCTTATATAACAACTTATAAAGATAGTATGTATTAAAATATAACAGGACTTACTAATGAACATATACATTAAAAGCTTGAGTTAAAAGTAGTTGTAGACAAAGTACATGTCAAATTTTTGCTAAAAACTTCGGTTGTTAGCAAAAGATCATTGAATAAAGTAGAAGCATTAGTGGATTGATAGAAATTACTATTTCAGATATAAATGTGACTAACGGAAAATATAAAGTTAAAGTATATTTAAATGCAAATGATAATAATTGATATAAAGTAGATAATTTCTCATTTGTTAAAATTAATATTATATATGAAATACAATACCATTTTATAAAGTGATAAGGATATTATTTAGGAGAAATATTTATAGAGACATTGAAAAAAATTTTGGGAAGCTCAAAATGAGATTCAAATAAAAATTTTTATACTATAATAGTGCATTTTTACTTGAATAATTTTACAGTTGAATAAAAAAAACAGATTCTTAGGCTATTTTTAATGACTCAAAAATTTCTTCTATCGGCGTACCGCTTGCGGCAGCTTTGTAAATATAT
>NZ_LZZM01000104.1 GCF_002006345.1 Clostridium puniceum
ACTTTGAACCAGTTATTAATGAATTACAAGAAGTTTTGGTTAAACATAGGATATACCTATGCCAATTTGACCAAATAACAATACTATTAAAATCAAAAATCATACATGATTCAAGAATCCAAAAAGAGAAATAAGAAAAGGAGAAATTAAATTTGCAAATAGTAATTCAGAAAACAGAAACTTTAGACAATAAATCGCTATTTTTGATTTGGTTTGGGGATAGACAGATAGCCTTAAAAGAAGAAGAGCTTGAAGAACTAAACGAAAACATTAGATTGTTTGAATTAAATGATAAAGGAGCTGCTCCCAAAGTACCAATTCAAGAACAGCTAAAAACAAGAAAAGTTATTTCAAAAAATAACTACACTGATGAAGTTTCAATATATCATTCTATAAAAAGAAAATCTAATCATCAATAAAAGTAAATTTACCATGCTTTTCTAACTTAGATTTAATTTTTTTACAAGTTTTAATGGATGAATTTAGATGTTTCTTTTTATCTGCTGAAATAGAAGGATCATTTAATTCCCGATTAAGATCATCTATTTCATAGGCAACCATAGAATAGATTGCTGTTAACTCAGCATCAGAAAAAACAATATTTTTATTTGAAGACATAAATTAGCACACCCCTTTTGTATAATTCTACCATATATTGAGAATAAAAAGTTTAACCAAGGCAACACATACCAAATATGTGGATTGAATCATAATAAAATATTAAGAAATGGAGGGAGAGAATTGATTAATTTGGAAGAATACTTGTGCGAAGCTAAAATAGCTGCTTTAACATATCGTAAAAAGATGCGGTATAAGTATACATTTGATGAATTATATTCGGCTGCATGCATTGGGTTAATTAAGGCTAGAGACACTTATAGAGATGATAAAGGAACGTGTTTTAAGACTTGGGCGTCAAGAAAAATAAGGTGGTCAGTTTGTGATTACATTACTAGCGATAAAAGATTCAATGAGAAAAAAGGTGCAGCATATGGATCTGTGATTATATCACTAAACTATGAGGATAATGATTTATCAGAAAGAATTATAGGAGCTATAAGCTTTGAAGATGAATTACTTATAAAAGTAATGGTGGATCGGGCTTTAGAATCATTAGATGAAAGAAGTAGAAAAGTTATAAATTTAATTTATTATCGAGGCTTAACTTACAAAGAAGCCGGTGAGAAATTAAAGGTAAGTGAATCCACAGTTTGCAAAATCATAAAAACATCTTTATCTGTAATGAAGAGCTCAATAGAAAGTAAAAAGCCACAAGGATGCTGCAGAGCAATCCAAATGGCATAATCAAATAATCACATTTAGTATAACACATATTTGAAAATAAAAATAATTT
>NZ_LZZM01000105.1 GCF_002006345.1 Clostridium puniceum
AATACTTAACTATAAGACTCCTGAAGAGTTATTTGAAGCACACTTAGATAAAATTTATGCAGTTTAAGAAAATACAAGTGTTTAAGTCATAAATAGAAATTAGTTCAATTTGTTATTGCAATTTGCCGAAAAAAGAATTACAAGAAAAGCAAGAATTAGAACAACAAAATCAAAAAATAGAAAAAGAAGAAAATTTCAATAAGAATAAGCTAAATGTAATAGATCAAAGATTTAAATATAACCCAGATGGGACTTTGAAAAATGCATATACAGGAAATATGCAATATGAGTACTCTTATAATATTGAAGGAATGCTTGAGTCTAAGAGTGCATCAGGAAGAGCACTTTTAACATATACTTATGACAAAAATAATAATATTAAAAGTATAAAAGACATAACAGGAAAGAGCAGTATTTATAGCTATGATGATACTGACAGAGTTAATTTGATTCAAGATGATAATCAAATTAATATTGCAATTTATGATTATTATAAGAATGATAATATAAAATCAGTAACAGTAGGAAATGGCCTGAAGACGGATTATACTTATGATGGTGATGGAAATATTAAAAGTTTAGTTACAATATCATCAACAGGTGAAGTATTAGTAGATTATGATTATGCTTATGACTTAAATGGAAATAGACTTCAAAAGGTAAGCTCAAAGCAGAAGAATTTCTATAGTTATGACTCCATGAATAGGTTAAAAGAAGCAAGCTATGATAATCGATGCGAAAGCTTTACTTATGATAAAGTAGGCAATAGGTTAACTAATACTACAAATGATATTACTGAAAAGTATATGTACAATGTAAAGAACCAATTAAAAGAGTTACACAGAGATTCTGGAATTAATTACTTTACATATGATAAACAAGGAAATACAATAAAAGAAGAAACAACAACTGGAAATAATATCTTTGAATATAATACTCTTAACCAACAAGTAAAGGCTATAACTAAAGACGGAAACACTTTAGTAAGTAGATATGATACTGAAGGCTTAAGAGCTGAAATTGAAGAAAATGAAAAATTAACTAAATTTATTTTCCATAAGGAGAATGTTTTAGTTGAAACAGACAAAGATTTTAAAGTAATTTCTAGATTTGCTAGAGGGTATGAGGTTGTTGCAGCTGATATTTCAGAATTTGGTGAAGGTTCAGAAGCTAACTTAAATAGATATTACTATACTGTGGATGAGCAAGGTAGTACAATATTTATTAGTGACACGAATCAGCGAGTTAAAAACGAATATTATCATGATGCCTTCGGAAATGTTTTAGATAGCAAGGAAGAAGTTCATAATAGGATAACCTATACTGGGCAACAGTTTGATGGAATTACAGGACAGTATTATTTAAGGGCTAGATTCTATAATCCTGTTATAGGTAGGTTTACTCAGGAGGATATTTATAGAGGCGATGGATTAAATCTTTATGCTTATTGTGGAAATAATGCTGTTAGGTATTATGATCCTAGTGGATATAGTTGTGAAACAAAGGCAAGTGCTTTTGGAGAAATGTCTCATGAGGATGGAAAAAGATATAGAGAACATTGGGAAAGTCTCAATAACGGAAATGTAGATTATGAATCAAAGATAAGAAATTATAGGGGAATTGATCTTGGTGGAGTGGATCCCAAATATTTAGCAGATCCAAAGTATATTGTAGAAATGCCATATGTGGGCAAGAACAAGAAGAATAGTAATTCGCAAGGATGGAAGAGAGATTCTAAATTTTTCTTCAAGGAATTGCAGTCTAAACATCCAGAAATTTTCGGTAAGAAAAATACTAGCTTAATAAAAAAAGGAAGTATCCCTATTGTGGATGAAAAATTTATAGAACATTTCCCACAATATGCTGATAATTTAGATGAAGTAATTAGACATCATCATATAGGTGGAGGAGGTCAAGCAATGCCTATACCAGATACTTTACATCCAGGATATGGTGGAATACACAATGTAGAGAAAGAGATCGGTATTTTAACGGATCATACCGTAGATGGACTATTTGCTGATGAAGCAGAGAAGTTAAAAAATAGTACAGTAAGAACAAAAAACTGGAAAAGAATAAAATAAAAAGGAGCTTATAATAGAATGAGTGTAAAAACAGCTTTAGACAAATATTTTAAAGAAATGATACAAGAATATAGCAAAACAAAACAAGGATTACCAATGAGGCCGAAAAGATCAATAGCTGATGACGCTATTTATATAGGTGAATGTGATGAAGAGGGCTGGTGTAGATGGAAACCGATAGAAAAAAATGAAGTGGATAATTTTGAAAAGTTGGAAGAATTATTTGAAATAAAATTTAATGAAGATATTAAAGAATATTATAATTCATATTGGTTTTTAAGTTTAGAAGGAAGTATAAAAAAGAAAAATATAAATCTTGAACCGGTAATACCAGGGAATGAACTTATTAGTTTTATTAAAAAGGTTGAAGGATATAAACAAGCACATAATAATGAGTTAGCATATATACCAATTGGTGCAGAAGAAGAACGAGGATATTTGATTGTTATGGAAAACAGTACTGGAAAAATTAAAATTGAAAACCATGATAAAGGAGCATATAAAATTATGGCTAATAATTTAGAAGAACTAATTAGTTCTATAAAGCCTTCGGTAATTGATTTTGATTAAATATTACACTTAAGTTTGAAATGCTAATTATTAAACCAAGGTAGTTTATTAATAGATAGAAATAAGTTTAATGTCAAAGGGGCTATTACGCAACTAAATTGTTAGTTGCGTAATAGCCTATTTAAGATTTAGACAAAAATGATAGTATAAAATCAGCAACAGTTTAAAATGCATTCAAGACACATTATAAATTCGATTCTATAATGATAATATTTTAGCTTAAGCCGATATTGCAGAATTAGATGGTGATTTAAGTTTAGAAGCAGAAGCTAAATTTAATCGATATTATTATGCTGTAGATGAACAAATAGTACAATATTACTAACAAGAATCAGCGAGTCAAAAACGAATATTATCATGATGCCTTCGGAAATGTTTTAGATAGCAAGGAAGAAGTTCATAATAGGATAACTTATACTGAACAACAGTTTGATGGAATTACAAGACATCAAGATGCTGTTGATTATTGGAATACTAAAGGAAAATACCATGGCGCGAAATCAGATGAAGTAAAAGCTTATATGAATAAGTAAGATAATTATTATTTGGAGCATAAAAATATAATTGATAAAGGAATTTTTGGAATTCATTTAAAAAATGGTAAGCCACATTATCCAATATTCATTACATAAACATTTGCTGAAATAATATGTTATATAAATATTAGAATATGGATGTCACAATACTGAGGATAGTAGTAATATAATTAACATAGTATACTAGTTAATTGAATATGTTATAATTTAAGTAATATATATAAGTTATAGAACAAATATGAAAATAAAGAAAAAATTAAAACATTAATTTTTTTATGGAATATAAATTTGTTAATTATTATTTTAATACTGCGTGTAAGATAGTGTATAATCAATCATGATAGAGTGCTTAGGAGAACTTAAATATTTGAAAGCGATAAATAAATACCAAAAGTACAGTTGGAGGATAGGAATTAGAATGTTTACACCAATTAAAAATACAAAGGTTTATGAACAGGCGATTGAGCAAATAAAAAAGATGATATTAGATGGTACCTTAAAAAAAGGGGATAAACTTCCTACTGAAAGAGATTTAGCAGAACAGCTTCAAGTTAGTAGGGCATCTGTACGTGAAGCTTTAAGAGCACTTGATATAATTGGATTGATAGAAAGCAGGCAGGGGGCGGGAAATTATATAAAAGAAAATTTTGAGAACAGCCTTTTCGAGCCGATGTCTATTATGTTTATGCTTGAAAATGGAACGCATCTTGAAATTCTTGAATTTAGAAAAATGCTTGAAAGTGAGGCTGTAGCTCTTGCAGCAAAGAGAATTACTGATGAAGATATTAAGACTCTTGAGGAATTACTATATGAACTCAAAGCATGTAATGATGAGAAGAAGAGTTCAATTCTTGATAAGAAGTTTCATTTTACCATAGCAAAAGCATCAAAAAACTTGCTTATTATAAATGTACTAGAGGTAACATCACAATTGATGGATGAATTTATTAAGGATTCTAGGGAAAAGATATTAGCTTTTGAGGATAATAGAGCAAAACTAAATGAACAGCATGAGATGCTATATAATGCAATGAAAAATAGGGATGTTGAATCATCTCAGAAAGCAATGATGGAACATTTAAAATTTATAGAGGATTATATTTGTGAATAAAGCATGTCAATCGTTGAATTTTTGAATATACTCAATATAAAAGAATCTGTCTCAAAATAAGAAATAGCATAATAGATTGATTTTCGATATTAAAAACTCAATCTATTGTGCTAAAATTTATTTTGAAGCAGTTTTTTATTATTTGCAGGTCTGTAAATATTTTTAACACTATATATTATTTATGTTCTGAAACGTTAATAAAAGTAGAACTGAAAATATTATTTCCATACATAAATGTTTAAGATGTAATTTATATTAATTTATACAATATATTGTTAATGGATTAACAAGAATATTTTTTTAATTTTTTTTTCATTTAAAATATCAACTATATTTTAAATGAAATACATAATTAATACATATAAAATTTAAATATATTAATTATTATATTTTAATTTGTTAATATAATAACTAATGTAGTAATTTTCCAATAATTATGATAGTATTATTTTAACAAAGATTGGTCAGACCACCTTACCAAAGTATAAATAGATAGAAAGAATAAATACGTATTTACTATTCGTTGTTACAGTGATACATATTGTAAAACTTATGATTTCCAAAGGAGCATTGAAAGTTCTAGGTATAAATCAGTATCTGACACCTTATTGGTGCAATTTTACTTGCAATTTCAGTTTGGAAAATACATGCTATATTCGCTATTACTAACATTATTCAAGTTGCAGCCCTGATTGCCTTTTTATAATAGGACAAATTGTTAATTATAACTTATCAGTATATACCAATAACATGAATTTAATAGTTTTAGGAGCTATAGTTTATGTTGGATTTTATATAATATAGCTTAAATATTAAAGGGGGAAATAACATGACGATGATAAAAATACCTTATAATAAAAGTTTTTTGGAAGCAAATATTTCTGATAAAAATCTTGAAGCTGTGCTTGAATCTAAGGCGCATAATTACAATCTTGGACTTACACAAGAAGAAATTGTTGAAAAAGCACTGGACAATCCTATTGAAAGCAAGGGCTTAGAGGAACTAGTAAAAGGTAAAAACAATATGGTTATTATAACTAGTGATCATACAAGGCCTGTTCCAAGTAAAATAACTTTGCCAATACTACTTAGAAGAATTAGAAATGTAAATCCAGATATAGATATAAAAATTCTTATTGCAACAGGTTTTCACAGACCTACAACTAGAGAAGAAATGATTGATAAATTTGGAGAAGAAATTGTCAATAATGAACAGTTAATAAATCATTATTCTGAAAAGAAAGAAGAGCAAGCTTTTGTAGGAATTCTTCCATCTGGCGGGGAGTTATGGATAAATAAGCTGGCGGTTGAAGCAGAGCTTTTAATATCTGAAGGTTTTATAGAACCACATTTTTTTGCAGGTTTTTCTGGAGGAAGAAAAAGCATTCTTCCTGGAATTGCAAGTGCTGGCACTATAATGTGGAATCATAATTCAGAATTTATAGGAAATGGTCATGCAAGAACAGGAATACTTGGCAATAATCCTATACATGAAGATATGCTCTTTGCAGCTGAAAAAGCTGGTTTGGCATTTATATTGAATGTGGTTATAGATAAGGATAAAAAAATTATACATGCTGTTAGTGGACATAGTAAATTTGCACATGAAGAAGGATGTAAATTTGTTTCAGAACTTTCAAGTATTAGTAGTGTTAAGGGGGATATAGTTATTAGCTCTAATGGAGGATATCCTCTTGATCAGAACATTTATCAATCAGTTAAAGGAATGACAGCTGCTGAAGCCTGCTGTAAAGAGGGTTCTGTAATAATAATGGTATCAGCCTGCAATGATGGACATGGAGGAGAATCCTTCTATAGAAACATGGTAGAGGCTAGAAATCCAATAGAGGTATTGAATAAAGTACTTCAAGTTTCCAAGGATAAAACCAAACCAGACCAATGGGAATTTCAAATTTTAGCAAGAATATTAAGCAAAAATAAAGTGATTATGGTAACAGATATGTGTGATACTGAAATCATTAAAAACATGCATATGGAATGTGCATATACTCTTGAAGAAGCTTTAAAGAGAGCATATAAGTTAAAGGGTGAAGCTGCAAAGGTTGTAGTCATACCAGATGGAGTTTCTGTAGTAGTTAAATAATTAATTAAATATTTAATATAAATTTAGGAGGAAAATTATATGGATATATTGATATGTATTAAACAGGTACCAGGAGCAACTAAAGTTGAAGTTGATCCTGTAACAGGAGTATTGAAAAGAGATGGAGTAGATTCAAAAATGAATCCTTATGATTTATATGCCATTGAAACTGCTTTGAAAATTAATGAGCAGGTTAAAGGAATCATAAAGGTTATAAGTATGGGACCTCCACAAGCTAAGGAGGTTATCAAGGAAGCCTTCACAATGGGTGCTCAGGATGGAATGCTTTTATCAGATAGAAAATTTGCAGGTGCAGATGTTTTAGCAACTTCATATACAATTTCTCAAGGAGTGCGAAGAATGGGGAATACGGATCTCATAATTTGTGGAAAGCAGACAACAGATGGTGATACAGCTCAAGTTGGACCAGAAATGGCTGAATATTTGGGAATGCCGCACGTAGCAAATGTAAGAAAAATAGTTGAAGTTAAAGATAAATCCATAGTAGTAGAAATGGATATGCCTAACACGATTGAAATTGTAGAAATTAAATTTCCATGTTTAATAACTGTAGAAAAGGATATTTTTCAGCCAAGGCTTCCATCTTATAGAAGGAAACTTAAGATAAAGGATAAAGAAATTGGAATAATAAGTTTAAAAGATTTTGAAGATCAAAATGAAAAAAGATATGGTCTTAATGGGTCACCAACTCAAGTTGAAAGAATATTCCCGCCAGAAGTGAATACAGATAGGGAAATGTGGAATGGAAGTCCATCTGAATTAACTGAAAAAATAGCTGGCAAGCTAAAAAATCTAAAGTTTATATAAGGAGGAATTGTTATGGGTAAGCTTGTAGTAAATCAAGATAAAATACCAAGTATTGATGAATTAATTAAAATATGTCCCTTTGGTGCTATGGAAAATAATGGTGGAAAGGTTGAAATAAATTCAGGTTGCAAAATGTGTAAGCTTTGCGTTAAAAAAGGACCTGTTGGGGCAGTAGAATTTATTGAGGAAGAAATAATAGAAATAGATAAGAGTTTATGGAATGGTATAGCTGTATATGTAGATCATGTAGAAGGTGAAATTCACCCGGTTACACTTGAGCTTATTGGAAAGGCAAAGGAGCTTGCTTCCAAAATAAATCATCCAGTGTATTGTATATTTATGGGAGAAAATATAAAAGATAAAGGAGAAGAACTTCTTCATTATGGAGTAAATGAAGTATTTATATACGATGATGCAGAATTAAAGGATTTTAGAATAGAACCATATACTGCAGTTTTTGAAGATTTTATAAACAAAGTTAAGCCAACAGCAATACTTGTAGGTGCTACTACTATAGGTAGATCTCTTGCACCAAGAGTTGCTGCAAGGTTTAGGACTGGGCTTACTGCAGACTGTACAATACTTGATATAAAGGAAAATACTGATTTGGTTCAAATAAGACCAGCATTTGGCGGCAATATTATGGCACAGATTGTTACCCCAAATAACAGGCCACAGCTAGCAACAGTAAGATATAAAGTTATGTCTGCACCAAAGAGAAATGCTGAAGCATCAGGCAAGATATCTATTTGTGAAATAAGTAAAGATAAACTTGCTTCAAATATTAATGTACTTAATGTCATTCCAAAAGAAAAGGAAACAGGTATTTCAGATGCAGAGGTAATTGTAGCAGTAGGAAGAGCATTGAAATCTGAGAAGGATTTATCTATGATAAAGGAACTGGCAGAACTGCTTAATGGTGAAGTTGCAGTTACAAGACCTCTAATTGAATCAGGCTGGGCAGATGCAAAAAGACAGGTAGGCTTAAGTGGAAGAACTGTAAGACCAAAGCTTATAATAGCTTGTGGAATATCTGGTGCAGTTCAGTTTACAGCAGGTATGAATAATTCAGACTATATATTTGCTATTAATATAGACGAAAAAGCGCCTATATTTAAAGTAGCTCACTATGGAGTTGTTGGTGACATATATGAAATTATACCGCAGCTTATAGAACAAATAAAGTTGTCAAGGGAGGCATAAACCATGAATTATAAAAAAGTTGATATAAATGATATTCAAAATATATTATCTATGATAGGCGATGAAGAAAGGTTTTTTCATGGTGAAAACATTAATGAAGATTATAGCCATGATGAGCTTGGAACAGTAAAACAAATGCCTGAGATTGTAGTACAGGTTACAAGCACTGAAGAAGTTTCTTCAATTATGAAATATGCTAATGAGAATAACATTCCTGTAACACCTAGAGGTTCAGGTACTGGCCTTGTTGGAGCAGCAGTTCCAATTCATGGGGGTATAATAATTGATTTATGTAAAATGAACAAAATACTTGAGCTAGATGAGGAAAATCTTACACTTACTGTGGAGCCTGGAGTACTTCTTATGGAAATAGCTGCCTTTGTTGAGGAGCATGATTTGTTTTATCCGCCAGATCCAGGTGAGAAGACTGCTACAATAGCTGGAAATATCAATACAAATGCAGGTGGAATGAGGGCAGTTAAATATGGAGTTACTAGGGATTTTGTAAGAGGGTTGGAGCTAGTTTTACCAAATGGAGAAATAATTGAAGTAGGCGGAAAAGTAGTAAAGAACAGTTCTGGTTATAGTTTGAAGGATTTGATTGTTGGCTCAGAGGGGACTCTTGCAATTGTTACAAAGGCAATATTAAGGCTTTTACCACTACCTAAAAAAGCTATAAGTTTGTTGATTCCATTTCCAAATCTTGAAACAGCAATAGAAACTGTTCCGAAGATAATAAAATCTAAATCTGTTCCAACTGCAATCGAATTTATGCAAAGGGCGGCTATAGTAGCTGCTGAAGAGTTTCTTGGAAAGAAGTTCCCAGATAATTCATCAGATGCTTATCTTCTTCTTACCTTTGATGGAAATAGTAAGGAGGAAGTAGAGAAAAATTATGAAAACGTGGCTGACATATGCCTTAATGAAGGTGCGCTTGATGTATTTATATCTGATACTGAAGAGAGACAGGAGTCAATATGGAGTGCTAGAAAGGCTTTTCTTGAAGCTATAAAATCATCAACTACGGAAATGGATGAGGTTGATGTAGTTGTTCCGAGAGACAAAGTTGCTGAATTTGTTAAATTTATACATGAACTTGAAAATAAATTTGAAATAAGAATAAAGAGCTTTGGACATGCTGGCGATGGAAATCTGCATATATACATTTTAAGAGATCAGCTTGATAAAGAGACATGGAATAAAAAATTAAATGATGTTATGGAATGTATGTACGACAAATCTAAGGCATTAAATGGACAAGTTTCAGGAGAACATGGAATAGGTTTTGCTAAAAAGCCATATTTAATTAATTCATTATCAGAAGAAGTGCTTGGTATAATGAAGGGCATAAAGCTTGCATTTGATTCTAAGAATATACTTAATCCAAATAAAGTGTGCCAATAAAATTATGTTACTTACTAAATAATTTGAAGAACATAAAAGGGAGTGTTGCAAAATGATTTGATTTTAATCAAGAGCGATGCTCCGTTTTTGTTTAGGTTGAAAAATCTCTAAATTTTCCTTCAACCTTCATAGCTCTATTTATTAGTAATTTAGTTCTAATTTCAGTTGTAATATTTTAGAAGGACATTTCACGTTTTTTTAAAAAAGCCATCAAAAAAATAAATTTCCAAGAGAACTGTTTAATTATAGTATAATGTATTATGGTATAATTGAAAATAAAAGTGAATTTGTGTTATCCTTATAAATTTGAACTAAATATTATTAAAAGATTTGGAGAGATTCTAATGGAAGTCCTAAATGGTTTTGTTGAGAATATTGTTTTTAAAAGTGAAGATACTGGTTACGTAGTTTGTAGAATCAGAAGTGATAAAAATTTGTTTAGTGCTGTTGGAACAGTTCCTTTCATTAAGGAAGGCCAAAATGTAAAATTAACAGGCTATTGGACGGTACATAAGCAGTTTGGGAATCAATTTAATATTCAGGATTATGAAGAGCTTCTTCCAAATTCATTAGATGGAATAGAAAAATATTTAAGTGCAGGAGTAATACATGGAATTGGACCTGTTACAGCTAAAAAAATAATAGAACAATTTGGTGAAGAAACTTTAGATATATTAGAAAATCACATTGAAAGACTAATGGAGATAGAAGGTATAGGAGAAAAAAAGTTTCAAATTATATATGAATCTTATATAGAACAACAAGGACTTAAGGATATAATTTTATATTTTAATAAGCATGGAGTTACTAACAATCAATGTCTTAAAATTTACAAGAAGTTTGGACCAAATGCAAAGCAGATAGTATCTAATAATCCATACATATTATGTGAAGAAATCACAGGTATTGGTTTTAAGACAGCAGATAGAATTGCTATGAGTATTGGGGTTGAAAGTAATTCAGAATTTAGAATTCAAAGTGCAGTTAAATATATAATGAACCAGTTTTGTTCTTCTGGAAACACATTTATGATTAAGGATAATATAATAGAAGAATGTGAGAAGATATTATTGATTTCCAAAGAATTAATTGAAAAAAATATATATGATATGGCAGCACAACAGAAAATAATTATTGAAAAAATTGATGAAGTTGAAGTTGGATTTTTGCTTCAATATTATTATTGTGAGCTTGGAGTGACTAGTAAGATAATAACTTTAGGTCTGCAAGACATACCAACTATAAATTCAGAGGTTGATTTTGAAGTGGACGTTTTTGAAAAGGAGCACAAGATAGAATTTGCTCCATCTCAAAGAGAAGCAATTATTGGTGCTTTTAATAATGGGATAGAAATAATTACAGGTGGTCCAGGAACTGGGAAGACCACAATTATAAGGGCTATAATTCATATTTACGAAAATAATGGTATGAAGGTAATACTTGGAGCACCTACTGGAAGAGCAGCTAAAAGAATGACTGAATCTACTGGAAGAGAAGCAAAAACAATACACAGACTTTTAGAAATGGGAATTTCAGACGATGATGAATCAGTCTTTGAAAAGGGAGAAGCATCACCATTAGATTGTGATGTAATAATAATTGATGAAGCATCTATGATTGATATAATGTTAATGCAAAACCTCCTTAAAGCAATTAAGCTTGGAACAAGATTAATAATTGTTGGAGATGTTGATCAGCTGCCTTCTGTTGGACCAGGAAATGTATTAAAAGACCTTATAGAAAGCGAATATATAAAGGTAGTAAGGTTAAAAGAAATATTTAGACAGGGAAAAGAAAGTTTAATTGTTGTAAATGCCCATAGAATTAATGAGGGGGAAATGCCTTTATTAAATCAAAAAGATAAAGATTTCTTTTTCATTAATGAAAATGATCAAGATAAAATTTTAAATACAATAATAGACTTAATGAATAGAAGGCTTCCTAAATTCAATGGATCTTGGGATAAATTAAAAGATATTCAAGTTTTAACTCCTATGAGAAAAGGAACCCTTGGAGTTAATAATTTAAATATTAGACTTCAAGAAGTATTTAATCCGCCAGAAAAGGATAAAAAAGAAAGAACTTCTCGAGATGTGGTTTTTAGGGAAGGAGATAAAGTCATGCAAACCAAAAATAATTATAGCTTAAAATGGATTAGAGTTAATGGGGTTGTGGACGACAATGAAGGCGTTGGAGTTTTTAATGGGGATTTAGGTTTTATTGAAAGTATTGATGAAGAATCTAAAGTTTTAACCATTATATTTGAGGATGAAAGAAAGGTCATTTATGATTTTAATACTTTAGATGAATTAGAATTAGCTTATGCAACTACAATTCATAAGAGCCAAGGAAGTGAATTTAAAGTTGTAATTATTCCTGTATTTATGGGTTCACCTTTTCTGATGAATCGTAATCTGCTCTATACAGGAATTACGAGGGCAAAACAGCTTGTGGTAGTGGTTGGCTTTCAAAAAGCATTAATGTATATGATAAATAACACTAATAGTATAGAAAGATATTCCGCTTTAAAGCATAGAATTAAAGATATAATAACTAAAGATGAATTTAAGTAGATAAGTGATAAGTGAAAGTTCAAATCTATGATTTGGTTCCTCGAACTTAATTAATTTGTGTATACAAATTAATTCCCTTAGTAGAGAACCAAAATCTATGATTTTGTGTGAATCACTTACTCAGCGACTGAAAGGAGTCGAGTTTCATAAGTAGAGAACCAAAATCTATGATTTTGTGTGAATCACTTACTCAGCGACTGAAAGGAGTCGAGTTTCATATTAAAAGAAAGGAGAGAAATCATGGAGGATATATGTAAAATAACAGAAGAAGATTTAAAATATGCCTATGATAAGATTGATTATTGGTATAAAAAAAATATAAAGTTTTTGACAATAATCACAGTTCCTTTTAATACAGCTTGTATTTTTTCGGATATAATTGGTAAGATTGCTCAAAACAATGAAAAAGCATTATATGTTTGGGGAAAAAATGAGCAAAATAAACAATTAATTAATAAAATAAGAGATTTAAATTTAACCATAACACACTCATACATAAAAAGAGGCTCTTCAGATACTGATTTAGCATTTATACATTATGATAATATAGATAAAATCGAAGGAAAATATGATTTGGTCATTTTCGACGATATAACTTATTTTTCAAACTTAAGCAGTATAAATGTAAGAGACAAGTTAGAGCTTTGTGGGAATTTGGGGAGAAGAGTTTTAGCGTATAGTATAGAAAAACTAGCTTTAGTAGGCGCAAAGTTTGAGCTTGCAGCATACAATTATAAAAAACCTTTTGTAGAGCCTAGGATATTAACAACTAGAATAGATTTGAATGTTGATATTCCATATACTCTTTATGATTATCTAAAATGGTTTAAAGAAAATAATCATAAAGTAGGTATTTATGTACCGACTGAAGAAAAGGTTGATATGGTTTATGATTATTTTGCTAATAAGTTAAAGCTTTCAGCAGTTAAAATAATCAAAATATCTAAAAGTAATCAAATAAAAAAATGTGAAGGGGTATCAAAACATAAAAATAAGGCAATATTTATAGTGACTAATAAAGTAGAGGAGTTACTTGAATGTTGCTATATTGATGATATTGTAGTAATGTTTTCTGATAATGAAAGCTATGGCTATAAAAAGATTTTATATACTTGTGGTCAAATAAGAAATATAAAAGCAGAATTACCAGAAGTACTTTTGGTAGCTAATGATATATCAGAAGAAATGGATAAAGCAAAGAATATGGCAAGAGAATTCAATAAAAGAGTATGGGAAAAGCGTTTAAGAGAAGTATAATAAAATTATGGGAAGCATTAATTGAAGTAATATATCCAAGAGAAAATTATTGCATTATATGTAAAGAAGAAGATTGCTTTGGTATATGTAATACCTGCAAGAAGAATATTAGGCTTATAGGGGAGGCATATCAAGAGGAAATAATAAGTTATGGATATTATGGTGGAGTATTAAAAGAGTTAATACTGAAATTTAAATATAAAGATAATTTTACGGCAGGAGATATTCTCGCAGAAATTTTAGAAGAATATATAATTAAAAATTTTAATTATAAGGAATATATAATAACCTACATACCTTTATCAAAAAAATCTGAGAAAATTAGAGGTTTTAACCAGTGCAAATATATAGCAGAAAAGATATCTAGAGATTTATCAATTGAGGTTTTTGAAGTATTAATTAAAACAAAAGAAACTAAGGAACAAAAGAAATTAAAAAAAGATGAAAGATTTGAAAATATAAAAGATGCGTTTGAAATAAAAAAAGGACTAAAAATAAAAAATCCCAAAATTATATTAATAGATGATGTGACAACAACAGGTGCAACACTTAAAGAAGCATATAAATTATTAAAAAAATTTAATTTTAATGATATAAAACTCTTGACCTTAGCGAAAAGTCATATATAATATTAATGTAAAGCTAGGTTTGTGGTTGAAAGTCGAAGCTAGTCGCAGGCAAAACGATCCACGTAATTTAGACAAAATGTCTAAGGAGCATGGTGCGGTATAGAAGTAAGTCCTGCCAGTCGATAGAACTGAGAGGGTTAGTAGTGAGGGATTAATTTTTAGTAGCAAAAGCTCCAGCAGGCGAGTGTGGGGTCAAAGACCAGGTCAGCTAGCTTTACTCTGTAGATATATATATTATTGGAATAAATGACAAATCTAATCCTATTTATTAGGATTAGATTTTTTTTCGTCAAATTAATTATCAGAATTATCAGTAAATTATCTTGTTAAGTTTATAAAAAAGTGATAGAATAATATTAATCCAAATATATATGTTGCGAAAATATCTTACATGCTAATAAACATAATAATTTGATTTTGCTGAAGAGTTAAAGTTGCAATATATATAATTTAACAAAACTTTTTCATTGAGAGGGGCTGGAGTTTATGAAAGTCACAGTTATAGCAAAAAATATGGAATTAACAGATGCACTAAAGGAAATAGTGCAAAAGAAGATAAGTAAATTGGAAAAGTATTTTGAAAAAAATGTTGAAGCAAAAGCTACGTTAAGCGTTCAAAAAAATAGACAAATAATTGAAGTTACTATTCCATTTAATGGAGTTATATTAAGAGGTGAAGAATCAACTTCAGACATGTACAAGTCTTTGGATTTAGTAGAGGACAAGTTGGAAAGACAAATTAGGAAACAAAAAACTAGATTGTCAAGAAAACATGGAGGATCAGTAAGATTTGGAGAGTTAAGTGATATAGAGGTTAAATCAATAGAAGAAGATGACGGGAAATTGGTTAGGGTAAAGAAATTTGGCGTTAAGCCAATGAATTCAGAAGAAGCAATTCTTCAAATGGATTTACTAGGACATAACTTCTTCGTATTCCAAGATGCTGACAGTAATAAAGTAAATGTAGTTTATAAAAGAAAAGATGGAGATTATGGTTTATTAGAACCTGAATTAATATAATACATTAAAACTTAACTGTTCAAGAGGTATATTTAAGTACCTCTTGAACAGTTATTTTTATATGTGTTCTAATAAATAAATTAAATACACTTGTTCATTGAATATGATTTTAATATACAGTAACTAAACATGTGTAGTTTATTTATTGAAACATATAACTTGTAAAATAAAAAAATTCTACAGTGCAATAAAATCTAAGAGAAAGATAATTATAGATGCTATAAAATAATTCATATATTTAGATAGTTTTAAATTTATAAGAACATTAAAATTTAAAACTAACCAATATTATATAGATAATTCTTATAATTTTATTAATAATTTGTTAAGATTCAATTATTTATATAGGATTTAATACAAATATTGTGAGATTTCTTGAAAAGAAGACAGATAAAATGCTATAATTAGAAAATACGTGGTTTATAAAGTAAATTATAAATAAATTAAATATGTATTAGAAATTAAATATGAAATATAGAATTTCGAAAGGATGACATTATGGGACTATTAAAAGCCGTATTTGGAACATATAGTGAAAGAGAAGTCAAAAGACTTAAACCTACTATACAAAAAATAAATGATTTAGAAGAAGCAATAAAAAAACTTTCAGATGAAGAGTTAAAAACAAAGACTTTAGAATTTAAAGAGAGATTAGCGAATGGAGAAACTTTAGACAATATTTTACCAGAAGCATTTGCTGTTGTAAGAGAAGGATCAGTAAGAGTATTTGAAAAGAGACATTTTGATGAACAACTTATGGGTGGTATGGTACTTCACCAAGGTAGAATTTCAGAAATGAAAACAGGTGAAGGAAAGTCTTTAACTGCAACACTACCAGCATATTTAAATGCATTAAGCGGAAATGGTGTTCATATAGTAACAGTTAATGATTACCTTGCTAAGAGAGATGCGGAAGAAATGGGCGAATTGTATTCTTTCTTAGGATTAACCACAGGAGTTATTGTACATGAATTAAACAATGATCAAAGAAGAGAATCCTATGCTTCAGATATTACATATGGAACCAATAACGAATTTGGATTTGATTATTTAAGAGATAATATGGTTATCTACAAAGAAGAAAGGGTTCAAAGACCATTAAATTTTGCTGTAGTTGATGAAGTCGATTCTATTTTAATAGATGAAGCAAGAACTCCACTTATAATTTCTGGTCAAGGAGAAAAATCTACTGAATTTTATAAGGTTGCAGATTACTTTGCGAAGAAATTAGTTGCCGAAAAAGATTTTACAAGAGATGAAAAAGCTAATGCAGTAATGTTAACTGATGCAGGTGTTAAAAAAGCAGAATTAACATTTAAAGTAGATAATTATGCTGATGCTGATAATATAGAGTTACAACATTATGTAACTCAAGCTTTAAAAGCAAACTTTGCCATGAAAAAAGATAAAGATTACATGGTTAAAGACGGAGAAGTAATCATTGTTGATGAATTTACAGGAAGACTTATGGAAGGTAGAAGATACTCAGATGGTCTTCACCAAGCAATAGAAGCAAAAGAAGGGGTTAAGATTGCAAGAGAATCAAAGACTTTAGCTACTATTACATTCCAAAATTACTTCAGAATGTACAAAAAATTATCAGGTATGACTGGTACTGCATTAACAGAAGAAAATGAATTTAGAGAAATTTATGGATTAGACGTTATTGTTATTCCAACACATAGACCAATTGCAAGAATAGATAATCCAGATTTAGTATTCAGTACTGAAATTGGAAAAATTAAAGCTGTTGCAACGGAAGTAGAAAAGGCTCATGCTAAAGGTCAGCCAGTTCTAGTTGGTACAGTTAGTATTGAAAAATCAGAACTTGTTTCAAGTATGCTTAAGAAAAAAGGTATACAACATAAAGTATTAAATGCTAAGTTCCATGAACAAGAAGCAGAAATAATAGCTCATGCTGGAGAATTTGGTACGGTTACTATAGCTACTAATATGGCTGGACGTGGTACTGATATTAAGCTTGGCGAAGGTGTAGTTGAAGTTGGTGGTCTTAAGATAATAGGTACTGAAAGACATGAATCAAGAAGAATAGATAACCAATTAAGAGGACGTTCTGGTAGACAAGGAGACCCAGGTGAATCAACATTCTTTATTTCATTAGAAGATGATTTAATGAGAATATTTGGATCAGAAAAGATTCAAGGTGTTGTTGAAAAATTAGGACTTCAAGAAGAAGAAGCAATTGAAAGTAAAATGGTTTCAAAAGCTATAGAAAATGCTCAAAAGAAGGTTGAAGGTAATAACTTTGATATAAGAAAACAATTATTAGGTTATGATGACGTAATGAATATACAAAGAGGAGTTATCTATAAGCAAAGAGCAGAAGTTCTTGAAGGTGAAGATGTAAAAGAAGAAGTATTATCGATGACTAAAGACATTATAGCACAAGCGGTTAATACTCATATTACAGGTGAAAGTGAAAATTATAGAGAAGAATTTTTGCACTTAATGGTGGCACTTCAAGAAATATGTATACCACCAAATTCAGTTAACTTACCTAGTCTTGAAAATCTTGCAAATGAAGAAATAATTGAAAGTCTTTATGAAACTGCATGTAAATTCTACGAACAAAAGGAAGAAGAATTTACACCAGAAAGATTAAGAGAAATTGAAAGAGTTGTTGTTTTAAGAGCTGTTGATACTAAATGGATGAACCATATAGATAATATGGATCACTTAAAGCAAGGTATTGGACTTCAATCATTTAAACAAATCGACCCAGTTCAAGCATACCAAATGGAAGGTAGCGAAATGTTTAATGAAATGATTCAAGCAATAAAGGAAGAAACAGTTAAACTATTATTCCATGTTAAGATAGAAAGAGCTCCAGAAAGAGTAAGAGTTGCACAAGAAACTGAAGCAGTTCATGCTGATGCACCACATGGAGCAGGTGGACCAAGTGCAGAACCTGCACCAGTAGGACCACTTAGAAATCTTGATAAGCATGGAAGAAATGATTTATGTCCATGTGGTAGTGGAAAGAAATTTAAAAACTGTTGTGGAAGAGAAGCTTAACTTAGTTATATATACCCTTTAAGAAATTAAGAGTTAAGGTAACAATTCTAAGAAGTTTTTAGATTGGATTTTTTAAGAATAGATATGATATAATAGATTCCGTAGGAGTTGAAAAAATTGTTATTATAAACTAAGAAACAATTTTGATTAGATTTCTACGGAATTTCTATTAAATGAAATTAATCTATTAGAAAATTATTAAAATGGAAATAAAAACAAATGTAAGAAATGAAATTTATTATAAAATATAATATAGAGTTTAATATTGAGAGGTATATTAGAATTAACTCTTAATTCTAAACTCTTAACTATTAAATGATTAAAAGGGGTGGAATAGATGATTATTGAGCTTGAAAAAGAATTAGTAAAGCTTCCTAGTATAAAAAAATCTATAGATGAAATGGGGGCTTCACTTTGACCGTGGAGGCTTAGAAAGAGAACTTCATGAATTAGAAGGTCAAATGCAGGAACCAGGTTTTTGGGATGATATTAAAAGGGCAGAAGAAGTTACTAAAAAGAGCAAGGCTGTAAAAGACAAAATGGAGAATTTTGATAAGCTAAAATCTCAACTTGAAGACGTTGAAGTATTGAAAGAAATTATGGAAGAGGACGATGAAGAATCTGCTAATGAAATAATTGAAACTATTAGGAAGATAGAAGTTCAAATTGATGATTACAACATGAAGGTGCTTTTAAGTGGAGAATATGATAAAAATAATGTAATTCTAACTTTACATGTTGGCGTTGGAGGTACTGATGCTAATGATTGGACTCAAATGCTTTTAAGAATGTATACAAGATGGTGTGAAAAACAAGGCTATAATGTTGAAACACTAGACTTAATTCCAGGGGAGGAAGCTGGAATCAAAAGTGTAACTTTAAAGGTTACTGGAGAATATGCATATGGATATTTAAAAGCTGAAAAGGGAATTCATAGATTAGTTAGAATTTCACCATATAATGCAAATGGTAAAAGACAAACTTCTTTTGCATCTATGGAAGTTCTTCCAGAGCTTACAAAGGAGCAGGATATTAACATAAAACCAGATGATCTTAAAATAGATACTTATAGATCATCTGGCGCTGGGGGACAGCATGTTAATACAACTGATTCAGCAGTAAGAATAACACATCTTCCTACAGGGATAGTTGTTCAATGCCAAAATGAAAGAAGCCAAATTTCTAATAGGGATACAGCTATGGAAATGCTTAAATCTAAATTGGTTGAACTAAAAGAAAGAGCTCATAAGGAAAAAATTGAAGACTTAACTGGGGAGTTAAAAGATATGGGCTGGGGAAGCCAAATAAGATCATATGTATTCCATCCATACAGTTTGGTTAAAGATCATAGAACAAATTCTGAAACATCAAATGTTACCTCAGTAATGGATGGAGAAATAGATATGTTTATAAATGCTTATTTAAAGCAATAATAGAGCAAATACAAGTTTTAACAAACCATTAAAAAGAGTTAAGATTAATTTTCTTAACTCTTATATTTTATAAAAAATAATCTATATAAAATGAGTATCGGTAGTTAAAGTGCATTAAAGAATTGAAAGTACAATGTATATTACAAAATTATTAAATTGTCATTTCAATATCAGCATATGATGTTACGTAATACACCATAGTTTAATAATTTTTTATCTATAAAAATTATTGGAAATTATATTGAAGATTTTTATTGACATAAAGAGAATTTTGAACTATAGTTGTATGTACAAACAACAATTGAAAAATTAATAATATATTTAGCTTGTGATCTATAATATAACTTATATAATAAGTTGAATATGTAAGTATTAAGAAATATATTATTGAAAGGAAAATGCAAATGTTAGATAGAAATCAATTATTAGGCGATTGCTTATACTATTCTATTAATAAGTTGTCAAGAATCGTAGGAAAGGTTGCTGATGAAGAATTTAGAATAACAGGACTTTCTCCAACATACGCCTTTCTTGTTAGTATTGTTAATGAATGCAATGGAATTACGCAGAAAGAAATAGGGGAAGTACTTGATGTAGCTCCTTCAACTATTACAAGATTTATAGATAAGCTTGAGAATAGTGGCCATTTAGAGAGGCGAATAGAAGGAAAGAACTCTTTTATTTATTCAACAGAAAAAGGGAAAGCAATCCAAAAAGATATAAATAAAGCTTGGAGTAATCTTCATGCTATATATATAAATTATCTTGGCGAAGAAGGATGTAAAGATTTAACTAAGACACTCAATGATACCTGTGCTAAATTAAAATAAATTTTAATTTAGCTTATTTTTAGAATGTCATTTGTATGTACAACTAAATTAACATACTAATAAAACTAAAAAAGAAATTTATATTTATATGTTCTAAAAAATTTTGTTCATTAAGATTTAATTTCTATATTAGAGTGATTGGATAAAACAACCAACTAAATTATGAACTTTCTTAATTAGAACTTATATTATATTTTAATTAAATGGAGGAATAAAAATGGAAGCAATTTTTAAAAGAAAAAGTGTAAGAAAGTATGAAGATAGAGCAGTAGAAAAAGAAAAGATAGAGAAGTTATTAAGAGCAATTATGCAAGCACCATCAGCAGTTAATCAACAACCTTGGGAAGTTATTGTTATTGAAAATAAAGAAACTCTTAAGAAATTATCTGAAATGAGCCCTTATTCAAAAATGGTAGCAGACTCTCCCGTTACTTTTATACTTGCAGCAAATAAGAATAATTTAAAAGTCCCTTCAGCATGGCAGCAAGATATGGGTGCAGCAACACAAAATCTTTTACTTGAAGCTGTAGAATTAGAACTTGGAGGAGTATGGTTAGGAACTGCTACTTCAGACGATACTATGGAATTTGTAAGAAAGCTTTTTGATTTACCAGAAAATATACTACCATTTTCAGTAGTACCAATAGGATATCCTGATCAGCAAAATAGTGATGTTATTGATAGATTTAATAAAGAAAAAGTTCATTATGAAGGGTGGAAATAGTATGATAAAAATAATAGCTAAAAATTTTGTGAAAAAAGATAAGATTGAAGAAGTTTTGAAACTCTCAAAGGAATTAGTTGAAGCAACAGTTAAGGAAGAGGGATGCATAAGTTATGAAATGTATCAGGATGTAAAAGATAATACTATACTTACAATGATAGAAACTTGGGAGAATAAAGAAACATTGACGTTGCATTCACAATCAGAACATTTCCAAAGGATAGTACCAACTATGTCTGTTTTTATGGAAAAGCCAACTGAGATGAATGTATATAACAAAGTATTATAGGTAGAATAAAAAAATAAATATTTTGTGAAAGGATAGCTAGCATGGAGTCTTTAGAAAGATATTTTACATTATTTGATGAATCAAGAATAAGTAAAAAAGCAAGGTTGGAGTTAATTAACATTTTTTCAGAGAATATGTCCTTTGTTTTAAATGGTCGTGAGAAGAATGGGATCGAGCAATGGGAAAATTTTTTGGATTTAATTTTTACAAATAATATAGATATTAAGCATATGCATGAAGGCTGGAAGTTTATCCAAGAGACAAAAAGATATGAAACTAGATGGGCAGTCTGTGGTAAACGAAAAGACGGAACTGTATATACACAACTTGGTAAGGATATTGCTGAATTAGATGAGGATGGAAAAATTAAATATCTCGAAAACGTACCTGACAATTCTGGAATATTTAATGTATACAAATAAAGTAAAATATAAAAAAATAAAAGATAAGAAGATATATTTAATAAATATATCTTCTTATCTTTTCTGTTTGCTAAAATTATTAATCTAAACACAATATGGTTGAAAATTTATATTACCTTATAAAACATATCAACCAAAGAATACACAACTGTAAGTACAATGCAAACATATAAAGATATATTTAAGCCAGGTTTAAGTATTGACATGATACCACCAACCACAAGTGCCAACATTATTACTACACTTATAAATTTAAAGAAACCAGATTTATTTGTAAGTAGGGTTGTCACAGAAGAAAACATTATTAAAATTAGGGTTAAAAAATAAAATATATTTTTTAAATCAAGTGAATAATTCATTATCTTAAATTCGTTTAAAGCTAGAATGGAAAGAATAAACAACAATAGAAAAGAACATATTTTACTAATATTTTTAATCATAAAATCGCCGCCTTTTGGTAAATATTTACATAATAATTATACAGTTAGATTTTTATAGGAGCAACAAAAAATTTACCAAGAAATTAATTCCTATAATTACATAAATCTGTGATAAAATAGATTCATAGATTCAATTTAGGGGGTATTTTATTATGAATATTTTGATAGCAGAAGATGAAAAAGATATTCGAAATCTAATTTCACTGCATATGAGAAAAGAAAATTATGAAGTATTTGAAGCAGCAGATGGAAAAGAAGCTTTAACAATTTTTGAAAATGAAAAAATTGATTTGATTTTATTAGATATAATGATGCCAAATGTAGATGGCATTTCAGTAATACAAAAGGTAAGAGCTGTTTCAACAATACCTATAATCTGCATTACTGCAATGGGAAATGATTCTGATAAGGTTTTAGCACTAGGACTTGGAGCTGATGATTATTTAGTTAAACCAATAAGTCCAATTGAATTATCAGCTAGAGTTGCTTCTAACCTTAGAAGATGTTATAAATATGTAGAACACAAGGATATAGTATATTCTACTGGTGAATTAAAATTATTCACTGAAACCTTTGAAGTTTATAGAGAAGATAAGAAGATTGATTTAAATCCAAAGGAATTTAAAATTTTAAAATTATTAATTTCTAATTTAGGTAAGGTTTTTACAAAAAAACAAATTTATGAAGAAGTATGGGAAGAAGCTTACTTTGGAGATTCAAATAATATAATGGTTCATTTAAGCCATATTAGAGAAAAAATCGAAGATGATCCTAAAAATCCAGTTTACATAAAAACTATAAGGGGGATAGGATACAAAATTGAAAGGGTTCATACCAATGAGAATTAAGAAAATAAAAAGAAATGTTACAGCAGAACTATTTTTTATATATTTTCTTGGATATATTGCTATTACTATAATATTAGTGGTAGGCGTTGTATTCTCGATTGGAGCATATAAGATTTTGTGCAATCCACGTACATATAATTCTAATTTTGCAGAGTTAGAAAATAAGCTATTAGAGGACTATAGCAAAATAACAGACGATAATTTAGCGGACATAGATGGGTTTGTTGTAAAGATTAATAGCAAAAGTGAAGTAGTTTATACTAGAGGACATGTTATAGATGAATTTAAAGCTTTAAATATACAAAGCTATATGTATTTATCAGGTCTTACACAGGAAAATAAAATTTTATTAAATGAAGATATTATAGCTCATGCTGTATTAGAGGAATTTAATAATTCTATAGTTAATACAAAAAATAATATTAAGTATTCATTATATAGCAAATATTTACCTGAGGAAAATTCAATGATTGTAGTTGGATGTCCATATTCAAAAATTACACAGCCTAATATATTGACTAAAATAATTCCATCTAAGTCACTAGTGCAAATATTGAGTTTATTTAATGTATTATTAATTCTGTTGATTGTATATGTTTTTGCAAAAGCAACGTCTAGAATTTTTATAAAACCGATTAAGGCATTATTAAGTGGTGTTATGGAGATAGCTAATAACAATTATGATATAAATATTAAGATTGATACAAAAAATGAATTTTTAGATTTAGCAAATGGTTTTAATATGATGGCTGAAACTATAAGAAATGAAATAAGGGAAAAGGAAAAATTAGAAAAAATAAGAGAAGCTTTAATCTTAGATATATCTCATGATTTGAAAAATCCACTTACTTCCATATTAGGATATAGTGAAACTTTAATTAACAATAGAGAGATAGAGGATAAAGAAAAGCTTGAATATTTAAATATAATAAATAAAAATTCGTATAGAGCTAATAAGCTTATAAGTGACTTATTTGAATTTTCCTTATATGATAATTCTGATTATAAATTTAATTTAGAAAAAGGTGATATATCAGAAGTTTTAAGGCAGATTGTTGCTAATTATATTCCAGAATTTGAGCATAATAAATTTGAATATGATTTTGACATACCAGAAGAATCATATTATGTAATGATGGAGGAAGAAAAATTAACTAGAGCTATTAATAACATTTTAGATAATAAGTTAAAATATAATCCAGTTGGAACTACTATTGGTATAAAGGTTGAAATTAGAGAATCGTATTTTTGTGTTGTATTTTCAGATAATGGAGAAAGTATACCGAAAAAATATAGAGAAAGTATATTTAATCCGTTTGTAAGGATAGATAAATCTAGAAATTCTAAAACAGGAGGAACAGGACTGGGCTTATCTATTACAAAGAAAATAATAAACAAACATTATGGAGGAATAAGAATTCTTAATAGTGAAATTGGGACAAGTTTTGAAATTATGCTGCCAATAGTCAAGTAAAATTAATATTTTTAAGGTTAAATTAATGTTATTATAAGCAGTATTTAATAGGGTAGGCTTATAATAAGTATAATTAATAGATTGGATTTAATAAATAATGATAAAAGATGTTGTAATAACTCAATTTACCAGTTAGATTAAAGAGAGGAGGTGCCTTTTTGAAGTTTGATAATGACTTTAGAGAAATGAAAATTAGACACATTGTAGTAATGTTTTTGATTATAATGTTTTTTACAATAGTAGCTGTAATTATAACATTATTGAGGAATGGTGATTTGAGCAATACAGATACTAATATACTAAGTTTATTTATTGAAAGTTCGTTAGTTTTTATGATTGCTTATAAGCTTAGACTCTCAAAGAAAAATGTAAAGAATTTATGTGAAGATTTTAGAGAAAATTTAAATGTAAAAGAAATGATTTTGATTATTTTATTCATTACATGTATAAAAATTGGTTCAAATAATATTTTGATTGATTTAGCTTATATGATTAACCCGGATTTTGCCAATTGGTTTGTAAGTGAGTCGGAAACAGGAATTAGTTCGATGACTGATTATTGGATAGTATTTATAATGTCAGTTTTTTTAGCTCCATTCACAGAAGAAATAATATTTAGAAGTACATTGTTTAAAAGACTTTCAAAAAAATTTAATGTTTATATCGGATTAATTGTATCATCCATAATTTTCAGTTCAATTAATTTTGGCCCTCAAATGGTGGGAATATTTTTATTTGGAATATTAAATTGTATGTTATATGTAAAATATGAAAATATTTTAATGCCTATGTTTATATATTTTATTGATGGTATTATCAGTATGATATTAGTTATTTTATTAAATCAATTTGGAAATCAAACTATTGTTTTAACTTTAAAGGATATGATTTTATATGCAGTTTCAGGAGTTGGATTATTTGCTATAGGAATGGTGTTTTTTGTCAAATTTATAAAAGAAAATAAGGTTTACTTAAGAGAAATGTATGATAAGAAAAACACTTTAGAGCTTAATCAAATTTAAGAGTTTAGAGCATACAAAAGAATTATTATAATTTAGAAATATAAAAAAGAGTAAGTCTTTTCAGTTCATATTATTTGAGTAATATTAGATAAATGAATTTAATAATAATGAAGGAGAAGAACATGGACAATTATGAAAATAAAATAGAAGTTATTAACTCAAATGTCAATGAAGATCTTGAGGAAGAAAAAATTAATGCTGATATAGAAACAGAAAATAAGAAGGAGAATTTTGCAACACGATTAAAATCTAAAAAAGGGCTTTTGGGGATATTAGGAATTTTTCTTTTAGCGATTTTAAAATTTAAAGCAATTATCTTTTTAGTTTTAGGTAAGTTGAAGTTTCTATTAGTATTATTGAAGTTAGGTAAATTTGCGTCAACTATTGGATCTATGCTGTTTATGATTGTAATATATGCTCAGATGTATGGATGGATATTTGGCATTGGTTTTGTTATTTTGTTATTGGTTCATGAAATGGGGCATTACATGGTTGCAAAATCAATTAAATTAGATGTGAGCCTTCCAATATTTATTCCTTTTGTAGGTGCAGCAATTAGAATGAAGGAAGAACCTAAAGATGCAGTAATAGAGGCAAAAATGGCAATAGGTGGACCTTTAGTTGGAAGTTTAGGTGCATTAGTTTGTTTATTATTAGGCTTTTTATTAAAAAAAGATGTTTTAATTGCACTTGCTTATACAGGCTTTATGTTAAATTTGTTTAATCTTATACCTTTGCATCCTCTTGATGGAGGAAGAATTGTATCAGCTATATCACCTAAATTATGGTTAATTGGAATACCAATAGGTATAATTGCTCTTTTTAAAGCTTTTAATCCAATTATAGTGTTGTTACTTATACTTGGAGTTATAAAAGTTATTGAACAGTATAGAAATCCAAATAAATATTATTATAAAGTAAAAACATCTACAAGGTGGATATTTGCCTTAAATTATTTTGGGTTAATGTTGCTTCTTGGTCTTGGAATAACATATGTTCATGGTATTCACTTAAATATGATTGCATAAAATTAGATATTTAGATATGTTTATACAATATTATTATTCAATATGAATAAATTTTAAAACAAAAGGTAATATAATAGTAAATCTATAATTTAATCGATATAAATGGAGGATTAAAATGAAGATGCTAAAAAAGATATTATCTTTTGCGTTTATCGCTATATTATTATTACAGAGTATTGAAAACAATGCATACGCAATCCTAGATAGTAGTCCTCAAAATCCAATTAATGTAGCTGTATTCTTAAATGATTTTAATGACCAATTTATTTCTAGTGTTAAGAAAAGCTTAGAAGATATTCAAAAAGAAAATGATAATAGAGTTCAATTCACTTTTTTTGATGCAAAAGGAAATCAAGTTTCTCAAAATGAAAGTATTGATCAATCACTTAATAAAAATTTTGATCTTTTTGTATTAAATCTAGTTAGTACTGATATAGATAAAACTAAAGATATTCTTACTAAAATAATGCAAAAAAATATTCCATTAATTCTATATTATGCTCAAACTACACCGATAGTAAATTTTATTAAACCTTATGGTAACGCTGTTATAATAGATACAGATATTGATCAGTCGGGAATTTTACAAGGTAAAATACTAAGTGATGAATGGAACTCTAATAAAGAAGCTTTAGACAAAAATAAAGATAATATAATGCAGTTTCTCATGTTAAAAGGTCCCGTTAATAGTCCAGAAACAATTTCGAGAACTAAGAATTCCCTTCAAACAATTAATGAGTCAGGCATAAATACCCAGCAGCTTTCGTCAATAAATTGTAATTGGGATGAAGAATGTGCTAAAACTGCAGTAGAATCAAATTTATTAACTCTTGGTGATAGGATTGAAGTAATAATTTCTAATAATGATGCTATGGCAATAGGTGCTATTAAAGCACTTCAAAAGTATGGCTATAATAAAAGTATTAATTCGAAGAATATTCCAGTTGTTGGGGTTGATGGGTTACCAGAAGCTCAAAAATTAATAAAGCAAGGGATTATGACAGGCACTGCCATTCAAGATCCACGTGAGCATGCAAATGCAATTTATATGGTAGGAATGAATATAGTATCTGGAAAAAATTCTTTAGAGGGTACAAATTATAAATTTGATGAAACAGGAATTACAATAAAACTACCTTATTATGAATATGTTGCAGAGTAACACCGCTAAAATTCTGCTTATTCTAAAGAAAGTTTTTAATTAGCATTAGCCTTTAAACACGAATATTATGTATTACATAAAATTCTTGCATTGAATTTAAATATGTTTATAATATTAATAGGAATATGAGTTTAATATTGCCATTACTAAAAAAATAGTAATGGCAATATTAATTTATATGGTAAAATATTATTAGGTCTAATAATTTATGACATATTAAATAAAAGAGCGAGCTAAGATAGGTAATATATTTTAGTATAAAAATAGGAAGTATGATTTTCTTAAAGGTCTTAATTAGACTTTAACTTTTAAGTTAACATACTTTTCTATTGTGGAATAAAATAGGCAGCATAGTGCGTTACTGTTTTGGAATATGTCTAATAGAAATCAGGAGGAAATTATGAATTCAATTGAAGAAAGAATCGCAAAAGAGTTAGAAATAAAATTAGGTCAAGTTCAAAGTGTTATTGAACTTTTAGATGATGGAAATACAGTTCCTTTTATTTCAAGATATAGAAAAGAAGTTACTGGTGGACTTTCAGATGAAGTTTTAAGAACCTTATCTGAAAGACTTACTTATTTAAGAAATTTAGAAGAAAGAAAAGCAGCCGTTACAAGAATAATTCAAGAACAAGAAAAGTTTACAGAGGAAATTGAAAAGGCTTTAGAGAAAGCAACAACTTTAACGGAGGTTGAGGATATATACAGACCGTACAAACCTAAAAAAAGAACAAGAGCAACAATAGCTGTAGAAAAAGGATTAAAACCTCTTGCAGAATTAATTTTAGAGGGAATTTTTAAAGGAGACTTAGAGGAAGAAGGTTCTAAATATATAAATGAAGAAAAAGGAGTAGCAACTAGTGAAGATGCTATTTCTGGAGCTTTAGATATAGTGGCTGAAAGTATATCAGATGAGGCTAAATATAGAAAGTATATAAGAGATTTTGTTATGAGAGAAGGAAACATAGAAAGCAGCGGTAGTTCTGAAGAATCAACACCATATGAAATGTACTATGAATATTCAGAAGCAGTAAAAAAAATACCACCTCATAGAATATTGGCTATAAATAGAGGGGAAAAAGAAAAAATATTAAGTGTTAAAATTACTGCAAATGAAGAAAAAATAGTTCAATATTTAGAGAACCAATTATTAAAGGGCAATGAAGTTTTAGACGAAAAATTAAAACTTGCAATTAGGGATTCTTTAAAAAGATTAATTTATCCATCAATAGAAAGAGAAATCAGAAGTGAGTTAACTGATATTGGCGAAGAAGGTGCTATTAAGATTTTTAAAGAAAATTTAAAAGCATTACTTTTACAGGCTCCAATTAAGGGGAAAGTAGTAATGGGATATGACCCTGGATTTAGAACAGGTTGTAAAATAGCAATCTTAGACGAAACAGGAAAGTTCTTAGAAAATACGGCAGTATATCCAACAGTACCTAAAAGAGATATTGAAGGAACAAAGAAAACTTTAAAAGCACTTATTGCTAAACATAAGGTTGATGTTATTTCCCTCGGAAATGGTACTGCATCTAGAGAATCAGAAGAAGTTATTGCTGAAATGTTAACTGAAATTAAAAATGAAATAGGTAGAGAATTAGCATATGTAATTGTATCAGAAGCAGGAGCATCAGTTTATTCCGCATCAGAACTTGCAACTAAGGAATATCCAGATTTAGATGTTACAGTAAGAGGGGCAATTTCAATAGGAAGAAGATTACAAGACCCACTTGCTGAGTTAGTAAAAATAGATCCTAAAGCTATTGGTGTAGGACAATACCAACATGATGTTACTCCTAAGAAGTTAGAAGAATCTTTGGCGGGTGTAGTAGAAGATTCAGTTAATACTGTTGGAGTTGATTTAAATATTGCAACACCATCACTTTTAACACATATTTCCGGAATAAATTCAGCTATAGCTAAAAATATTGTTGATTATAGAGAAGTAGCTGGAAAATTCTCTTCAAGAAAAGAACTATTAAAGGTTAAGAGATTAGGCCAAAAGGCATATGAACAATGTGCAGGTTTTTTAAGAGTTGATGATGGTAAAGAACCTTTAGATAATACATCAGTCCATCCTGAATCTTATAGCGTGGCTAAAAAATTAATTGAACTTTTAGGATATAATAAGCAAGATCTTAAAAATAATAAACTTGGTGACATTGATGAAAGAGCAGAAGCACAAGGTTTAAAGAAATTAAGTGAAACGCTGGAAGTGGGAGAGCTTACTTTAAAGGATATAATCAAGGAATTAAAGAAGCCTGGTAGAGACCCTAGAGAAGAAATGCCAAAGCCAATCCTTAAAACAGGAATAGTTGAACTTAAGGATTTAAAACCAGGAATGGTACTTGCAGGAACAGTTAGGAATGTATCAGACTTTGGTGCCTTTGTAGATATTGGAGTTCACCAAGATGGATTAGTTCATAAGAGTCAAATGGCAAATAGATTTGTTAAGCATCCTCTAGATATTGTAAAAGTCGGAGATATAGTAAAGGTAGCCATCTTGGAAGTTGATGAAAAGAGAAAGAGAATATCATTAACTATGAAGAATATTGATGAATCTGCAGAAGTGTAAAATATAGAGTTAAATTATGATTAATATTGCCACTAAAATCATTTTTTAAATTAACGAACACATATTTCTTATAATGCATATTATGAGAAGTATGTGTTCGTTTCAATATAAATTCAAAGGTTTTAGGAGGTATTAATTATGAAAATAAAATGCATTGATAATAATTTATGCTCAACATTAACTTTAAATAAGGAATATGAAGTTATAGATGAAGCACCGGAGTATTATATAATTATTGATGATAAAAGTAATGAAGTAACTTGCAGAAAATCAAGATTTGTAGTGGTTGAATATGGTGGAATGACTAAAAAAGCAAAAGCTATTATTACAGAACTAAGTTATCAGTTACAAAATGAATGTAGAGATATAAGAAAATTAAAAATAACAAAAAATTTAAAAGGCGAATTGAAAGAATTAAGCATAAAATTTAAATATTCACCTATAAAAAAGTGTGATAGTAACAGCTAAGATTAATTCGGCTATAAAAAAGCACAAAATGAAAGCAAGAATTTTTAGAGATATATTTTAATATTCTTTACTATATATGGTGAAGAATATTAAAATATCTATAGTGAATCATAAGTATTTAAGATACATGCTTATAAAAAATGCGATAGCACAACCAAGATTAATTTACCTATAAATATAGTAAGAAGCAGAATAAGGAACGATTCACATATACTTTTATTTATAAAAATAATGTACTATATAATAAATAGTTTACTATATAGTAGAATTGGGAAAAGGATATTGGATAGTATAAATATAAGATTTATAATATTTTTCTAAAAGTATATTTATCATAATAGTTGCGTAATAATAGAATGTAAACCTTAAATAGGATTAAATGTATTTTTTTGCAGTAAGTTTAGGGTTTAAAAGAAATAATAAATATTTTTTAGGAGGAGCATATTTATGAAGGGTTTTGCAATGTTAGGTATTAATAAAGTGGGATGGATTGAAAAAGAAAAGCCGGTAGCAGGTCCATATGATGCAATTGTACGTCCATTAGCTGTATCACCATGTACTTCAGATATACATACTGTTTTTGAAGGTGCACTTGGAGATAGGAATAACATGATTTTGGGTCATGAAGCAGTAGGAGAAGTTGTTGAAGTTGGAAGCGAAGTCAAAGATTTTAAACCTGGAGACAGAGTTATAGTACCATGTACAACTCCAGATTGGAGATCTTTAGAAGTCCAAGCGGGTTTTCAACAACATTCAAACGGTATGCTTGCAGGATGGAAATTTTCAAATTTTAAGGATGGAGTGTTTGGAGAATATTTTCATGTAAATGATGCAGATATGAATCTTGCCATCTTACCTAAGGACATGCCTTTAGAAAGTGCTGTTATGATAACAGATATGATGACTACAGGCTTCCATGGTGCAGAACTTGCAGATATAAAAATGGGCTCTAGTGTTGTAGTAATTGGGATTGGAGCAGTTGGATTAATGGGGATAGCAGGTGCAGCATTACGTGGAGCAGGTAGAATTATAGGTGTAGGAAGTAGACCCATTTGTGTTGAGACTGCTAAATTTTATGGAGCAACAGATATCGTAAATTATAAAGATGGTGACATAGTTACTCAAATTATGAATTTAACTAATGGAAAAGGTGTTGACCGTGTAATTATGGCAGGTGGTGGTGCTGAAACATTAGCACAAGCAGTATCTATGGTTAAAGCTGGTGGAGTAATTTCCAATATTAATTATCATGGAAGTGGAGAGAATTTACCAATACCTCGAGTAGATTGGGGCTGTGGAATGGCTCATAAAACTATAAAAGGTGGACTATGTCCAGGAGGAAGACTTAGAGCTGAAATGTTAAGAGATATGGTAGTATATAATCGTGTCGACTTAAGCCAATTAGTTACACATGTATATCACGGTTTTGATCACATAGAAGAAGCACTTTTATTAATGAAGGATAAGCCAAAAGATTTAATTAAAGCAGTAGTCATATTAGAATAATATCTTTATCTTTTTTGGGGAATTTACAAATAATTAATAGCAGAATGTAGCATATCTCTATTGTACTAACCTTCTATATAGTGAAAAATTGCTACATTAGCTTTTTTAACATACAACAATGCAATAGCTTTAGTTCATCCTAAAGCTATTCAAGTTAGTGATATATTTCATTTATTAAAAAACTTAATTGCTTATTGTAAAGCACATTTAAGTAAATTCTTAAAACCTCAAGTAGTTATTGATAAAGACACTGATACATATAAGGGGAGTAACAGCTTTAGGGTAAAGTGGAAATATTAATTAAATTTCAAGAGCATACGCGTAATGAGTATGCTCTTAAAAGTATGTCTTTTTTTAAATAGGTTTACAAAGTATAAAAAAAGAGTATAATCTAATAAAACATATAAAATATATAGGTGTAGTAGGAAAAAAGAAAAAGAGGGATTAAGGAGAGAAGAAAATTATGATTAAAAATGTACCAACTATTAATGATAAGCATACAGAGGATTTAAGACAAGCGGTTGAGCACAGAGCAACTTGGTTTTACTTTTTAATTGATGAAGCTGAAAAAAGAGGATTAGATGTACAATTTGCTAGAGATGCAATACATCAATGTGGTTGTTTTCATGGACAAAATAAGTTTCCTAAAAATGATGATATAAAAGAATTTGCAGCATCATTCGCAACAGAGCAAGTTCAAAAGATATTTGAAATGGATGTAAAAACTACAGATGAAGAATTAAATATAGAATTTCATTATTGCCCACTTGTAGCAGCATGGAAAAAGTTAACTAATGATGAGGTTAAAATTTCAAAATTATGCGATATAGCAATGGACGGTGATAGAGGAATAATAAGCAAATTTGATAAGTTCACTTTTGAATTAATCAATACTATTGCAAATGGCGATGAAACTTGCCAAGTTTTGATAAAAAAGAAAAAGTACTAAGAAGAGTAATAAATACATAATAAATAAGGCTTAAAAAGATGGTTATATATCTAGAAACCATCTTTTTTCTTTATATAAATATTGTAGGGAACAAATTTGAAGAAAGAGTTTCTTATTAGTAAGTGATAAGACTAGATATATTACTGAAAGCCAATTTGTTATAAATGCAGGAAGAGTACCTAAGCTAATATAAAACTATTTGGTGAAATAAATATCACAAAATTAAAAAAAGATATTGACATTTTCCTATCGAAATACTATACTATAAAAAAAGTTAACCTACAAAACATATAAAATTACTTGGTTAAGTGAAGGGGGAAAGGTGGGGACAATATGTTAAAATATAATCTGAATTTAATAAAAATGTATTGCGAAAAAATTAACTGTAATAGTGAACCATGTTGTTACTATTTTAATCAAGCTTAGATAAGTAAAGTATGTTGTAAAAATTATAAGCAATAAGAAAAAATAAAAATTTATAAAAAAGGGGATAATAGTAATGAAAAACAAAAGATTTTTAAAATTCATAGTAGTAGGATTAGCAGTGACAACTTTATTAACAGGATGTGGGGCAAGTAAAGCATCTGATGCAGCACCAGCCAAAAGTGATGTAAAAGTTACAAAAGTGAAAGTAGCGTATGATCAGACTTTAAAACCAATTTCTTATACAGATGAAAATGGAAATGCAACAGGATATGATGTAGAAGTTATGAAGCAAGTTGCTGAATTGCTTCCACAATATGAATTTGAATATATTCCAACTACAAGTGATGACTTATTAATAGGTGTTGAACAAGGGAAATATGATGTAGGTGTTAAAAATGCTTTCTGGACAAAGGAAAGAACAGAAAAATTTGTATTTCCTAAAGAATTCCTTGGATTAAGCAGTACAGGCCTTGCATTAAAGAAGGAAAATGAAAAAATTAAAACTTTATCAGATTTTGCTTCAGCTGGATTTACATTGGCACCAATTGCTGCTAATAATGCACAATATACAGTTATTGATGAGTACAATAAGGCGAATCCAAATAACCAAGTAAAATTAGAAGCTGGTGATGCATTTACAGTTGATGTAATTCAATGGATAAATGAAGGCCGTGTAAAGGGTGGAGTGTCACTTGAAAGCCAATTTGATAAACAGGTGAGGGCATCGGATGGTCAATATCATAATTTAGTAAATGATATTGTTTATAATGAATTTGCAGTAATTAAAACTTGGCCATTATTTAATAAAAAGCAACAAGAACTTGCAGATGCTTATGATGGAGCAATCAAAAAACTTAAAGAAGAAAAGAAAACAAATGAACTTATCAAAAAGTTTTATGGAAGAGACTTATTTGAAGTATTAGATAAAGTAAATAGATAAAGGTCAAAAAATGTCTATTAATAAGAATGGAGATGAGGCAGGCTATGGATAAATATTTTAATCCGGTATATATAACAGACTCAATACCTAAATTATTACCATACATAAAAGTAACATTTATGGTTGCAGGCTTATCTGTATTATTTGGAACTATGCTAGGCTTTATCTTAGCAGTTGCTAAAATAAGAAAAGGCAAGATAGGTAAAATAATTGCAGAGGGTTATACTACTGCATTGAGATGTACACCTTCCATAGTTCTGCTCTTTTTGATTTATTATGGCATTCCAGCAGTAACAAAAAATTTTGGAATTGATTTAGACGATGTTGATAAAGCAGTATTTATTATTATTGCTTTTTCTCTTATGTTTGCAGGGGCTATGTGTGAAGTTATTAGAACAGCTTATGAATCTGTAGATAAAGGACAATTTGAAGCAGCAATAAGTGTAGGGTTAAGTGATATACAAGCATATAGAACAATTATTTTACCTCAAGCTTTCGTTGTTGCAATTCCGAACATAGGTAATTCACTTCTTGCATTAATTAAAGAAGGAGCCTTAGCATATACAATTGGTTTAATTGATGTTATGGGAAAAGCAAATCTTATTATTGCAGCAAATATGAATGCTCATTCACTAGAGATTTATATTGCACTATCTATTATTTACTGGGTGGTTTCAATTATTATTGAGCAACTTTTCTTAAGGATAGAAAAAGTTCTTAGTAAAGGCAAACAAACTATAAAAGTAACTTAAGGGGGGTGACAGAATGTTAAATTATGAATTTTTAGTTGATACGTTTTTTGTAGCATTATCAGGGGCACCTATAGCAATTTTAATTACTGTTGTTTCGCTACTAATTGCAATACCGTTAGGATTTTTTCTTGCATTAGTAAGAATAAATGAGATTAAATTTTTTAATAGGTTTGCTCAAGTATATGTTTCCTTTGTAAGAGGAACACCAATGATTGTTCAAATTTTTATTATATATAATAGTGTTCCACTAATATTAGCAACGATATTCACTAAATTAAACATCAAAATTAATATTTATGATGTAAATCCAATTTGGTATGCATTCATTGTCTTCTCCTTAAATACTATAGCTATTCTTACAGAAGTATTTCGTTCGGCACTAGGAACAGTAAATAAAGGGCAATTAGAGGCGGCTCAGTCAGTTGGATTAACAAATGTACAAGCATATACAAAAATTATTATTCCACAAGCATTGGTTGTAGCATTACCCAATATTTGTACAGCAACAACAAATCTTATTAAAGGAACATCACTATGCTATGCAATGTCATTAAAAGAAATTACTTTAAGAGCAAAAGTAGCCGCTAACGTAGGATACAATTACGTTGAAGCTTATATTGATATCTTTCTTGTATATTTAATTATATGCATCATAGTAGAATATGGATTTAAGTTATATGAGAAGCGTTTAAGAACTTATAAAGTTGTAAATGCCTAAAGACTGAAGCAAGGGGATGATAAAATGTTAGAAATTAAAAATATACATAAAGCATATGGTAAAAATGAGGTATTAAAGGGTGTTGATTTAAAAATAGATAAGGGTGATGTTGTAGTGATTCTTGGACCAAGTGGTTCCGGAAAAACAACATTACTTAGATGTATCAATTTTCTTGAAAAGCCAGATGAAGGTCATGCCAGCTTTGGAGAGATTGATGTAAATTTAAAAACTGTATCTAAAAAACAAATTCATGAAATTAGACAAAAAGTAGCATTTGTATTCCAAAATTATAATCTTTTCAATAATAAGACAGCATTAGAAAATGTAACACTAGGTCTTATTACCGGAAGAAAGATTCCTAAAGCAGAAGCAGATGAAATTGGTAAAAAAGCATTAGATAAAGTAGGGCTGTCAGAAAAATATAATTTTTATCCCAGTCAATTATCTGGTGGACAACAACAGAGAGTCGGGATTGCAAGAGCAGTAGCTTTAAATCCAGATATTATTTTGTTTGATGAGCCAACTTCTGCATTGGATCCTGAATTAGTTGGTGAAGTTTTAACAGTAATGAAAAACATTGCCAAAGAGGGAACAACAATGTTGGTTGTTACTCATGAAATGTCTTTTGCTCAGGATGTAGCAAATAGAGTTATCTTTATGGATGGAGGAGTTGTAGTAGAAGAAGGAGAGCCTAATCAAATCTTTACAAGACCAAAAGAAGAAAGAACAAAACAATTTTTGAAGAGAATATTACCAGAGTTTACATATACTATTTGAAATTATTAATTACACTGCGTTCCTAGCTTAATTCACAGTAATGTAAGTGATAGCAGAATGCAGTTTTTCTTTTTTTATATAATTTAATAAAGTATGTATAAGGAGTATATGAATATGGATGGTATTGAAAAATGGTTTTATAAAAATGATGATATTGAAGAATATAAAAAAATATAGTTTATTTAGGAGCAGAGGCATATGATAGAGAAAAAAATAGGTTTTATAGGTTGTGGAAATATGGGAAGAGCTATTTTAGATGGCATTATTTCTAGTGGTGTAATAAATTCAAAGAATATAAATGTATATGATATAAGTCCAAATGTAATAGAAAATTCCAAGGCAAAGAACGTTAATATTTCAGCAAATATAAAAGAACTTTGTGAAGAGTCAGATATTATTTTATTAGCAATTAAGCCTAATATTGTAGAAGAGGTATTAAAAAGTACGGAAAGATTACTGGAAGGAAAAGCATTATTATCAATTGTTGCAGGAGTAACCAGTGAAAATTTAAAGAAGATGGCAAATGTTGATATAAGAATATTACGTATTATGCCTAACACACCAGCAATGGTTGGTGAAGGGGCAACTGTCTTTTGTTTAGATAATACTTTTAGTCAAGATGAAAAAAATTTAGCCGTAGAAATTTTTGAATCTGTAGGAATAGTTGAGTGGATTCCAGAAAAATTAATAGATGCTGTAACAGGATTAAGCGGTGGAGGTCCTGCATATGCCGCTATGTTTATAGAAGCATTGGCTGATGGTGGAGTTAGAGAAGGATTATCAAGAGCAACTTCATATAGACTAGCAGCACAGACAGTGCTTGGAACAGGAAAAATGATTATTGAAACAGGAATTCATCCAGGCGAATTAAAAGATATGGTTTCATCTCCAGCAGGTACTACAATAGAAGGTGTTAGGGCATTAGAAAAAGGTGGAATGCGTTTTGCCGTATTGGAAGCTATAGCAAAAAGTTCGGAGAAATCGCGTAATTTATGTAAATAAAGTTTTGATTTTATATGCAATTTAGATATAAGAAAGTAAAAAATATTAATGCCAATTTTATAATAAATATAAGCTGTAATATAAAATTATAGAATGAGTAAATAAATTATTAGAAGGATGTGGGATGAAAATGAAAGAATTAAATAATATCCATTGTACAATTGAACATCATGCAGTATTGTTTGCACTTTTTGCAAAATATACTATAGAGGGTATGGAAGAAAAAGGCAAGGAGATAATCTATACTAGTATTGAAAATTATGGACATGAACGTGGTAAAAGGATGGCGAAAAGAGCAATTGCTAATGGAGATGCTTTAAACTTTGTAAATAGCCAGGCTTATGGTGAATGGGTTCCAGAAAAAGGTCAAATGGAGTTTGGAATTGTTAGGATGGAACCAGAATATATTAGTAATGTTACAAAATGTGAATGGTGTGCATCATGGAAAAAACACAACCTTTTAGATTATGGAAAATATTACTGTATTAATATAGATTCAGCTGTTTTAAATGGCTTTAATGAAAAATTTCATATGAAAGCTACAAGTAACTTAAGTTTTGGAGCAGATCATTGTGAATTTCATTGGGAAAAGCCTATGAATGAAGAAGATAATATAAAACTTGCTAAAAAGAAGGTTGAATTAGGGACTAGCTGCACTAGAGATTTTAAGTTTCACACAGCCCATCTTTTATATTCAATGAGCGAAACCTTAAAGCAAGAGCTTGGAGAAGAAGCGGAGATAATTATTGATAAAGTATTAAAAAATTATGTAGAACTGTTTGGAGAAGCGTATTTATCTGTACTAAATGAACAGTATAAATAAAAATAAAAATAGGAGGAATTATATATGTTAAATAAAAAAATTACATTTATTGGTGGGGGAAATATGGCAGAGGGGATCATTAGTGGAATAGTATCTAATGAAATCTTTGATCCTAAAAATATTACAGTTTTTGATATATTAAATGAAAGAAGAACATATCTGAAAGATATATATGGAATTAAAGATGCAGAGGATATTTTGTCTGCTATGGAAGGTGCAGATATTGTTTTAATTGCAGTACTTCCTCAAAATATAGTGGAAGCTGTACAAGATATAAAAAATAACTTGCCAGAATCTACAATTATTATTTCTATATGTGCTGGAGTTAAAATAGAAAAGTTAGAAAATATATTTGGAAGTCAACACAAATTTGTTCGTGTTATGCCGAATACTATGATTGAGGTAAAACATGGTTATAGTGCAGTAAGTACAAATAAAAAAGTTGAAGATAGTGATAAAGAAACCGTTGAAATACTTTTAAGTGGATTAGGAAAAACAATGTTTATTGACGAAAATTTAATTAATGGCTTTACTGCATATAGTTGTGCAGGTCCTGCATATATTATGTATTTTATTGCAGCATTAGTGGATTCAGGAGTACAATCTGGACTTTCTCGTAAAGATTCAGTAGCAATTGCGTTAGAAAATTTAATTGCTTCTGCACTAATTCTTCAAAAAACAGGAAAACATCCATATGAAATAACTGATAGAATGACTTCACCAGCTGGAATTGGAATTAATGGATTGCATGTATTAAGTGAATCTGGTTTTCATGGGATTGTCATGTCTAGTGTAAAAAAGGCTTTGGAAAGAACAAATGAATTAGAAAAATAAAAAAGTAAGGTCTTAAGAAGAGTATTTATTTTTAAGACCTTACTTTTTTGTAGAAATATACTGTTAATTTTAATTTACGTTAAGTTGAAATTATTGCTCAAAATTAAATGGATAGAATGTTTTCTGAAAATTTCATGAATGATTATTATATAGATATAGAACTATATATAGTAATAGTGACAAGCTTCCTTGGACTTAAGGTAGGGCTGGGGACTATAGCTAATATGATAGTAATTGGCTGTTTCATGGATCTTATAATTTATATTAAAATTATCCCAGTTTGTAATAATTTATTTACAGGAATAATCATGCTTATAGGAAGTTTGTTTGCATCAGCTATAGGCAGTTATTTATATATAGGATGTGAAATGGGATGTGGTCCTAGAGATGGACTTATGATGGCACTGGTGAAGCGTACAGGAAAACCAATAAGCATAATAAGATTTTCTATAGAAATGGGAGCTTTGATTATTGGCTGGATATTAGACGGATTTGTTGGAATTGGAACATTAGTTACTGCATTTGGAATAGGTTATTGTATTCAAATGATTTATAAAGTATGTAAATCAGATGTAAAACTATTAAAACATAGAAATATCAAAGAAGGTCTTAAATTTATGAATGAGTGCATAACTAATTAAAAAGAAATGTAATAAATTCATCAAATTTTTTATAAGAAAAGGATGCAGTATATAAGGATAATGCTGCATTCTTTATTTATGGATGTTAGGTAGGAAAGTTCAGGATATTTAAATTATATAATTCTAATTAGAGTTAACTTTATTATATATAAGTTGTATAATGTAAATACTATTTTAAGTTTGTTAAGTTTAAATAGGAGGAGTAACTTATGATAAAAGAAATCCATAATAAATTAATAGCTTTAACAGAAGAAGAGTTACAGATATTAAGTGGAGAACATTCTATAGATAAGAGTATTTACACAGATGATGGGAAATTTATTATAGATAGCAATAAGTTATTGCCATCAGGGGAGCTTATTAATATTAGAAAACATACAAGATTTATTAATTTTCCAAGTCATAAGCATAATTACATTGAATTTAATTATGTATACCAAGGAAAGTTCATTCAAGTTATAGATAATAAGGAAATAATACTACAAAAGGGAGAATTAATTTTCTTAAATCAATATATAAATCATGAAATAAAAGCATCTGGTGAAGAGGATATAATCATAAATTTTATTATTAGACCAGAATTTTTTGATTATATAATAACACTTTTAGATAATGAAAATATCATAAGTAAGTTTTTATTAACTACATTATATACAGATTACGAAGAGGGTGAATATTTATATTTTAAAGTTTCAGAAAGAAAAGAGATTCAAGAGTTAGTAGAAAAAATAATAAGTGAATTATATACTTCTTCGATAATGAAAAAGGCGACAATAAAATTATTAGTAGGACTTTTATTAGTGGAATTAATAAAGGATTCACAGGATATAGAGATATATTCGGTGGATAATTATGAGAAGCTGATTATAATCCAAAGTCTTAAATATATTGAGGAATTTTATGATAAAGCAACTCTTTTAGAATTATCAAAAAAACTGAAACAGCCAGATTATAAATTGAGCAAATTAATAAAAAAACATACAAAAATGACTTTTAAAGAATTGTTGCAAGAAAGAAAATTAAGTAAGGCAATTGAGTTAATTAAATCAACTGATTATTCTATAGTTGAAATAATAGATATTGTGGGTTATGAAAATCCTACATATTTTTATAAGATATTTAAAGAAAAGTTTAAAATGACACCTAGAAAATATAAGCTAAACCTTCAAAAGCATTAAAACTTTATGTTACTGTTTTAAAAAAAGTAAAGTTGATTAGGAAGTTATGAATATTAAACTTTTACAAATGTAAAAAAATTAAATTAACTAAAAGATAATAGGGTAATTGATAAATTGTTATAAATTCACAAGCTTTATGTATAAAATAACTAGGAACTATTGTATAATAAATATATATAAAAGTATTAATTAAAAAACAATAAAGGTTTTGTAGGAAATACTTGGTGAGCAATATGGAGGTAAATTTTTATGATAGTAAAATGTATTGATAACAATCTTTGTACAACATTAACATTAAATAAAGAATATGCAGTAGTTGAGGAAGCACCAGAATACTATGTAATAATTGATGATAAAAGCAACGAGACAACTTGTAGAAAGACAAGATTTGTGATAATTGAAGATGGTGGAATAACTAAAAATGCAAAAGCTACTATTACAGAATTAAATTATCAATTAGAAAATGATTTTAAAGATATTAAAAACTTTTCAATTAGAAAAAATTCTAAAGGTGAAATAAAAGAAATATCTATAAAATTCAAATACAATTTATAATTTGATTTTAGTAGAATAAATAGAAGGATTTTACAGATGAAATCTGTAAACTTTATGAATACTTATATTAAAATTAATTAATAAGATTAGGTGCAAATATAAATTTTTATGCTTGTATCTAATCTATTTTTTTGGAAAATTAAAGTATACACATTAAAAGAGTTTTGTGATAATATGAAATACAATATAGTTGATAGAATTACTCTGTTACTTGAGAAATTCAAATTCGATTTTAAGGTGCTTGTTGAATTCTAAAAATAAAATATTTATGTATAGGAGGAATAGATAGGATGAATAATGTAAAGATTAAAACTAAAATCATGATATTTTCAATTACAATGATTTTCTTTATTATTTTTATAGGTGGAGCTGGATATTACTACAATTTAAAATCAAGTGAATCTGTTAAATCAATGTATAAGGAAAGACTTCTTCCAATTCAATGGTTAAATGATAACAGAAACCAAGCGAGAGGTATAGATGCTGATATATACTACATTATTTTAAATAATAAAAATGCTGAAGAGCAAAAGAACAGATTTAATGATATTCAAGAAAGACTGAAAAAATATGATGAAAATTGGGAGAATTACAAGCAGACTGATTTAGAAGAATTTGAGGCTCAAACAATAACAATTGTTGAGATAGAATTTAAAGCATATAGAGAGGGGATGAATAATGTTCTTAAATTAGCTATGGAAGGCAATTCACAAGATGCATTTGAAAAATATAAAGTTCTTAACTCAAAGATTGAAGAATTTCATAAAAATTTGAAAGCTTTAGCAGAATATAATACTGAACAAGCTCAAGAAATAGATAATCAAAATAATTTAGATTTTACTTGGTCAATAAGAGTATTTATAGGATTAGTCTTAATATCTGTAATAATATCAGTTATTCTAGCAGTAGTTATTACGAAGGTAATAGTTAAGCCGTTAAATAAAACTGTTAATTATATTAAAGTTTTATCTCAAAAGGATTTTACAGGTATTATGCCACAAAATTATTTAAAGCGAAAAGATGAAATAGGAGAACTTTCAAATTCACTTTTTTTAATGCAAAAAGATGTAGGTGATTTAATTAGGAATATAATGGAAGAAGCTCAAGATATGAGTGCGTCTAGTCAGGAACTTTCTGCGACAGTAGAAGAATTAACAACAACTGCAGAAAATATAAATGAAGCAATAAATAATATAACACATGATGTACAAGAAACAAGTGCATCTGCAGAAGAAATAAGTGCATCAGTTCAAGAAGTAGATTCAAGTGTTACTATATTATCAAATAAAGCAATGGAAGGCAGCAGTAATGCTAGTGAATCTAGGATGAGAGCTATAGAAATTCAAAAAAAAGGTAAATCATCTATAGAAGAAACAAGAAGAATATATGAAGAAAAGAAGAAAAAAGGTTTAAAGGCCCTTAAAGATGGAGAAGTGGTAAAAGAAATAGAAGTGATGGCTAATACAATTGCAGACATATCAGACCAAACAAATTTACTTTCACTTAATGCAGCCATAGAAGCAGCAAGAGCAGGAGAACAAGGAAAAGGTTTTGCGGTTGTAGCAGAAGAAGTGAGACATTTAGCAGAACAATCATCACAAGCTGTAACTAAAATACAAGATACAATAACAAAAGTTGAAGCTGCTTTTAAAAATTTGGCTGATAATAACCAAGAGGTGTTAAATTTCATAGTAGAAGATGTAGATCCTAAGTTCGAAGATATGAGAATTACAGGAGATCAATATTATAAGGATTCAGAGTTTGTAACTAATATGTCACAAGAAATAGCATCAATGTCAGAAGAGTTGACAGCTACAATTAATCAAGTAAGTGAAGCAATACAAACTACGGCTGATACTGCGCAAAAATCATCTGAAAATGCTGAGATGATAAAAGAAAGTATTGATGAAACAACAAGGGCTATAGGACAAGTTATGCAAACAGCACAACAACAAGCAGAGCTTGCAGAAAAGCTTAGTGATATGATAAATGAATTTAAAATATAGATTTAATTAATCTCAAACCTTAAAAAAATTTTCATAATTTATGAAAGGGAGTATAGTGAAATGATTAAACTTTAATCAGGAGTGATACTCCCTTTTATTGGGACAGCAGATAGTTTTGTTTTTACGTAAAACTATCTATTGTCCTTTTTTATTTAAATTACGAAATATTGTAATAATTAAATCCGTTATTAAGTTGTTTTAAGCAGCTCAGATTATTAATTAACAATTTGAGATGTTTATTTATGTTTTATACTAAAAAATAATGAGTAATTTCTCAAATGGACTACAACAAATAGATTATAAGGTTTCAATGTTTTTCAATAAGGATATTCTACATGAGACTAAAAGAGAGAAACATTATTAGTATATAAAATTTTTGATACATAAATGGATTTTTTAGATACATTTATGTATTAACTATGAATGAGGATAAAAGCTAGACCATTATTTTTAGTGAATTTATATTTTTATTATAAGGTTTTAATAATGTAGATACTAGCAATTCTAGCGATTATTAAAAGCAGAAAATAAGAGAATTAGATTAATATAAAGTTTTGTGGGACCTCAAGAGTTAGGAATATGAAAGTGGCATGTAAATTGCTGACTATAAATATATTAGAGAAGAGAATTTTTAGAATTATATAGTTTGAGAAAGGAGTATTATAAGAGCTAATAAAAATGCTAGATAGCTTTAATAAAATATAAAGCAAGTAAATATTTAAAATAAAAGTATAAGGGAGAAAATAAAACATGAGTTATAAATTATTAATAATAAATCCAGGTTCGACCTCGACGAAGATAGCTGTATATGAGAATGAAAAAGAGATATTTGGAGAAACTTTAAGACATTCTTCAGAGGAAATAGGTATGTTCAAACATATTTCTGATCAACAAAACTTTCGAACGCAAGTTATATTGAAGATATTAGAAGAGAATAAAATAGATATAAAAGGATTAGATGGGGTTGTAGCTAGAGGAGGTCTTTTAAAACCAATAGTCAGTGGGACATATAAGGTTAATAAGAAAATGTTAATGGATTTAAAAAAAGGTGTTCAAGGACAACATGCTTCTAATCTTGGAGCTATAATAGCTAATGAAATTGCCAATTCTGTTAATAAGCCATCATTTATAGTAGATCCAGTAGTAGTGGATGAAATGGAGGAAATAGCAAGATTATCAGGAATACCAGAACTTCCAAGAAAAAGTATTTTCCATGCATTAAATCAAAAGGCAGTAGCTAAGAGGTATGCTAAGGAAATTTCAAAAAATTATGAAGATATAAATGTTATAGTTGCTCATATGGGAGGCGGTGCTTCTATAGGAGCACACAAAAATGGAAAGATAATTGATGTTAATAATTGCCTAGATGGTGATGGTCCTTTTTCTCCGGAAAGAAGTGGAAGTGTTCCTATTGGTGATTTGGTAAAATTGTGTTTTAGTGGAAAATATACATCAGAAGAAGTTTTAAAGAAAATAACAGGAAAAGGCGGCTTTGTAGCTTATCTGAATACAAATGATGCAAGAGTTGCAGAAGCAGCTATGTTAGTAGGGGATCAAAAAGCAAAGTTAGTCCATGATGCAATGGGGTATCAAGTATCAAAAGATATAGGTGGAGCTGCAGCAGTACTTGATGGTCAAGTTGATGCAATAATTTTAACTGGAGGCATGGCATATGGAAAGCCAATGGTAAATTTAATAAAAGAAAAAGTATCTTTTATAGCTCCTGTAGTAGTTTATCCAGGTGAAGATGAAATGCTCGCATTGGCACAAGGTGCAATTAGAGTTCTAAAGGGAGAAGAAGCAGAAAAAGAATATATATAAATTAGTGAGATAATATAAGATTCTATTATAAATTATAAATGTGAAATAAAAGCTTGTTGTTGCAATACGCAAATGCATTATTGTAATGCATTTGCGTATTAAATAGAGAGGTGCTATGAAGAGGGATTTGTATCCTCTATTTTTTTGTAATTAATACAATTTTGTATTAGAAAAAATGGTTTTAATGATAACGTTTTTAATTGTTTGAGATAAAAAACAATTAAAGAATTAGAATAAAAAAAATAAAACATAAAAGAAACAAGGGATTTCAAAGATATTTAATATATAAAAGAAAAAGATATGTTATTTGAAAAAAAGTTGGCATGCTAATTGCTTAATATATTGTTGTTGAAAGATACAGAGTGAGAAGAAGGTGAATAATATGAATAAGATTAAAAGCATTGATGAGTTAATGGAGTATATAAAAGATGGTATGACTATTATGGTAGGCGGCTTTATGGGAGTAGGGACTCCAGAAATGCTTATTGATGCAATTGTTAAAAAAAATGTAAAAGACTTGACTATCATTGCCAATGATACTGGATTACCAGATAAAGGGGTAGGGAAGTTAGTTGTTAATAAACAAGTTAAAAAAGTAATAGCATCTCATATAGGGTTAAATCCAGAAACAGGAAAGCAAATGAATAGTGGTGAAATAACAGTGGAATTAGTACCTCAAGGTACCTTAGCAGAGCAGATTCGATGTGGAGGTGCAGGTATTGGTGGATTTCTAACTGAAACAGGTATAGGAACAGCTGTTGAAGATGGAAAACAAAAACTTAAAGTAAATCAGAAAGAGTTTATTCTAGAGCTTCCATTAAGAGCAGATATAGCATTAATAGGTGGTTCAATAGTAGACCGGCAAGGAAACATATTTTACAATGCTTCAACAAGAAATTTTAATCCACTGATTGCAACAGCAGCAGATTTAGTAGTTGTAGGTGCTGAAAAAATAGTAGAAGTTGGAGAAATTGATCCAAATCATGTTATGACACCTGGAATATTTGTGGATTACATTGTTGGAGGTGAAAATTAATGAATAGTAAAAGTGCTAAAGAGTTTATTGCAAAAAGAATAGCGAAAGAGCTTAAAGATGGAGATGTTGTAAACCTAGGTATTGGACTTCCAACAATGGTAGCTAATTATTTATCAGAAGGAACTAATGTAGTATTTCAATCAGAAAATGGATTTGTAGGATTAGGTAATGCTCCAGAGGATGGAAAAGAAGATAAAGATATAGTTAATGCGGGAGCTCAGTATGTAACAATTAAGGAAGGGGCAGCTTTCTTTGATAGTGCTACATCTTTTGGAATAATTCGTGGAGGACATGTTGATGTTACTGTTCTAGGAGCATTGGAGGTAGATGAAAAAGGAAACCTTGCAAATTATATGATACCTGGAAAGATGGTTCCGGGCATGGGTGGAGCAATGGATTTAGTAAGTGGTGCAAAAAAGGTAATAATTGCAATGCTTCATACTGCAAAGGGAGAATCTAAAATACTTAAAAAATGCAGATTACCTCTTACAGCAGTAGGTAAAGTAAGTCTTATAGTTACAGATATGGCGGTTATGGAGGTTACGAAAGAAGGGCTTTTATTAAGAGAAATTGCTCCAGATGTAACAGTTGAAGATGTGATAAATGCAACTGAAGCAGAATTAATAATACCCGATGACTTAATAGTCATAGCAGTATAAGGTAAAACTTAATTCTGGTTTAGCAATTCCCATAAGGATTCTAATTGAACGTATTATCTTAAGGGTTACAATATACTCTCATGAACCACAATGTCTACAAACTTGCACCTTTACTCCAACTTAAATGAGTTGGAAATTATGGCTGCTAGCTATGGGATAAATTATATTGAAGGGAGGTGAAAGAGATGAAAAAAGTTGAACTTAAAGATGTAGCTCCATATCTTGCACCAAAACATTTTGATATGAGATCAATGAAGTTACACGGAGAAGCAGAAACAGGTGCAAAACAATTTTGGATGGGAATGTCATATTTTTTACCAGGTGGAGGAGCTGAATATGCTTATGAAGATTCACCAACTGAAAAAATATATTTTGTCTTAGACGGAGAAATAACAGTAAAGTCAAAGGATGAGACATTCGTGCTTAAAAAGAATGATTCTATCTTTATAGGACCAAATGAAGGTAGAGAAATGATTAATGAAACAAATGAAGTGGCTACAGTTTTAGTGGTTATAAGCAATAATTAAAATCTTTCGTAACCCAAGTATTAGAAAGGTGGATAAAAAATGGACGCAAAATTTGTAAACCAATTATTTAATGTTAAAGGAAAAGTTGCAGTTATTACAGGTGCAACAGGTGCCTTGGGAAAAGCTGTAGCTTTTGGATATGGTTTTGCAGGCATGAAGGTTTTTATTACAGGAAGAAGTGATAAAAAATGTAAAGATGTTTGTGATGAATTAGAAGCACAAGGAATTGAATGTGGATATTCAATAGGAGATCCAGCAGTAGAAGCAGATGTAATAAAAGTTGTTAATGATGCAGTTGCTAAATTTGGTGAAATCAATGTATTAGTAACAGCAGCAGGATATAACAATCCACAGCCAATTATAGAACAAGACTTAACAGAATGGCAAAAAATTATGGATTCTGATGTTCAAGGTACATGGTTATTCTGTAAGTATGTAGGACAAAAGATGGTTGAACAAGGTAAAGGCGGAAAGGTTATTATGGTATCTTCTGCTCGTTCAAAAATGGGAATGGCTGGTTACACAGGGTACTGTACAGCTAAAGGTGGTATAGACCTAATGGCACAGTCTCTTGCTTGTGAATGGACAGCAAAATATAAAATCAATGTTAATACAATTAATCCAACAGTATTCCGTTCAGATTTAACTGAGTGGATGTTTGATCCAGAAAGTGCTGTTTATCAAAACTTTTTGAAGCGTCTTCCAGTTGGTCGTCTAGGTGAACCAGATGACTTTATAGGACCATGTATATTCTTAGCATCAAGTGCTAGTGATTTTATGACAGGTGCAAATGTTGCTGTTGAAGGTGGATATTGGGCTAATTAATTTATTAAGCTTCGTCTGTATATTTTAAATAATATTATGTAGACAAGACTTATTGAATTCTATGGCAATTACAATTAAACAAATAATATAAATAAAAAAGCAAACAATAATGTAACTTATTTTAAAAATACAAATTAGAAAATTATAGAAATTAATATATATAAATATTTGGAGGAATTTAAAATGGGAAAGAAAGTTTTTGTAGATTTAACACATCCATTCAGTGCGGATATTCCACGTTGGCCTTATTTTGCAAAGCCAGTAATTGATTCTATGCACACTTTAGCAAAAGGTGGTGTTCTTACACAAAGAATCGATTGTGTTCAACACACTGGTACACATTGTGATGCACCACGTCATGTTATGGAAATTGAATTCGATGGCAAGAGAGCGCGTTATACTCATGAAATGCCAGTTGATGCATATACAGGTGATGCAATTTGCCTTGAAATTAAAATTGAACGTTGGGGATTAATCACAGCAGAACATCTTGAAGATGCTTGTAAACGTGCAAATATCATACCAGAAGAATTAGAAGGAATGGTTGTTTGCTTAAATACAGGAATGCATCGTAAATTTGATGATACAAAAGAATACTATCATTATTCATGTGGTACAGGTGTTGAAGCAGGAAAATGGTTTGTAAAACACAAAGTTAAATGTGTAGCTATGGATATGCAGGCTCTAGATCATCCACTTCATACAGCTATGGGTAATAATGGTGGTACTCGTATGAACTTAATTGGTGCTTCGGGAAAACCAATCCCAGAAGAATATAAGGAGCAGTTTGGTGAAGAAGCATATGCTGAATTCGATAAAGACGAATACATCAGAATCCACGGTAAAGAAGCATATGATGCTAAATTTGGTGATTTAGAAGAAATCGGATGCTGGGGAACATGGGAACCTTGTCATAAACAAATGCTAGGACATGGTATTGTTGGAGTTGAAAACCTTGGTGGAAATTTAGACAAAGTATCAGGCAAGCGTTTCAGATTCTTCTGTTTCCCAATCAGATGGTACATGGGTGACGGTTCTATGGTTCGTTGCGTTGCTGAAATAGAGGAAAATGATTTGAATGATGTTCCAGAAAGAGTTTATAATTACGGTGGATTATAATCTTAGACGTACAAACATAGAGAGTATATTAATACACATAAACTCACATTAGAAGATAATTAATAAGGATATTCGTAGAGGGTATCCTTATTAATTAAAGTTTTAGTGAAATAGCGAAACTATTATAACTCAAAAATTATCAGTTGTTAACATTAAAATATAAATAAATAGGTTGTATAAAAAAGCACAGTTAATGTGTTTTTTATTTACACTAGACCAATACAATAGTGTATTGAGGTAATACAAAAATGTAATTATATATAACAATTTTAAAACGATTAGCTTTATGAAAAATACAATTAAAGAGATAAAGGACATATGGAAAATGAATATAATCTAAGGGTTGTAAAACTTAAGTTGATATATAAATAATATGGTTTATGTAGTTAAATGAATATGATTACATTTGAATTTTTAAAGTGAGTTTGATATATTTATATTACTACAATAATATTAGAAAAAGAAAACTAAATTATTCTTGAATGGAGTTGTTATTGATGAAGGATAATGTTTTTGAAATAGACAGTGTTATAAGAAATCAATTAGACATATTAGAAAATAAAACATTTATACAGGTTGATAACAATACTTTAGCTGTATTAAATGCATATAAGAAAACAATGCGAAGTCAAAATGATATAATAAAACAGCTTAAATTATATAAAGAAATACAATTGGGACCTTTTACAATAGGGGATGCTATATCCGATGGGATTTGTTTAGTTGATAACAAAGGTATCATAAAATCTATAAGTAAAGGTTATACAGAGATAACGGAAATTACTGAAGAAGAGATAATTGGAAGACATGTTGATACGCTTATAAAAGAAGGATATTTTAGTGAAGCTGTATCTTTATCTGTAATAAAGAAAAAAAAGAAGGTTTCATCATTATCTGTTATTATTAGAAATAACAAAAAAGTATTAATAACGGGAACCCCTTTTTTTAATGAAGCAGGAGAAGTTACCTATGTTTTAACGGTTATGAGAGATTTAACAGAGCTTATAAAACTAAAAGATGAATTAGAAGAAGCGGAAAATAAGAGTAAGAGATATTTGGATGAATTAAAATCTCTTAAGAATAAATATAGAAAAACTGAAGGTATAATAGGAGAAAATATAAAAATAAAGGAACTAAAGGAATTAATAAAATACGTTGCAAAGACAGAGGCTACTGTTTTGATTACAGGAGAAACTGGAAGTGGTAAAGAAGTATTTGCAAGGCAGATTCATCTTGAGGGCAATAGAAAAAATATGCCTTATATAAAAGTCAATTGTGCAGCAATACCTGATACTTTGATGGAATCTGAATTGTTTGGATATGAAAAGGGAGCGTTTACAGGGGCTCAGAACAAAGATAAATTAGGAATGTTTGAAATGGCTAATGGGGGGACTATATTGCTGGATGAAATAGGTGAGATGCCTATGAACCTGCAGTCAAAGCTATTAAGAGTTATTCAGGAAAAGGAACTTATGAGAGTTGGAGGTACAAAAACCATAAAACTTGATGTAAGAATAATTGCGTCTACAAATGAGAATTTAAATGAATCAATAAAAGCTGGTAAGTTTAGAGAAGATTTATTTTATCGTTTAAATGTTGTACCTATAAAAATTCCACCACTTAGGGAAAGAAAAGATGATATACCTATATTAGCAAATAATTTTCTAGAAAGACTTAATATAAAATATAACAAGGATAAGCGCTTTGAAGATATAGCACTAGCTACATTTCAATACCATGATTGGCCAGGAAATGTTAGGGAATTAGAAAATGCTATTGAAAGATTAGTTGTTATAAATGATAACAAATATATAAACTCAACAGAAATAGCGAATATGATAGGTATGGACAAAATTTCAATACCTGTTTTAGAAAGTGATATGCCATTAAAAAAAGCTGTTGAGATGTTAGAAAAAGAAATGATAGAAAATGCGTTAAAAAAGCACGGCAGTACTTATAAAGCAGCTAAAGTACTTGGAGTGACACAACCTACAGTATTTAGAAAAGCAAAAGCACTAGGGATTCCGCTCAGTAATGCATAATTGTATTAAATGATATGAATATATTACACAGGAGGAATTTTTGTGAATTATGAAAAAATTACCTTGCTTCAAATTGAATATTTTCTTGCAGCAGCAAAGTATCTAAATTTTACAGAAGCAGCAAAAAATTTATATGTTTCACAACCTTCTTTAAGTAGACAAATTGCAATACTGGAAAATGAAATAGGAGTTCAACTTTTTTTTAGAACAAGGAGAAATGTTAGACTTACACCAGCAGGCACAGTTTTACTTAAAGAACTTAATGGGATAATAGACTCTATAGAAAATGCTATAGAAAAAGCAAAACAGCCAGATTTAGGTGAAAATTCTACTATAACTATTGGTTGTTTAGAATCTATGAATACAAGTACTTTTTTGCCTTTGGTAATTAAAAAATTTAAAGAAAAATATACAAATTCTAATTTAATTCTTGAAAGCCATAGTTTTAAACAGCTTAGAGAAAAATTTATAAAAGGCAAATTAGATATAATATTTACACTTTCTTTTGAAATAGATGATTCTGTTGGAATAGTTTGGGATACTGTATATAAAGGAAATTCTTATATTGTAATGGATTTTTCTAATCCATTAGCTAAATCAAGTAATCTATCAATTAAAGATCTTAAAGACGAAAATTTTGTTATAATTTCCAGAGATGAATCACCTAAAGGTTTTGATTCAATTATAAATTTATGTAGAATAAATGGCTTTGAGCCTAAAATAGTAAAACAGCTTCCTAATGTAGAATCTGTATTACTTTGTGTTGAAGCCGGAGTGGGAATAGCATTGTTTGATTCTCAGGTAAGATATAACAGTAATAACATTAAAGTTTTTAAAGTAGAAAATGATTTTGTAAATGTTATTATGGCTTGGAAAAAGGATAATATGAATCCAAGCATACCACTATTTGTAAATAGTGTTTTAAGTGAAACAAAAATATAGAAAATCAGAATTATGGTGATGTTGAATTTGAAAATTATAAAAATCCCACCTTGTTAATTGTATAAGATATTAACAAAGGTGGGATTTTTATAATTGGTAATTCTACTTATATAGAAAATATAAAGATTGGTACAGTAGAATTATTTATTGAAGCAGATACTGTTATTTTTTCAATGGGAATGCAAGCAAATGCTGAAGAAGCTCAAAACTAAAGGAATCATGTAATGATAGAGAAGTGCATGTCATTGAAGATTGTGTAAAACCAGGAAAGGTTGGAGATTCGATCAGAGCGGGGGATATGGCTGCTATGTCTATAGCTTAGAAAGTTTATTGAGTGATGTTCCTTTTTTTGAAACATAAATCTCTAGATAATTGAAATATTATAACAATTATCTAGAGATTTTTAAATTTTATGCACATACAAATAAGCTTGAATTTTTTTATCGGAGAATATTATGTTTTGTACCTATGATTATCGATATTTATTACACATGTAGGAAATGATAAGTTTACTATAAAATAAAAGTTTTCATTTATAGCTTTTTTGCATAACAGTAATAACAAATAAGCATTTTAATATTATTTTAAACATTGTTAAAATATAGACAAATAATTAAATTTAAATTTAAGTGAAAAGGATTACTAAAAATATTTGTAGATTAAGGAGAAGAATATGGTAAGAGAATTAAGAACAGAATTAACACTAGAAGAAGAGAAAAAACCTTATGCAAAATATTTTCATAAGTCGATTGCGAGTTCTAATCAAGAGTTAATGGAAATCTTAAAGAAGGGTCCAATGGATGCAAGTAAAGTTCTTATGCCAGAAGATATAAAACATTTACTTGAGTCAGATTATGATGAAGTTGAAACAGGGTATTGCGTTCTTCCAAATGGAGCAGGGTATGTTGCAGTTAATAATAAATTTCCAGGTGTTACGTTAGAAATGATTAATTGGTGGTTTGCATGGCATGCTCTTGAAGATTTACGTTATATGTTATGGTTTAGAAAAGGTCATTATGGAATTTCAGTAAGTGATAAAGATAGAGAAAAAATACTTAACCCTGCTACACCTATGTTAGAAAAATTTCAAGGACGTACTCATTACGTAATAGAAGATACAGGGAATGGACCAGAAGATATACACATTTCATTTTTGACACCAGAACAATTAGGATTTAGTACTGATGAGTTAAATTCTAAAAAAGTTACTGTAGTATCAGGGAATGGAATATCAGAATCACGTTCTGGTGGTCCTAAATCACCAGCTATAATGTTGCATTATTTTAGAGAAGTACCTGGTGGCATAGAATCACGTTCAAGATTTTGGATGGGCTATCACATGATTGATGGAAAACCTTGTAAGTTGCTTCCAGATGGAATACAAATTCCAATTCAAGCTCCTATGGGATTAGCTTTCCATAATGTTGAAGAATATAGTAATTTAGCAGCTATATTACCAAGCCTATATAAGGAAATGAATGGAGAAATATTTTAATTATTTTTAAAATTACGTGTGATTAAATAAAGTGAAACTTTTTAGGTGGAGTTTTAACTCCAGCTGAATTTAGTTAAACTGATCCAAGAGCGTGTGGCTGTTATTTCCCACTTGAAGAAAAGCAGATATGTCTAATTTCAATTTGGCATAATCGCTTTCACAGAGTGTGGGGAGTGCTACGGATGCTAGCTATTCGGATAAATTATTCTTATGATAAATATAAAATTTGTGTGTGAAGAAAGAAGGAATTTTAAATGAGTAAGTACAAACATGTATTTTCGCCAATAGCAATAAAAGGAGTAGAATTTAAAAATAGAATTGAAGTTGCGCCAATGGTACCTTGTATGGCTACTCCAGAAGGATGGGTGACAAAAGAAGTTATTGAATTTTATAGACCCTTTGCAAAAGGTGGAGCAGCAATAGTTACAGTAGGAGATTCTGCCGTAAACTGGGAACATGCAATGGACCATGAAGGTCAAATTAATTTAGGTGACGATAATGTTAAAATGGGATTAGATGATTTAGCTGATGAAGTACAAAGATATGGAGCTTTAATTTCTATTGAATTAAATCATGGTGGACGTTTTGCTAATTCAATGAATTTAGCAGCTAAAGGATTAAAACCAGTAAGTTCAACTCCAAAGCCAGCAGAAATAGATGAATTCTTCTCAAAGCTTCAAGGGAAAACTCCAGGAGAAGTAGAAGAAATGAGCATTCCATTGATAAATAAAACTATTCAAGATTATACAGATGCTGCAGGAAGATGTAAAGATAGTGGCTTTAAAATGGTAATGATTCATGGAGCTCATGGTATGCTTCCATCACAATTTTTATCACAATATGTAAATAAACGTACTGATAGATATGGCGGAAGTTTTGAAAATAGAACACGTTTCTGTATTGAATTATTAGATGCTGTACGTAGAAGAGTTGGAGAAAACTTTATTATTGAATATAGAATTAGTGCAGATGAATTAGTTCAAGGTGGTATGAAGGTAGAGGAAGTTATTGAATTTGTTAAATTAATAAAGGATAAGATAGATATACTTCATGTTTCAGCAGGAATGCTTCCAAATCCACATACAATTCAATATATGATCCAACCACTCTATGTTCCTTATATGTTAAATATACATTTTGCTGAAGAAATTAAAAAGGCAGTTGGAAATGATTTATATGTAACTGCAGTTGGTTCAGTAATGACTTTAGAAAATGCAGAAGAAATATTATCAAGAGGGCTAGTTGATTTTGTAGCAATGGCAAGACCATTTGTAGCAGATCCAGAATTTATGAGAAAAACTGCTCTTGGAAAAGTTGAAGATGTTCGTCCATGTGTACGTTGTAATACTTGTTGCGGCCGTTCAGCGTTCTTTAAAAAGACTAGATGCTCAGTTAATCCTATAAATGGTCGTGAAACAGATTATCCAGGTAGTAAAGTTCCAAAAGCTGATACTAAGAAAAAAGTAGTTATAGTTGGAGGTGGGCCGGCTGGAATGCAAGCAGCACTTACTTCTATTGAAAGAGGTCATGAGGTTGTTCTTTTTGAAAAAGATGACAAGCTAGGCGGTACTTTAAATCATGCTACAGATCTTGAATTTAAAAAAGATTTAAGAAATTATTTAGACTGGATAGTAGCTCAAACCTTAAAGTGTGGAGCAACAATAAAGTTAAACACAGAAGCTGCAGAAGAAGCTATAAAAGCAGAAAATCCAGATGCATTAATAATAGCTGTTGGAGCAACACCACTTATTCCTAATATTCATGGCATTGACAAGAGTCATGTTCATTGGTCAGGCGATGTAGACTGTGGAAGAGTGCCAGTAGGACAAAAAGTAATAGTTATAGGTGGAGGGCTTACAGGAGCTGAATCTGCTGTTGATTTAGCTATGAAAGGTAAAGAGGTTACGCTTCTGGAAATGCAAGGGCCAGACGCTTTACTTAACGGATCCTCATTAATTAATAGATTCTCACTACAATCATTGATGATGAAACATGGTGTTAAAGTAATAACAAACACAAAATTAGAAGAAATAACTGATAAGGGAATTAAGACTATTAATTCTAAATTCCAATGGAAAGAATTTGAAGCGGATACAGTTGCATTAGCGCTAGGAATGAGACCAAGAAAAGATACTATTGCTGCACTTAGACATGCAATTCCTGAAACGGAAGTTTATGTGATTGGTGATGGTAAACAAATAGGCAATGTGTATACTGCAGTTCATGCAGGCTTTGATACAGCTGTTGAAATATAACTTGTGTTCTGTTATTCTGTAGATAAAGCTTAGAAAAATAGTTATGAGGGGACAGCAGCCCCTCATTTTAGTTCTTAAAATAAAACAAAAGGGTATTGACTTGATACGTTTTTGTATTGCTTAATAAGGTTAAAGTTATAATAAAAGTCATAGATTTGATGCAATATTGTATTAAAAATACTTTTTCAATAAAATGCTTAGTGCATTAAAATGAAAATAATTTAAGTTTAAATTATATTTGACGATAATTAAAATTAGTGAAACTCAAGCTTTTGGAAGGGACAGCTTATATAAAAGTAAAAGTGTTAGATTTAATTATGATTATGGCATGACAATTGCTTTAATTATGATTATGATTATGATTATGGAACATATGTATTATAATTAGGATAAGATTAAAATAGAAGAAGGGGTAAAAATGCAGATATTTCATATATTTAATTTAGGTCAGGAACAATGGTTCTGGATAATACTAGCAGCATTTTTTATAGGATTTTCAAAGACAGGAATAAGTTCTTTTATGATGCCTGCTATTCCTATTATTGCGGGTGTATTTGGAGGAAAGGATTCGACTGGTATAATACTGCCAATGCTTTTAGTAGGTGACGTATTTGCATTATATTACTATAATAGACATGCTGAATGGGGTAATATAAAGAAACTTTTGCCTTGGACCTTACTTGGATTAATATTAGGTGTTATAGTTGGGATTTATATTAATGATAAGCAATTTAAAGCTTTTATAGCTGTTTCAGTTTTAATATGTTTAATTGTTTTGATTTATACTGAAAAAAAGGGCGAAAATCTTAAAGTCCCTCAAAATGTTTTTTTATATGCATTAACAGGGATGTTATGTGGTTTTACATCTATGATAGGTAATGCTGCAGGTCCGATATTTAGTGTTTACTTATTAGCTAAAGGTTTTAAGAAAAATGATTTTATGGGAACAACAGCTTGGTTTTTCTTTATTATAAACTTAACTAAAGTGCCATTACAAATTTTCTTTTGGCATAATATATCTGTTAATGCCCTTGTTTTTACAGCTACAATGATACCTGCCGTAGCTGTTGGAGCAATATTAGGAGTCATTATAATTAAAAAGTTAAATGAAAGGTTATTTCATTTAATAATTTTAGGTGTAACAGCTATAGCTGCAATAAAGTTATTAATTCCTTAGATAAATTTTGACTTAGAATTAAGTATAACCAATATATAAATTACAGCTAATTTCGGTTAATTAAGTTATTTAATGGCTAAAATAAAAATGGTAAGGTATTCTATCTCTCATGATTCTTACACCCATAAAATAACTTATTAATAATAAATTCTAATAGTTTTTCTCATCAAAATTACTCTCAGGAAACTGAGGGTAATTTTATTTGTAAGCGTGACAAGCATATATAAAGAAAACATTTTATTTCAGGAGAATTTAGCTTTATTTTTACTAATTATATATAATATAATGATAAAAGTAGGGCTATTGATTTGTATATAAAGTAGGTGAACATGAATTTGAATCGAAGGCATAGAGATATTTTAAATATAATCTTAAATACAGATGCATGTATTACTGGAAATGAATTAGCTAGAATTTGTAACGTAACAATTCGAACGATAAGAAGTGATATTAAAGAAATTAATGATTTATTAAAGGAATATCATGTGGAAATAGAGTCTAGTATAAAAAAGGGTTACTTCCTTAATAAAGAAAATAAAGAAATTTTGAAGAGAAATAATGTTATAAGGAAAGTATTAGATTATAAGTATATAATAGAAACTCCAAGTTTGCCAATAGATAGGCAAATGTACATACTGTTAAAATTAATCACTAAAAAATATATTTCTGTAGAAGAATTGACAGAAACCTTGTATATATCAGCATCTACTGTAAATAATGATGTTGCTTTTATTAATAAATGGTTAAAAAAAGATTTAAAATTGGGAATAAGTTATTCTTTAAATGAAGGAATTACACTTAAAGCAAATGAAAAGGAAAAAAGAAATATTATTAGCTGGGTTTTAGCTATAAGAATGAATATAAGTAGTATTTCAAAATATTGGAATTATTTATTTGAAGAGAATGATGTTATTGCAGAAGCTAGGGAAATTTATCATATACTAAGTGCTGAAACTAAAAAATATAAGTATTATTTATCAGGACATAGCGCTCAACTTTTATGTTATGAAATATTAATTGCAGTTAAGCGCCAACAATTAGGATTTAATTTAAATGATTCCGATTATATAAATTTTGAACTTATGCCAATGATGAGTGAAATACGAGAAAAATTAGAAAAGAAATTAGAAGAAAATTTATCAGAAGCAGAATGGATCAATTTAGAGCAGTATTTTAAATCTAAGCAATTTCTTCAGAGAACAGATGTTAAAAATATTGAAACAGAAGAAGCTATTTACATAGTAGATGAGTTTTTGAGAACTTTACATGAAAAGTTCAAGATAGATTTAAATTCTAATCCAGATAATAAATATAAGTTGGTTTTATATGTTGCTCCAATGATAAATCGTCTAAAATATAACCATTGTATATCAAATAAGATAGATGAAAAAGTTATTCAAACCTATAAAACAGAATTTAAAATGGCTAGTGAAATTATACATATTATTAAGAGAAAACTGAATTTGGATATGGAACTTATTGATCTAGCTTATATAACTATTCATTTAGTAACCATGTGTGGAATGTGGAGATATAAACTAAATACTGTAATTGTTTGCGATTATGATGAGTCTATATTGAGTTTTATTAAGGATAAAGTTAAAAATTGTTTTGGAGAAAAAATAGAGATACGTAGGTCTTATGATTATCAAGAATTTATGTATGAAGATGAGGAAAAGCTTAAAAAAGTAGATTTTATAATCACAACTTCAACAATAGCGGATATTACCAATATTCCTTTTGTTAGAATAAATCCTGAAATCGATCAGAACGACATTGATATGATAACAGAATATCTTCATAGTTATAAAAGTAAATTAGTCCTATAGCCAGGAGTATAGATAAAGTTTATATTCTAGGCTATAGGATTAATTATATTATAAATTAATAAAATACTAATATAAAGTATTTCACCATTTGGGGTGAAATATTTTAGTTTGTGGAAATAATATTAGAGTGATTATAATAAAACTAAAGGTTGGTACTAACTTCATGATTATAGAGGTGTAAACAGGTATAAGCTTATAGCTATAGATATGGAAGGAACACTTTTTAGAGACGATAAAACAATTGCATTAAAAACTAAAGAATCATTAAAAGGAGCTAGCAGTTTAGGTATAAAAATCTAAAACCTTAGAGTTAGGAATTTGTAATGTATGGTTTAGCTAATTTAATTAGTATTATATTTTAAGGAGGTTATTATGCTTACAATTGGTTATATTGGAAATGGTAAAAGTGCTAACAGATATCATCTGCCATTTGTCTTACAAAGAAAAAAGATTAAGGTAAAAACAATCTATCAAAGAAATTCTAAAAATGAAAAATGGAGTAGAATTGAGGGAGTAAATTATACTTCTAATTTAGATGAGCTGTTAAATGATCAGGAAATACAATTAATTGTGGTTTGTACTATGCATAATAGTCATTATGATTATGCAAAAATGGTGTTAGAACATAATAAACATTGTTTAGTTGAAAAGCCATTTATGGAAACATCAAAAGAAGCAAAAGAAATATTTACTTTGGCGAAAGAAAAAGGATTAATCGTTCAAGCTTATCAAAATAGACGTTTTGACAGTGATTTCTTAACAGTTCAAAAAGTTATTGAGGAAGGAAATTTGGGTGAATTAATAGAAGTTGAAATGCATTTTGATTATTATAGACCAGAAATACCTGAATCTATTACTAGCTTTATTCCTTCATTATCATATTTATACGGCCATGGTTGTCATACTTTGGATCAAGTAATTAGTTATTTTGGTAAACCAGATAATATCCATTATGATGTAAGACAATTATTAGGATCAGGAAGAATGAATGATTACTTTGATTTGGATTTATATTATGGAAAGTTAAAGGTATCTGTAAAATCAAGTTACTTTAGACTAAAGGAAAGACCGAGCTTTGTTATATATGGTAAAAAAGGATGTTTTGTAAAGAAAACAAAAGATCGTCAAGAAGAGCATTTAAAATTATTTTATATGCCTGAAAACAAGGATTTTGGTATTGATACATTTAATCATTATGGTGTTATTACATATATGAATGATGAAGGGGAAATACACGAAGAAAAAGTAAAATCCGTCAACGGTGATTATGGAAGAGTATATGATGATTTATATGAAGCAATCATAAATGGTAAAAATAAAACAATTACTGATAATCAAACACTACTGCAAATGGAAATATTAGAAGCAGGAATAAAGGAGTTAAGGTAAATAACATGGATGAAGAGAATTTAAGAAAATTATGTGCTGAAAAAGCCATGGAGTATATAAAAAATGATACTGTAATAGGATTAGGTGCAGGAAGAAATATTGCTTGTTTAATCGAGTTGTTGAGTATAGAAGTGAAGAAAAATGATCTTAAAATTAGGATCGTAACACCATCTGATAATACAAAGAATATTTGTATTAAATATGGAATAGAAGTGCTTCCAACATATCTTGTAGAGGAAGTCGAGGTTGCTTTTGATGGGTGTGGTGAGGTAGATAAGAATTTTTATGCTTCCAAAGGTGGTGGAGGTGTATTTACAAAGGAAAAAATAATTGGCTCAATGTCAAAGACGTATATTTTACTAATAGATGAAGAAAAATTAAAAGAAGAATTAAGTTTAATTCATCCTATTTCATTAGAAGTAATTAAAGATTCATTAGGTTATGTAAGTAAAATGGTTAAAAACTTAGGAGGAAATCCTAGCGTTAGAACTAGTAATAATAAGGATGGATATTTAATAACTGATGATGGTAACTACTTGCTAGATGTAAATTTTGATACTATAGATGATTTTAAAAAGTTAAATGATAATCTAAATAATATTGTAGGAGTAGTTGGAACTTCTCTATTTACAAGAGAGGTCAACAAGCTAATAATATCAGGAGAAAATGGAATAAGAGTTATTTCAAAGAATTAGAAGTTTTAAATATATTTAGCTGTTTTTAGATAAAAAAAGGAGGAACTAACATGAAATTAGGTATTGTTGGAGCAGGAATGATAGTAAAGGACTTATTATCAATAAGCTCAAATTTAAAAAACATCAAGTTTGTATCTATTTGTGGCACTGAGAGAAATAAAGAATCAATGAATCAATTAAAAAATGAATATGGAATTGAAAACATTTTTTATGATTATAATGAATTATTAAATGGTGATTTAGATGCAATTTATATTGGATTACCTAATAATCTACATTTTGAATTTGCTAAAAAAGCATTGGAAGCAAATAAGAATGTTATCGTCGAAAAACCATTCACATCAACCTATAAAGAAGCATTAATTTTAAGTGATTTGGCTAAACAAAAGCAATTGTTTATTTTTGAAGCTATTACTAATCAATATCTTCCTAATTATAATAAAATAAAAGAGTTGCTTCCAACGCTGGGGAGTATTAAAATAGTTCAATGCAATTATTCTCAATATTCGAGTAGATATAATAGTTTTAAAGAAGGAAATGTATTACCGGCCTTTGATCCTAAATTCTCTGGTGGCGCATTAATGGATTTAAATATATATAACATTCATTATGTGGTGGGGTTATTTGGAAAGCCTAAAAATGTTGAATATTATCCAAATGTTGAGAGAGGAATAGATACTTCTGGAATATTAATATTAGATTATGGAACCTTTAAGTGTATTTGCATTGGAGCAAAAGATTGCAAGGCTCCTATTGCGAATAATATTCAAGGGGATAAGGGATGTATATATCAAGATACTCCAGCTAATGTTTGTAAGAGATTTGAGTTATTAATGAATGATGGAACTAGTTCAAAAATAAATGAAAATAACTATGAACACAGAATGGTTAATGAATTTATTGAATTTGCTAATATGATTAAAAACAATGATTTAGAAAGATGCTACAAAATGTTAGAACACAGCTTAATAGTTAGTGAAGTACAAACAATTGCAAGACATAAAGGTGGAATTATATTCCCGGCAGATATTGATATAAAATAAATTTTATAAATTAAATTTGAGAAGTGTTAGAAGTTGATGATTGTATTCTATAAATTAATGTAAAAGGAATGCAGCTTACTGCTTTAAAAGTAGTAAGTTGCATTCTATTGTTCAAACTGCTTATTTTAGGATACTAATGATATCTTCTACCATTTGCTCATCTGTAAGTCTATTTTTTTTCATAAGTTCCTTTGGAACATAACGATCTAGTAACTCTTTCTTGATACCATAATTTAATACCTTCACGTCAGAAGGACCATAATATCTTGCAATCTTTTCACCAAAGCCACCATCTAAAATGCCATCTTCAAGGGTAATTACAAGTTTATGCTCTTTTTTCAAGCTATCCAATAATTCTTCATCAATACCTGTGATATACTTTGGATTAATCAAAGTAGCTTCAATGCCATTTTCCTTTGAAAGTTTTGTTACAACATCTTGACCAAGCTGATAGAAATCTCCAAGTGCAATAACTGCAACATCTTTTCCTGTTTTTGTCACTTGATATTTATTCAATTTAGAATAATCTGTTGTATCTTCAATTCCACTTTCTATTACTCCCATTGCGGGAACACGAATAGCTACAGGATGAGCTTGTTGCTTCATTCCCCAATTAAGCATAGCAAAATATTCTTCCTTACAGGTTGGAGCAAGATATACCATATTTGGAATGTTACTCATCATACCAATATCATATAATCCAAGATGTGTTACATCATTCATTCCATAAACTGATGCTGCATTTACAAGTATTACTGCTGGATTATTATTTATGCACAAATCCTGTGAAAGCTGGTCATATGTTCTTTGAAGAAATGTACTATATACTCCATAAACTGGTTTTCCCCCATTTGCTGCAATTCCTGATGCTAAAGCAACAGCATGTTCTTCAGCAATACCAACATCCACAAATTGTTTACCAGCTTCCTTTCTTCTTTCTGGTACAAAACCAAGCACTGTTGGAGTTGCTGATGTAATAGCAACAACTGTTGGATCTTGTTTCATCATGTTTAATAGGTATTTTGCTGTAAGATTACTATAATCTTCTGCACCACCCATAGAGAACTTTGATTCCCCTGTCTCTAATACAAAAGGCATTCCCCAGTGCCATTGTTCCTTATTCTTTTCAGCAAATGCTAAGCCTTTTCCTTTAATTGTATGAATATGAACAACTACTGGATGCTCTGTATCCTTAACCTTGTTAAATACCTCAATTAACTGATTTAAATCATGGCCATCTTTTACATAATGGTAATCTAAGCCCATTGCTTTAAAGAAGTTACATTGGCTTTGCCCATCTGTATCTCTAAGTTCTTTAAGATTTTTATATAAACCGCCATAGTTTTCTGCTATAGACATATCATTATCATTTACAATAATAATCATGTTTGTTCCTGCTTCAGCAGCATTATTTACCCCTTCATATGCTTCTCCACCACTTAAAGAGCCATCTCCAATAATAGCAATAACATTATCCTTCTCATCTTTTAAGTCTCTTGCTTTAGCAAGACCGCAGGCAAGACTTATGGATGTAGAAGTATGTCCGATGTTAAAAAAGTCATGTTTACTTTCTTCTGGATTGGAATATCCAGACACTTCATCATATTTTTCAGAATTGATAAATGCTTCCTTTCTTCCAGTAAGCATTTTATGAACATAGCTTTGATGAGAAACATCATAAACAATCTTATCTTTTGGTGAATTAAATACATGATGCAATGCAACAGTAAGTTCCACAATTCCAAGATTAGGCCCAATATGTCCTCCATGCTCACTTAATTTTTTAAGCAGTACCTGACGGATTTCTGAACTTAAATCCTTCATTTCATTTACTGATAATTTTTTTATGTCTTCTGGTGAATTAATTTTTTCTAAATACATATGTTATCCTCCTATAATTCCTCTGTAATATTTACTGTATTTATGGATTTTCAATTTGAAATCACAGCCAAAGCTTTTACTAGATATAGCTTTAACTTGTAAGTTATTTGACTTCTATTGAAATTGTAATACTTAAAGTTAACTTTAAGTCAATACTTTTTATAAAAAAACTTTGAAAATTTATCTTATAATATTTATTATGTACTTTTTGAATTTATATATATGTTGCAATTAAAATTTTACATTTAATTAATATACATTGACATTTCTGATTTTTAATGATATTTCTATTATAAAAAGAGAGGGGATGCTCTATGTATTATTCTATTGGTGAAGTTGCTGAAAAATTAAATTTACCTAAATCTACTATACGCTATTACGACAAAGAAGGATTACTTCCATTTGTTGAACGTAAAGAATCTGGTATTCGTATGTTTGCTGAATCTGATATGTCCATGTTACAAGTTATAGAATGCTTAAAAAGTACTGGATTGTCTATAAAAGATATTAAAAAATTTAGTGAGTGGTGTTTAAAAGGAGATCAGACTCTGCAAGAACGTTATGAACTATTTTTAGAGAGCAAGAAAAACGTTGAAGAACAAATAGCAGATTTACAAAAATCACTTGAACTAATTGAGCATAAATGTTGGTATTACGAAACTGCTTTAGAAGCAGGAACTGAAAGTATACATAAAAATATGTCAAAGGATGGTAATAATCGTGAGTAAGGTTTTAAGGCTGTTGTGTAAATGCAACAGTCTTTTTAATTGGTAAAAAGACTGTAAAGTGAATTATTTTATAAAATTTCTAGTTATATTTTTATATTCTTTTAATAATTGCGTTTAATGCTTTTTTCCACCAAAGAGAGCTTGTACCTATTATTGCTATAAAGAAAAACATTATTATGTTATGTATAAAAGCTCCACTTTGAAAACTTGATATTGTTTTAAATGATCCAAGCCGTATCAAATGCAACACTATAATTGTAAGATATGTTGCTGTATAAATTAATCGAAATATTTTATTTGTTAGATATAATATTTTTCTTAGTTTCTTATCTTCTCGCAATTTTATAAGAATGGTAATTAATGAGGTTACATACGCCACAGTCATAGCACAAATAACACGCATCATTTTGGGTTCATTAGAATTGTTATAAATCAGCAATATATAGCTGTTTACTCCAATGAAACCAACATAAAGTATATCCCATAATATTAATGATTTTTTTGATGTTGAAAATCTTTTATATAAGTGTACTATTGATTTCTGCAATTTTGTGAACCACTTCAAACCTTATCACTCCATCTGAACAATTTTATTATTTACAGTACCTCAAGGCAAGTATGTCATAAAATCTACAAATAAGTATTTCAGATAGATTACTACTTTAATTTTTTATTTAAATACTTTAAAAATTAAACAGTATCGTATCATAATCTTGTCTATGAGAACTTGATTGAGAATTAACATTGATATTTCAAGATTCAATTACCATAAACCTTATTTATATATTAAAATCACAAGGTAAACTGAAAGTAAACAAAATAATAAATTAATTAAAATACTGCTAGAAAGCAATTAATAGATTATTAAAAAATCTTTTTAAGTTTACATTTGGTTTACAGTTAGCATTTAGACTAATATCGAAGGTTACGAATGAAAAGTAAACTAAGAAAGGAAATTTGTAAATTGACACACTTGCTAAAAAACTGAAAATGGCTAGCGTAACCTTGCCAATATAGGAATTAAATTTTATACAAGTATTAAGGGTAAAGGTCTAATAATCAAAAGAAACTTAATATAATCGAAGATAAAAATTGAAAGGATTGATTTAAGATGAATAAAAATTTTCAAGAAGCAATAAGAGATAGACTTCAGAATGGATTTAAGAATTGGAATAATGGTTACGAAGCATGGTTAGAATGGTGTAATACATTATATGAGCCGGATGCACATTATAACGTTTATGGAAAACGCCTGACACTTCAGCAATATAAGGACATGATGGGAGAGTTCTTCTCAGTATTCGAGGTTCAATTAGGTGATTTTTATAATATGCTCGTTCAAGATGATTGGTGTGCAATTCGATATTCCGTACAGATTACAAATAAGAAAACTGGGAAGAAGATTGAACAGATGACTATGGAGTTCGTTAATTTTAAGGATAATCCTGAACCTATAGGAGCTAGAGTCATAGAAGGCTGGGCACTTTCTGACATCCAACTTTCGGCGGATTAAACTATGCCATTCTTAATAATATACTTTGTAGGATTTATCAAGGATGAATTTGGGAGAATTAAAGAATTGAGGAAATAAAATAGATTTTTTCAAGATGAAAAATGGACTCAAATTTTCATATAACTTTACAACTAATAAATGGATTAAAAAAGGGTAAAGATAAGATTAAAAGTTATCTTTATCCTTTTGAAATCTTATATATAATTATTTATAAGGAGGTATTACTATGGCTACAATTTTAATCGCAGAAGATGATAAAAATATCCAATTGCTTATAGTAGCAAGGCTTAAATCTCGTTATAAGATTATATGTGCAAATGACGGTCAGGAAGCACTTGATATTATTGAATCACAGAAGGTTGATCTTCTAATTGCAGATATTATGATGCCACGTATAGATGGATTCCATTTGGTAAGGACAATCCGCAGGAACAATCTTACAATACCAGTCCTTATGCTGACCGCGAAGCAATCATTTGATGATAAGCGTATGGGATTTTCGTCAGGGACTGACGATTATATGACAAAACCAGTAAATTATGAAGAGTTGATATGGCGGATTGAGGCACTTTTGCGTCGTGCGCATATCGCCAGTGAAAATAAAATGATTATTGGTAATGTGACATTGGATTCCACCTCATATACAATAACAGTTGGAAGAAAAATAAGTGATTTACCTAAAAAGGAATTTGATCTATTGTTTAAACTTTTATCATATCCAAGTCAGATATTTACTAAAAATCAATTACTTGATGATATTTGGGGTTATGACTCTGAAAGTGGAGAAGATACAGTAAAAACTCACATCAGCAGACTGCGAAATAAACTTCAAGATGTTGATGAATTTAAAATCATTACGATCAAAGGGCTTGGATATAAAGCCGAGATGACCGGAGGAAAGAACGATGTTAGGCAAAAAGAAAAAAACTAACAAAAAACTAGTGCAGTGGTTTGTCTTTCAGGCAGCTATAGTCATGATATCATCTGTTATGATATTTGCACTGGTAGATTTTGTTGATAATTATATATACGATGGAAACAAACAGTATGATTCTATTCGCGCAATCGGCATGTTTTTTCCGATGAGCTTGATTATGGGAAGCATATCCTATTTTTCTGCCAAGGCATTATATCGCTATATTTCTAAATTAATCTTAGTAATTAGTAAGGTATCAAGTGGGGATTTTAACATTCATCTTGACCCCAATAAAGCTGGCCCACTAAAAGATGTATATATAAATTTTAATAAAATGGTTACAGAACTTCAAAGTGTGCAGACTTTGCGTAACGACTTTATTAATAATTTCTCTCATGAATTCAAAACTCCTATTACTTCAATTAATGGTTTTGCAAAGCTTCTACTTGAGGAAAGCGTTTCGGAAGAAGATAAGGTCACTTATCTGAAAATCATAGCTCATGAGTCTGAACGTCTCGCGTCACTTGCAAACAGTTCACTTCTTCTTTCCAAACTGGAGTCACAACAGTTTATAGTAGATAAAAAAACTTATTATCTCGACGAGCAGATAAAACAGTGTGCAATTATTTTATCCACAGAATGGACTAAGAAAGAAATTGAATTTTCTGCTGATTTAGAGCATATCCAATATTACGGCAATTCTGACCTTATGCAGCATGTATGGATAAATTTGATAACTAATGCAATCAAATTTACCCCAGAGCATGGTGAGATATCACTTACATTAAAAAAAGAAAATAATTTTATTAAAATTATAATATCCGATACAGGTAAAGGCATAAGCAAAGAAGACATTGATCAGATTTTAGTAAAGTATTACCAGGGTGACTCATCTCATTTAAATGAAGGACTTGGACTTGGACTTTCAATAGTTAATAGAATCGTAGAGCTGTGTGACGGTAAAATAGAGGTAAAGAGTATAATCCATGAAGGCAGCACATTTACGGTATACTTACCATATAATTAAAACTTCAAAGATGACTAGAAAAATTTTAACATGATGAAGGAGAAATAATTGAGGTGGATAATATTTTCTCATATATTAGATGGCGCGGAGACATTAGTTTTAATGAACGCCCCTTTAATGAAGTAGATAATTTAATTTTAGCTGTATTAGCGTATATTGATTTTTCAGGAATTATACCTGAAATATTTATAGGATCTATCACATTAAAAGAAGCTTATAAATTAATTTGTGGTAAAAATCATGGGGCAGATGGATTTAAAATACATGCTTTTTTAGATTTATCTCGCTCCTTTTTTGAGAAAATGGCATATTCCAAAAGATTTGGAAATGCCAAGCTTTCTAATTATAAAGATATATGTGATGAGGAGTTACAAATTCAATTTGCAGCACTGCATGTCGATTTAGGTGATGGAACTGTCTATGTTGCTTTTCGAGGAACAGATCAAACTATTCTTGGATGGCGCGAAGATTTTTCTATGAGTTTTCAAACAGTGCCAGCTCAGCAGGAAGCGGTAAGATATTTGGAACAAACTATGAATGTTGATTATAAAAAGTATCGTATTGGAGGACATTCAAAAGGGGGAAATCTTGCTGTTTATTCTGCTATGATGTGTAATGATATTCTGAAAAATAAAATTATTGAAATTTACGATAATGATGGTCCAGGGGTTTGCAAAGAGATGCTTCAGGTAAAGAAGTTTAAAGCAATTCAACATAAGATTATTAGAATTATTCCGCAATTTAGCGTGATTGGAATGTTGTTTGAGCATGACAGACCGCATAAAATTGTAAAGAGCAGTGCCACTGGTATAATGCAGCATGATCCGATGACATGGGAGGTAGATGCTGAATATTTTTTTGAAGTAAACGATCTCATGCCTGAATGTAAAACTGTTAATCAAATTTTTGATACTTGGATTAAAGAGGTTAATATGGAGCAACGACGAATTTTCACAAAGAACTTTTTTGATGGATTAGAAGCTGGGGGAGCAAAGCTAATAACAGATGTAGCCAATGGTGGAATAAATGGATTTGAATTTATATTGACGACTATGTTGAGTTCAGAAAAAGATACCAAGATAGTGGCTGGTAAGTTTATTAAATCAGTTATGAAGAGCTTGCAAGGAATTAATTGGAAAACAAAAAATACAATAAAAGGCACTTGTGTTGCGTTTCTTGGATTATTTTTTATGCAGTTACCAGAACATGCATTACAAATTATAGGCATGGTAGCTATTTTGGTAATATTAGCTTTTTCTGTAAGAAGAATAATTTATAGAGCTACTCAGAATACAAATTATAAAATTGTTAATAGGTACAGTATAATTTTCTATAGTGGGACTGTTAGTCTTGCAGTGTTTTTTATACTAAAAGAAAATGCAATTATGTTTTCTACTAATTTTAGTTTAGGAGTGATATTAGTTAGTATTGGGATATTAAAGCTAAAGAGTGTGGCAAAATGTTTAGATAAAGAGCGAAAATTTTGGTTCATACCATTAGCATATGCGCTGTTATTTATTATTTTGGGTGTTGTTGCCATTGTTTCAGCAAATCGTGTTATGAGTATGTATATTTTTGTAGTAGGAGTTACTATGATTATTGAAGGATTATACGAAGTAATAGTTGGAATTATTCAACAGTAGCATTATAAAAATCTTTGAAATTAAATATAATTACATTCAAAAATACTATCAATTACTTTACTTTGCAAGACAAAGCTGTCTAAATTATTGTAATATGGTAGTTGTTGAATAAAAATAAAAAATATTACTGGAAATCAAGATTTCCAGTAATATTTCAATAACTAATTTACTATTAACATAAAACTATTTAGAATCTCGTTATTAGTGTCTAACACCTAAAAATAATATGTTTTTAAATTTTATTTAGCACTAGTAAGAGCAGTTACTAGAGCAGCTTCCTCATCGGAAGTTATAGTGCCATCTGTAACTAGAGTATCAAGTAAAGTTTTGAATTTGTCTCCACGTTTACTATTATCTTTATTATTATGCTTTTCAGCAAGAGCAGTTTCAATAGCATTTGCTTTATTAGAAGATATAGTTCCAGTTGTAACTAAATTATTAACAACAGTCTTAAAGTTACCTTTAGCACTAGTAAGAGCAGTTTCAATAGCAGTTTCTTCATCAGAAGATATAGTTCCATCTGTAACTAGAGCATCAAGTAAATTTTTGAATTTGTCTTCACGTTTACCATTTCCATTATCTTTATTATTATGCTTTTCAGTAAGAGCAGTTTCAATAGCAGTTGCTTTATCAGAAGATATAGTTCCAGTTGCAACTAAATTATCAAGAACAGTCTTAAGGTCGCCTTTAACACCAGTAAGAACAGATAATACAGCAGTTTCTTCATCAGAAGATATAGTTCCATCTGTAACTAGAGTATCAAGTAAATTTTTGAATTTATCTCCATGCTTACCATTAATATTACTATTATTCTTATCATTATGCTTTTCAGTAAGAACAGTTTCAATAGCAGCTGCTTTATCAGAAGATATGGTTCCAGCTGATACTAAATTATCAAGAACAGTTTTGAAGTCATCTTTATGTTTGCCATGTGACCTTGTTACGTTTTTAGTTGTACTTGTTACTGTAGCTGTTGTTGTATCAGCAAATACCGAAGTTGCAGATATCATCATGCTTGCCATAAGAATTCCTGTAATAACTTTACTTTTAATATTTTTGTTTTTCATAATAAAACACTTCCTTTTTAATTTTTTAGTAAATATCATATGTTAATTATTTTATACTTTTGATTGTATAAGACCATTTTGGCAGCTATACTACGAAAATCTTACAACCACTTTTTAATTTGGTTTAATTAACCTGATATATATAATTTAATATACTAACCTGTATGTTTCCTTAACAGTTAAATTATTTTTTATATAATTATGCGCTTAAAATTTCCAATCCTATTTTAAATTCATCTAAAGAATTGATAGATACAAGTTGAATACGCAAAAATATACAATATTTATATCAATAAATATACTTGAATGAAAAGGTTTGCTTTGATACAATTACTATTGTAAATCATATTAAAAATTAAGTTTTATATCTTATAAGATACAAAATTAAAAAATACAGTATAAGCATTAGTGAGAAAAATTAAACTTGAGAAATTCTATAAATTACGAATTTCTCAAAGTATTGGAGGCAAAAATGAATCAAAAAGATTTTCAAAATTTCAAGTGGTTAAATGAAAGTGACATTAAATTTGATGAAGGTAGAATAGCAATGTATGCAACAGAAAAAAGCGATTTTTTCTGCAATAATGGAGAAATTTCAGAAGAAGGTATTACTCCTGAGTCGTTATGTAATGCACCATACTTTTATACAGAAGTAACAGGAGATTTTGTAATGCGTGTAAAAGTAAGTCATGATTTTAAAGATACGTATGATTCATCTTCGATTATGGTTATGAGAGACTTAAATGTATGGGCAAAAGCTTGCTTTGAACTTACAGACTTTGACACTAATGCAGTAGTAAGTGTTGTAACTAATCAGATGTCTGACGATGCTAATGGTTGTAATATTGATGGAAATGAAGTGTGGCTGCAAGTTGCAAGAACTAAAAATTCCTTTGCATTCCATTACTCTACAGATGGAACAAAATTTTATATGATGAGGTTCTTTAATCTTCCAGTTGAAGAAACAATAAAAGTAGGATTTCTTGCACAAGCACCAACTGGAAAAGGTGGAGAAAGAATTTATTCAAACTTTTTACTTGAACATAAGACCGTGAAGAATATAAGAATGGGTGAATAAATTGAAATTTCAAGTACGAATCATCAAATAAAAAAGGAGAGTAATTGTACATGACTGAAAAAGAAAAGGCAGAAAAAGGATTATTGTATAATAACAATTATGATCCACAGCTTATAAATGAGAGAACACACTGTAAAAAGTTGTGCAGAAAATATAACTTTCTTGAACCAGATGATGTAAAGACAAGAGAAGAGGTTATACATGAATTGATTGGTTCAATTGGAGATAAATTTTACATTGAACAGCCATTTTATTGCGATTATGGATACAACATAGAAATTGGATATAACTTTTATTCTAATCATAACCTTATAATCTTAGATGATGGAAAAGTAACAATAGGAAACAATGTATTTATGGCACCAGATTGTGGTATTTATACTGCTGGTCATCCGCTTGATGTTGAGCAGAGAAATGAAGGTTTAGAATATGCATATCCAATCACTATTGGTGATAATGTATGGATTGGTGGTGGCGTAAAAATTATGCCAGGGGTATCAATAGGAAGCAATACAGTTATTGGATCAGGAAGCATAGTTACAAAAAACATTCCAGCTGGTGTCATAGCAGCAGGAAATCCTTGTAGGGTAATTAGAGCTATTACAGATGAAGATAAAAATAAATATCATAAAATGATTTAATCACAATTATAATTTAAACTAATATAAGTTGTAAGTCTGAGAGAATTTATAACATAGATAACATTAATTTTATTTATTTTATGTACATTAGACCGGTGGTATGGTATGTAACCCAAGACAATTAAAATGAATTGTCTTGGGTTATTTTTATTTTTAGAAATTTTATGAAAAGTACGGCATTCCATAAATTATCCTTCGGTTAATTTTAGTAGTTGAAGTATTAATGCTTAAAATGGTATTAAAAATAGTTGGAGTAAAAAAGTAGAAGTAAAGGTACTGTATTTAATTTATCTCCAATCTTAAAACCTTGTCTAAATATTATATAATGATAAATAAAATAAATATTTAGTTATTTGAATAAAAATATTTACTAAATTAATTAGCGGTGATATAATTTTAAATGTAATATAAAGCGTATATAAAAGTAAATATTTAGGAGGGAAAGTTATGGAACAAACAGTAAAAGACTTAGAACTCAAGGCGAAGCAAGTAAGAAAAGGAGTTTTGGATATGGTTTATGCATCAAAAGCAGGCCATGTTGGAGGCTCAATGTCAAGTATTGATATTTTAACAACACTTTACTATAAAGTACTAAATATTGATCCTAAAAAATTTAGTGATCCAGATAGGGATAGATTTATACTAAGTAAAGGACATATAGCAGAATCTCTTTATTATATCTTAGGCGATAAAGGTTTTTTTAATAAAGAGAAATTAAAAACTTATAGTCAATACGGATCTACACTGATAGGTCATCCAAATAATAAAAATAACGGAGTAGAAGTAAATACAGGATCACTCGGACATGGATTGCCGGTAGCTGTAGGAATGGCGTTAGCAGGTAAACGTGATAATAAGAATTATAGAGTTTTTACGCTAATGGGTGATGGAGAACAAGCAGAAGGTTCTGTATGGGAAGGTGCTATGGCAGCTGCTAATTATAAATTGGACAATTTAGTAGGAATAGTGGATAGGAATGGACTCCAAATATCAGGAACTACTGAAGAAGTAATGGCATTAGATGATTTAAAAGGTAAGTGGACAAGTTTTGGATGGGAAGTAGTAGAGGTTGATGGAAATAATATTGAAGAATTATTAAAAGTATTTAGTAATATTCCAGCAAAGGAAGGAAAACCAACAATGATTATTGCTAAAACTATAAAAGGAAAGGGAATTTCTTTTATGGAAAATATAGCTAAATGGCATCATGGAGTACTAACGGAAGAAGAATATAATCAAGCTGTTAAAGAATTAGAAGGAGGGACTATAAATGAATAAGATTTCTAATCGTCAAGTAATATGCGATACATTGATGGGATTAGCTAAAGAAGATAAGGATATTATGGTTTTAACTTGTGATTCTAGAGGATCAGCATCTATGGGTAACTTTGCAAAGGAGTATCCAGAACAATTTGTGGAAGTAGGAATTGCAGAGCAAGATTCAGTAGGGATTGCAGCAGGACTTGCAACTTGTGGAAAAAAACCATATGTAGCATCACCAGCTTGCTTTTTATCAATGAGGAGTGTAGAACAAATTAAAGTTGATGTTGCGTATTCAAAGACTAATGTGAAATTAATTGGGATTAGTGGTGGAGTAAGTTACGGAGCACTCGGGATGACTCATTATTCTCTCCAAGATATTGCAGTTATAAGAGCTATTCCAGATATTGCGGTATTACTTCCAGCAGATAGATTTGAAACTAAAAAGATGGTTCAAGCACTCCAAAAATATAATAAACCTGCATACATTCGTATTGGACGAAATCCAGTAGATGATGTTTATGAAGATGGGAATTTTGAATTTGAAATTGGTAAAGCAAATATTCTTCATGAAGGTAATGATATTACAATAATTGCTACAGGAGAAACAGTTAAAGCTGCATTAGATGCGAGTAAGGAATTAGAAGCTAAAGGAATAGGATGCAGAGTTGTAAGTATGCATACTATAAAACCATTAGATGAAAACATAATTATAAAAGCAGCGAAAGAAACAAGAGGAATTATCACAATAGAAGAACATAGTATTTATGGTGGTCTTGGAGCAGCAGTATCAGAAGTTGTTTGTCAAAAAGCACCAACAAAGATGAAAATCCTTGCAATTGCAGATGAAGCACCTATAACAGGAAATACTAAAGAAGTATTTAGTTATTATGGATTAACTGCAGAAAATTTGGTGAAAGTAGCAGAAGAAATTCTTAAATAGTAGATTGGGATGGATATTATGAAGGAAAAGTTTATATTAACTATTGATCAAAGTACATCAGCTACAAAAGCATTAATGATAGATAATACAGGGAGTATTAAACATAGAGTCAGTAAAAAACATGAACAAATTTATCCAACTCAAGGCTGGGTTGAACATAATCCTATAGAAATATATGAAAATATAAAATCAGTAATTGAAGAAATTATAGATACAAACAAAATAAATGAAGAAGAAATATTAGGATTATCCGTTACTAATCAGAGAGAAACGGTTGTTGTATGGGATAAAGAAACAGGTATTCCAGTGTATAATGCAATTGTATGGCAATGTAGAAGAACAAGTGGGATTTGCAGCGAGCTTAAAGAATATGAAGAAATGGTTACAGAGAAAACAGGTCTTAGATTAGACCCATATTTCTCTGGGACTAAGATTAAATGGATACTTGATAATGTTGAAGGCGCAAGAAAAAAAGCAAATGAAGGAAAACTATTACTTGGAACTATGGATAGTTGGGTAATTTGGAAACTAACTAATGGAAAGTCGCATGTAACCGATTATACTAATGCTAGCAGAACACTGCTTCTTAATATAAAAACATTAAAATGGGATAAAGAATTGCTAGAAGTATTTAATATTCCAGAAAATATGTTTCCTAAAATTTATCCTTCAGATGAAATTTTTGGAGAAACAAATTTAGATGGGCAATTAAAAAAAATGTTGAAAATATCTGGAGTAATAGGAGATTCTCAAGGAGCTTTATTTGGGCAGCGCTGTTTTGAAACTGGGATGGCAAAGTCAACTTTTGGAACAGGAAATTCAATTATGGTTAATGTAGGAGAAAAATATATACCATCTAAAAACGGAATAGTTTCAACAATAGCTTATGTTAGTAAAACAAGTGTTAATTATGGAATTGAAGGTATTATAAATTCAAGTGGTGACACAATAAATTGGATTCATAATGAACTTGGGTTATTTAAAGATTTTGGTGAATTTAATGAAGCTGTTAATGAGATAGAGAATAATCAAGGGGTATATTTAGTTCCGGCTTTTTTAGGACTTGGAATACCTTATTGGGAATCAGAAGCAAAGGCTTCTATTGTAGGTATATCAAGAAATACTACAAAGAAACATATTATGAGAGCTGCCTTAGAAAGTATTGCATATCAAGTAAAAGATGCCTTAGATGTAATTGAAAAAGAAGTTAATATTAAAGTTAAAAATTTAAATATAGACGGTGGAGTAACTACTAATAAAATTTATAATCAGTTTTTAGCAGATTTATTAAATTGTAAGATTGAAAAAAATCTTAATGAAGAATTATCTGCATTAGGAGCTGCGTTGTTAGGTGGATTAGGTCTTGGAATGTGGAATAGTATAGACGATATAAAGAAATTACTTAGTAATACAAAAGTTTATGAAAGTAAATTAGAAGATGAAGAAAGAAAGAAAATATACAATGGATGGCAAAAGGCAGTTAAGAGTGTCTTACATTTAACAGAATTAAATAAATAAAAAAATTAGAAACGAGGAATAATAATGAAGTTTTTCTTAGATACAGCAAATGTTGATTATATTAGAGAAGCAAATGAAATGGGAGTAATATGCGGAGTAACAACCAATCCATCCCTTGTAGCAAAAGAAGGCAGAAATTTTGATGAAGTAATAAAAGAAATAACACAAATAGTTGATGGTCCAATAAGCGGAGAAGTTATTAGTGAAGATTCAAAGGGAATGATAAAAGAAGGAAGAGAAATAGCAAAGATTCATAAAAATATGATAGTAAAAATTCCTATGACAGCAGAAGGTTTAAAAGCAACCAAGGTTTTAGCAGGGGAAGGAATTAAAACTAATGTAACCTTAATATTCTCAGCTACTCAAGCATTACTTGCAGCAAATGCAGGGGCAACATATGTAAGTCCCTTTCTTGGAAGAATAGATGATATATCAATGATTGGAATGGATTTAGTGAGAGACATAGCAGAAATATTTGAGATTCATGGAATAGATACAGAAATAATAGCGGCAAGTGTAAGAAATCCAGTACATGTAATTGAAGCAGCAAAGGCAGGTTCAGACATAGCAACAATTCCATATGAGCTAGTTATACAAATGGTAAAACATCCATTAACAGATCAGGGGTTAGAAAAATTTAAAGCAGACTGGGCATCGGTCTTTGGAAAGTAAAACAGAAAAGAGGTGAGGAAGAAAATGAATAAGGAACTAGAACAATTATCAATAAATAGTATACGAGTACTTGGAATTGATGCAATAAATAAAGCTAATTCAGGGCATCCAGGAGTGGTGCTTGGATCAGCACCTATGGCTTATACATTATGGACCGATCATATGAAGATCAACCCCAAGAATAGTAATTGGTTTAATCGTGATAGGTTTGTACTAGCAGCTGGTCATGGATCAATGCTTTTATATTCGCTTTTACATTTATCAGGATACAACGTTACTATGGATGATTTGAAAAGTTTTAGACAATGGGGAAGCAAAACACCAGGACATCCTGAATATAAACACACAGATGGAATAGATGCAACAAGTGGTCCGCTTGGACAAGGAATCCCAATGGCTATAGGAATGGCTATGGCTGAAAAGTTTTTAAGTGCTAAATATAATAGAAAAGATTTAAAAATAGTCGATCACTATCAATATGTTATTTGTGGTGATGGAGACCTAATGGAAGGTGTAACTAGTGAAGCTTCTTCATTAGCTGGACATTTAGGTCTTGGGAAATTGGTGGTTTTATATGATTCAAATGATATTTGTTTAGATGGAAAAACAAGTGATTCATTTGGTGAAGATGTTTTAAAGCGTTACGAATCATATGGATGGCATGTACAAAAAGTCGAAGATGGAAATGATGTAGAAGCAATTTCTAAAGCAATACAAGTTGCAAAAAATGAAATAAATAAACCATCCTTAATAGAAGTTAAAACAGTTATTGGGTTTGGATCAAAGAATCAAGGTAAAAATGAAGTTCATGGTGCTCCACTTGGTATAGAAGATGGAGAATATGCTAAAAGGTCATACGGATGGGATTATGAATCTTTTACAATTCCTAAGGAAGTTTATGAAAATTATAAAAATAAGATTCAAATTCCAGGACAAAAAGCAGAAGGTGAATGGAATGCACTATTTGAAGCATATAAACAATCTTATCCTAAAGAAGCGTTAGAATTAGAGAAAGCTATTAATGGAGAGCTAGTAGTCGAATTATCTGATGTAATGCCTAAATATGAAGTTGGACACAGTGATGCTACAAGAAACACAAATAATAAAGCCATAAATGCAATAGCAAAAGCAATTCCTTACTTCATTGGAGGTTCTGCCGATTTATCTGGATCTAATAAAACGTTAATTAAAAATGAAGATAAATTCATTGTTGAAAAAGATTATGGAAGAAATATTTATTTTGGTGTACGTGAATTTTCCATGGCATCAATGCTAAATGGTATGGCACTTCATGGTGGCGTAAAAGTATATGGAGCAACCTTCTTCGTATTCTCAGATTATTTAAAACCAGCTGTCCGTATGGCTGCAATTATGGGACTCCCTGTAACTTATGTATTTACCCATGATTCAATTGCAGTAGGAGAAGATGGTCCAACTCATGAACCAATTGAACAATTAGCAATGTTCCGTTCACTTCCTAATATGGTTATGTTTAGACCAGCAGATGCAGTTGAAACAGCAGCAGCTTGGAGATTAGCAGTAGAATCTAAAGATCATCCAACAGCTTTAGCATTAACCCGTCAAAATGTAACTGTTATGGATGGTTCAAGCTATGAGGGCGTTGAAAAAGGTGCTTACGTTATAAGTGCTGCTAAAGGAAAATGTGAAGGCATATTAATTGCAACAGGTTCAGAAGTTAATTTAGCGATTAGAGCTCAAGAAGCTTTAGTTAAGGAAAATATCTATGTTTCAGTTGTAAGCATGCCTTCAATGGAATTGTTTGAAAAGCAATCAGAAGAATATAAAAATCAAGTTTTACCTAAAAATATTATTAAAAAATTAGCAATAGAGATGGGAACAACATTTGGATGGCATAAATATGCCAATGATGTTATTGGGATTGATAAATTTGGAGCATCAGCTCCAGCTGAGAAGGTTATAAAAGAATATGGATTTACTGTAGAAAATATTATCGAAAGATTTACAAATATCTATTAATGCATTTAAAAAATTAATTAGCAATAATTTAATAATTCTCTATAAAAACTAAATTAAATAAATGTGTAGTGTGAATTTTAAAGAAATATATATATAAAATTATAATTAGGAGGCATAAAAATGAAACAATTTAAAATAAAATTAGGAGTTGCATCAACTCGTAGATCAATATTTAGTAAAGATGATGCAATAAAGTATAAGGACTTAACTTGCAAAAAGCTAGAAGCATTGAAGGTGGATTTTGTAAATATAGATGACATAAATGAAGAAGGACTACTATTTTCAGAAGAACATGTTGAAAAAGTAATAGAAAAATTTAAGAAGGAAAAAGTAGACGCATTATTTTTTCCACATTGCAATTTTGGATCAGAAGATTTGGTTGCCAAGGTTGCTTCAAAAATGAAATTACCAGTTTTAGTATGGGGACCTCGTGATGATGCACCTTTATTAGATGGTTCAAGGCTTAGAGACAGCCAATGTGGATTATTTGCAACTGGTAAAATATTAAGACGTTTTAAAGTACCCTTTACTTATATACCAAATTCAACATTAGAAGACGTTGCATTTGAAAGAGGAGTAAGAAACTTTATTGCAGCAGCTAATGTAGTTAAAGAAGTTGGAAATTTAAGAATTCTTCAAATTTCTACACGTCCATCATCTTTTTGGACAATGATGTGTAATGAAGGTGAATTATTAGAGAAATTCGGAGTTCAAATTTACCCGATTTCAATGACAGAATTTGTGGCAAAGGTTAAAAAAGTTAAAACGGAAGAAACTGAAAAGATACAAGAAACAATTAAATATATGAAAGAAGTATTAGATATTACAGTTTCAGAAGAAATAGTTAAAAATGTTGCAGCATTAAAAGTTGCATATAGTGAATTAACAACAGAATTTGGATGTAGTGCGGTAGCGGTGCAATGTTGGACAGCACTTCAAGATGAACTGAAAATTATGCCATGTATGGCTAATGCGTTATTAACAGATGAAGGAATTCCAGTTGTATGTGAAACTGATATTCATGGAGCGATAACATCAATTATAGCACAAGCAGCAACAATGGGAGAAACAGCACCATTTTTTGCAGATTGGACTGTAGTTCATCCAACTAATAAAAATGGAGAACTTCTTCAACACTGTGGATGTTTCCCGATTTCTTTAACTAAGAAAAATCAAAAAGCTAAAATTGCAACTCCATTTGCACTAGAAAGTGGATGCAGTGGAGCTTCCTTTGCAGAAATTGAAGGTGGAGATATATCACTTTTAAGATTTGACGGAGATAATGGAGAATATTCAATATTACTTGGGCATGCTAAAGGTATTGAGGGACCATATATTCAAGGTGCATATTTATGGGTCGAAGTAGAGAACCTATCAAGACTTGAAGATAAACTTGTAACAGGACCATATGTACATCACTGCACTGGTGTTCATAAAGATGTATTACCAGTTATATATGAAGCATGTAAGTATATTCCTAATTTAAAACCAGATTTCTATGATGATGTTGAAGAAGATATAAAGGCTTGGATTCGTGGAGAATAAATTTAGTTTATTTATGTAGATATAAAATCTTATTATATTCAGTTAAAGATTAATAATATAATTCTTAATCTTTAACTGAACTTTAGTGATAACTAAAAAACTATATAGTTAGAATTTTGATTACGTAATAATTAATTATTATTTTTCTATATTTCAATTAATTCTCTAATTATCCAGCTCATATGAGTACAATAAAAGTATTTATTTAAATAATTGAATGAGTAGCATATTATTAAAAATTTTATTAAAGAAGGGATGTTAATATATATGGAGAAATTAAAAATTTCAGATAATCAAAGATATTTTACATATCAAGATGGCAGACCGTTTATATGGTTAGCTGACACTGACTGGACGCTAGCACAGAGAGTAAAATGGGATGATGTAGAATATCTAATGCAGAAAAGAAAATCACAGGGATTTACAGTACTTCAAATTGTAGCACTTGACCCAGAACAAGATAAAGAAATGAGGAATCCAGCAGGTGAAAAGGCCCTATTAAACAATGATTTAAATACACCGAATGAAAGATATTTTGAATACTTAGATTGGATACTAGATAAGGCAGAAGAATATGGATTTTACGTGCTGTTGCTACCAGTATGGGGAGAACTTGTTGTAGGTCATAATTGGATGGGCCAATTTTCTGAAAAAATAGTTACCGAAAAAAATTCTTATGAATATGGAAGATGGATTGGTAGCCGCTATAAAGATAGAACAAATATAATTTGGTGTTTAGGTGGTGATAGAATGCCTATTCATCTTGGTGTAGATTATAAAAATATTTGGAGAAAAATGGCGGAAGGTGTTGCTAAAGGAGTACTGGGAAGGGAAATTAAATATAATGAAAAAGATTCGGATTGGAAAAAACTTTTAATTACTTACCATGCATGCCATGAGGCAGAGACTGGTGAGTGTTCTACAATGTCTTACTGGACAGATAATGAGGCATGGATATCATTTATAATGATCCAATCTGGACATGGTTTAACACCAAAAAATTATGAATTAGTTAAAAAAGATTATGATAGAGAAAATATTATGCCGGTTTTTGATGGAGAGCCAGCTTATGAGCAAATGCCAACAGTATGGCCAGCAACTCCAGATGATTTTCATGGAGCATGGATAGTAAGAAAACGTGCATACTGGAGTCTGTTTGCAGGTTCTTTCGGTCATACCTATGGTCATGGATCTGTGTGGTGTATGATTTCTGATAAGGAAAAAGATAGTTTTAGAAAATACTCTTGGTTCGAAGCGTTAGACCAACCTGGTGCATGGCAAATAAAAGTACTGCGTGATTTTTTAGAATCAAGAGATTTAAGTAAGTGTGTACCTTGCCAAGAAATGTTGATAGAACAAAGTAAAAAGTCAAAATATATTTTAGATGAACATGTACAGTGCTGTGTAGAATCAAATGGAGAATTTGCATGTGTTTACTTTCCTTCAGGCGGAGAAGAAACGATAAATATAAACAGATTAAAAAAAGATAATTTACAGATGTGGTGGTTTAATCCTAGAGATGGAAGATGCTATTCGCAAGAAAATATTATTTCTAATGAAGCTATAAATTTGACAAAGACGTTGATGAAAGATTCCGAAAATATCAATTTAAAAATAGTAACACCAACTTGTGGAAATGACCAAGATTGGGTGTGCATAATAGAAAATAAGAATTCTAGCCAAATAATACCTGGCAACGCACAAATTTATGGAGAAATGCCAGTACCAGCAGAAGTTAAGAAAGTTTTTCCAGCATGGTAGAGTGTAATTTGGAATAAAAATAAGTGTAATAGTTATTTTATATTTGATTCAATGGTAGGACTAAAGTATAAAGAGTAACATTATTTATTAGTATATATAAAAATGCAGCTATAAGTGAAAAGGTGAGTAATTTATTTGCTGTAGTATGAAATGATAAACTATGTATAATAATATTATAATGTAATTTATCATTTTTGTTATATATTTTTTCTTTGTTTCAATTGAGAGTTATAAAAGAATAAAAGTTTGAGGTGAAAGATATGTCACAAATTATAGTTGAAAAAAATAGCCGTACATTTAAAAAAGATGGTAAACACTTTTTTTATCTAGCAGATACTTGCTGGAGCGCATTTACTAACATAACTTTAGAAGAATGGGAATATTATTTAAATTTGAGAAAGTATCAAGGGTTTAATGTGATTCAAATAAATATTCTTCCTCAATGGGATGCAAGTGAAACCGATTTAAACTTTTATCCTTTACCATATAATGATGAAAGGATGAAAACATTTGAATTTACTGAATTCAATCAAGAATATTTTAATCGTGCAAGGAATATGTGCAAAATGGCTAAAGAAAAAGGTTTTGAATTAGCTCTTGTTGTGCTATGGTGCAATTATGTTCCTAATACTTGGGCAAGTAAGATGTTTAATAATAATATTATGCCTTATGATTTTATAGAAAAATATATTGGAAAAGTGCATGAAACTTTTTCTGATTTAAATCCTCTTTATATAATTAGTGGTGATACAGATTTTGATACCAAAGATACAAAAAAATATTATTTAAAAGCGTCAGAGGAATTAAGAAGATTGGCACCTGATTTATTGCAAACATTACACATAAAAGGAAGATTAGATGTAATTCCAGAAGAATTTATTAATATTATTGATTTTTATATGTATCAATCTGGACATAATGCAGAGAATCTAGCCATGCCATACTTACTTGCTCAAAGCTTTTATAAAAAATATCCTGCTAAGCCTATAATTAATTCAGAGCCGTGTTATGAGCAAATGGGATATAGTAGAAAAATGTATGGAAGATTCTATCAATTTGATGTGAGAAGAGCAGCTTGGATGAGCTTACTTTCAGGGTCGTGTGCAGGAGTGACATATGGAGCACATGGAATTTATAGTTGGCATAAGATTGGAAAAACATTTGGGTCAGGACTTGGAGAAGGTTTTGACAGCCCAAATCCTTGGAATGATGCTATTAAGTATCCTGGTGCATGGGATTACGGATATATAAAATACCTGTTAGAATTGTATGAAGTTTGCGAATTACTTCCAATGAATAAGATTATTAATTCAACTGATGAAATTAGAATGGCAGCTACTAAAGAGGAAGATAAAATTTTAATTTATGTTCCAGTAAATACAAATGTGAAAATAGATAAAGATTTATCACATTATGATATTAAAATTATTGACTTAATAAATAAAAATATATGTATTCCAAATGTAAAAATAGTTAATGGGCAAACAATGATTTATATGCATAACTTTGAGCAGGATGCTATAATTTTTATTAAAATTATTAAGTAAGTGAATAATAATAATGTTCTATGCTTGTTTATAAATATTTTAATAAATATTTAGTGATAATATTTTAATTTTAGTAATAATAGTTTATACTATAATAGTGCATTTTTACTTGAATAATTTTACAGTTGAATAAAAAAACAGATTTTTAGGCTATTTTTAATGACTCAAAAATTTCTTCGATCGGCGTACCGCTTGCGGCAGCATTGTAAATATATA
>NZ_LZZM01000106.1 GCF_002006345.1 Clostridium puniceum
GGGTAAAATAGTTATTATTCTTGATAATGCAAAAATTCATCATGCTAAGCTGATACAACCATTTTTAAAAAAGATGAAAAATAGACTTGAATTAATGTTTTTACCTCCATATAGTCCTGATCTTAATCTAATTGAGGGGTTATGGGGATGGTTAAAATCATCAGTAGTAAATAATGCATTCTTTAAAAGTTTGGTTGGTATTAGAGTTGCTGTACAAAATTTCATTGAAACAATAAATAAAGTTCCTACACGAACAATAGACAGGCTATGTATTAAGATGTAGAAACTTTATTAGAACTTATATAATTAAAATTATTATATATTTTAATAACACATTTATACTGAATAATTTATATATTGTTTATACTTAATTTAAATGAAATTTACAACTTTAATTTATAATTCAATTAACCTTTACATCTATATGTTTTTTAGCTTATATAAAACTTATTATTAGGAGGAAATATTATATATGAAAGTAAGAACTCATGTTAAATTAGCTGAATTATCTTTAATTAAAAATATAGCTGCTATTCCAAAAGGATTTTCCAAATTTATGTTTAATTTTGGCCTAGTAATGGTAGATCAAAGCTGGCTTATTAAAACTCATCCCCATTATATACAAAAATCCCTTGGATATATTAATAAAAAAATAGAAAAACTACTTTCTGTTAAAAAATTTAATGCATATCATTCACTACAGCTTGGAATCGTGATTCACTACCTTTGTGATTTTTGCTGTAATTCTCATATTACAGGCTCTATTGGTAATATTTCTTATCACTTAAAATACGAACGTGACTTACAAAAATATTTATTAGAAAATTTCCATGCACTTAAAACTCAAATTTACAATAAATCTAATAATATAAATTCGAATTTACACAACTTAGCTTCAATAAAAGCTTCAATTGATAAAACCTTACTTAATTATATTAAAGGAGAAGCATCTTTACACTGGGATGTTAAACACTGTATAGAAATTAGTTCATTTGTTTGTGCTGTTATTTTTAATTCTTCTAGGATTCTTGTACCTGCTAAAGAAAAATTACAGTTGTCTAATTGAAGAATTTTATGTACTAGTGTATTTGAATCATAACAATATAATAAAAATAAAAGCAAGGGAATTTCTTTTTACAAAACCCTTGCTTTTATTATTTTATAACATATAAATTGCTATTGAATTTTATATTCTGAAATAATATATTATTTTAGATTACTTAGTAAAAAACAATAAATAAATATGTAAATTAATACAGAAAAAGTTGCTGCAATTAAAGAATATTTTAGCATCTTGAACATAGTTTCCTCCCTCCATCTATATGATATCTTAATATTTTTCTAATG
>NZ_LZZM01000107.1 GCF_002006345.1 Clostridium puniceum
ATTGGATTTAACTTTAGATGAACAAAAAGAGGATCTAATCAAATGGATAGATTCAGTAAGGGAATACTTAAGTAAAGAATAGTAAGAAGGTGGATTAAATGCAATTTAAAGATATGACACCTCATGAACTTGCACAAAAGACTATTGAAGATATAAGTAAAAGAAGAAAATTAACTAGAAAAGCTCAAAAAGAAGCTTTAAATCACAGTATGGAAAATAGAAATAAAATTCAAAGAAAAATGTCTCACAGCAGATATTAAATTGAAAATAAATAGAGGAAGAGGTTTAAATATTATGAGTATGAAAATAATTTCAATAATTAATTTGAAGGGTGGAGTTGGCAAAACTATGAGCAGTATAAATATTGCTCATATATTAGCAACGGTTCACAATAAAAAGGTTTTACTAATAGATAATGATGGTCAAAGTAATACGACAAAGTTTTTTAAACTATATGACGATGAAGAACCAAGCATTTCAGATATCATGAATGAAAGCATTGATATAGAGGACGTTATATTTCATACACAATATGACAATTTAGATTTAATACCATCTAACATGACTTCCATAAAAGATAATAATATCTCAAAAGGAATGATACTAAGAAGAGCACTAGAAGAAATACAAGATCAATATGATTATTGCATTATAGATAATCCACCAGGAATAAATGTAGGGGTTGTTAATGCATTAATTGCAAGTGATGATGTACTGATTCCAATTAAGATAGATAAATTCGCGTTCGATGGAATGGAAGAATTAATTAAACAAATAAATAATGTGAAAAAGAATAACACTAATTTGAATTTAAGAGGTTGTTTTATTACTCAATTTTCTAGAAATAAGGTAAATCGTCAAGGTGAAGAAATTTTAAAGAATAATACAAGCTATCCCATGTTTAAGACACATATTAGAAAAACTGTAAAGATAGATGAAAGTTCATTTGAAAGTAAACCAATTTTGGAATGCTCTAAGTACTGCGTTGCAGCTAAAGATTATTTAAACCTTGTTGATGAATATTTAAATTCTCAGGAGGTGTAGATCATGGGAAGAGCTGAAGATAGAAAAATGAAAAGAAGAATAGACAAGAAAGTTGGAAAAGGTACGGCAGAAAAGATGGCAGCAAATTTAAATCAGGAAGTAATTAATTATCAAGTCAATAATAGGTGCCGGAAGTTTGAAAGTTATTTAATAGATTCGGTTACTGAAGCTATGAAAAGAAATGGAATTACTAATGCACAGGTAAAAAAGATTAGTGATGATATTGAATTGATATTAAGAAAGAAGGTGCATGGA
>NZ_LZZM01000108.1 GCF_002006345.1 Clostridium puniceum
AATGACAGCAAGGAGCTATACATAAATGTTTTAGAACACAATTATATCAAATGAATTATCAATATACAAATTTTTTAAACAATTAAATTTCGATTTTTACTTAACTACTCCACAATTAAGGCATTTAGAAAATATAATGAATGCTATGATATCAAAAGGTTATAACGGTAAAATTTCCGACATAGCGGAGCTTGCTCCTTCGAGACATCGAACTAGTATTACTCGATTTCTTTCAAATAGTAATTGGAATGAAAAACTTTTAGAAAGAGCATTAAAATCATATATCATAGATCTTATTTGGAGTAAATCAAAAGAGTCTGGACAGCCAATATACTTTATTATTGATGACACTATTTCTGAGAAGACAAAGCCCTCGTCAAAGGCTAAGAATCCAATTGAAAAGTGTTCGTTTCATAATTCTCACTTAAAAGGCAAGAATGTATATGGTCATCAAATACTAGTTTCTTTAATATCGTGTGACGGATTAGTATTACCATATTCAATTGATATCTATGATAAACAATCTATGAGTAAAATCGAATTAACTAAAAAATTAATTGAAACACTACCTAAACCTGAAAATAAAGGATATGTGTTAGCTGACAGTTGGTATAGTTGTAAGGATATTTTCAATGCTTCTGAAAAAGCTGGATATAGTTATATTGGTGCTTTAAAAACTAATAGAGTTATTTTTCCAAAAGGCCATGAAAGACTGGGAATAAAACTTCATAAGTTTGCTAAATTATTAAATATTGAAGATTTTGACCTTGTCACCGTCAAAGATAAGCAATATTATATTTATACTTATGTTGGCAACTTAAAAGATAGAAAAAATGTTTCTATTACTTTAAGTTATCCTAAAGATGCTTTTCAAAAAGAAGGAGCATTAAAAACTTTCATTTCCTTAGAGAAATCATTGGCACCATTAGATATTTTAACTCAATATACCGACCGTTGGGCGATTGAGCCGTTTTTTAGAGATTGCAAAACTTACTTAGGACTAGATGGATATCAAGTAAGAAGAGAGAGAAGTATTAATAGATATCTACTTATAATTTTAGTAAATTATACTTATTGTAAAATATACTGTAATGATTCTCATCACTTTAATACTGGATATAAAGCTGCTAAGAAAGATTTAGAAAAATCCAAAGTAATATATATTTACAATGCTGCCGCAAGCGGTACGCCGATCGAAGAAATTTTTGAGTCATTAAAAATAGCCTAAAAATCTGTTTTTTTATTCAACTGTAAAATTATTCAAGTAAAAATGCACTATTATAG
>NZ_LZZM01000109.1 GCF_002006345.1 Clostridium puniceum
ACTAGACTTGTGCACTAAATAGGAAAAATTTAAGCTACTAGTCCTAATTTGGAAATAACTGAATCTAAACTTATCCCGTTATCCGCACAGGTGTGTGCAAAACTAACTATTTGTACCAAATAGTTGTTACGGAAGTAAGATATTGTATCTCCTAAAGTTTTTAATTTGAGAGTCTTACTATTTTTTACTCTGAAAATCTCAAGAAAAGTATATGTTAGAAATACCATGCTCCAATATCTATTTATTGATTTTGAGGATTCAACCTGAAATTCATCAAAACCAAGAGCTGATTTAAGATATCTGTAGCTTACTTCAATATTCCAGCGTTTTTCATAGTAAGAGATTATAGTTTGATTATCTAATGATATATCGGTGCTTAGTAGAAAACAAGGATTATCTGATAAGTCTTGTTTATTCCAACTTATAAGTACAACTGCGTTTTCGATGTCATTAAGTTTTCCTTCATATCTATAAACATAATACTTACTGTTACTAGCTGTAACAACGCTAGTTTCATTAGGCATAATATGCTTTGAAAACTTATCAACACCAATTTTAATACCTGCAGGATATATAACTCTATTAGATTTAATTCTTCCTATGCTATGACAACCATTTACTAAACCGTGAAGCAAAATTTTTGCTGAAGTATACCATGAATCAATCAGCAGATAATTAGTTTTGGTAGCTGGAGCAAACTCATTTATTAATTCTATAGCTAGTTGCTGTTTATCCTTAAACTTTTTAGGATTATTCTTAAAAACTTTTTTACGTTGATACTGTTTAAAGTTCAAAGGAATTGAATAATCATTAATTCTATAATGAGATGTTACCAAGCAATGAGACCACATAGGTTTGTTGCCATCTGAATGAGAATTATGAAAATCTAAACCTTTTATATGTTTTGTGGAGGTATCCTTTTTACTTAAAGTATCATCAATAATTAGAAATCCAACATCATCATCTTTTGATGTATTTGAGATTTCAGATATAGCATGAAATATTCGTTCATCTGTTACATACTCATGATTCCATGAGTATGAGCCTAGAAACCTTGAACCTGTACTTCTGTGCCTATTACAAGTAAGTTTGCTATAAATTGAAGAGAGATTTTTACTACCTTCGGTGACGGTTATTCCAGAAACTAAATTTATCATATGATTCTTTAACGCAGAAGAATATGGTAGATTTAACTCTAAAATATAGTTGCTTATTGATTCATTTTGGTTTAATATTGTTGTCAGCATAGATTAACCTCCTTAGGTTTGGTGTTGCAACTTAAA
>NZ_LZZM01000110.1 GCF_002006345.1 Clostridium puniceum
TGCTAATACTAATATTATTTTATTGTAAGATTATTATTATAACATATATCTAATATTTATATTTTATTTAACTATTTTAGCTACACTATTTCTTTCTATAAGTTTTGTATCAATTTCTATTTTTAACGGAATCATTTTCTCTTCATTATTTATCTTATCTATAAGTCTTTTTACAGCTATGCTGCCCATTTCTTCAGTATAAACCTTTATAGTAGTCATATTCGGATTACTTAATGCAGAAAATGGTATATCATCAAAACCAATTATTGATATATCTTTAGGTATACTAATTCCCTCCTCCTGCATAGCCTTCATAGCTCCTAAAGCAATGATATCATTAAATGCTAATAAAGCTGTTGGAAGTTGTTTGCCACGATTTTTCTCTAAATACTTTTTCATATCTTTATAAGCACCATCCAAAGTTGGTTCAATTCGTATTTCATCCTCTTGCCTCAAGGTCAGTCCCGCTTCTTCAATAGCTTTTGTAAAACCTTTATAGCGATACTCAAAATTACTTATATCAACAGAACTTCCTAATATTCCTATTCTTTCATGTCCCTTATCAATAAAATGTTTAGTTGCTCTATAAGAACCGCTTACATTATTGATTACTATGTAGTCATAACTCTTAAACATAAAATAGCCATCTAACACAACAATTGGAATATCTAGATTTTCAAAGTAAGAAAAATCTTCTTCACTCATCTCTGTTGCTAAAAGCAATATTCCATCTATTTTACCTTGATTGATTATTTTAAAAACATTTTCTTTATCATGTTCTCCATGAATTACTTGAGATATTAATAATTCATACCCACTTTGCCTGCATTCATTCTCGCAGGCTTCTATCAACGCGGAGAAAAATTGCGTATCAGATACTACATATCCATGCTTCTTAAAAAGAATTAATCTCATTACCTTCTCTTCATTTTTTTTATGATTACGGAAATATCCTAATTCTTCTGCAATTTTAATAATTTTAGATTTAGTTTCTTTCCCTACTCCTTTTCTATCATTTAGCGCATTTGATACTGTCCCTGGAGATACACCCGCTAATTTAGCTATGTCCTGCATTATAGTTTTCATTTTTACTCTCCTACCTGTTTCTAAAACTAATATTATAAATTTACATAATTTACTTAATTATAGTATAAACTATAATAGTGCAAAAATGCTTGAATAATTTTACAAATGAATAAAATAAAAAACATTTATGATAAATCCTTGTTATAATTGAGTTTGTACACAAAAATGACAGCAAGGAGCTATACATAAATGTTTC
>NZ_LZZM01000111.1 GCF_002006345.1 Clostridium puniceum
ACTTTGAACCAGTTATTAATGAATTACAAGAAGTTTTGGTTAAACATAGGATATACCTATGCCAATTTGACCAAATAACAATACTATTAAAATCAAAAATCATACATGATTCAAGAATCCAAAAAGAAAGTTAAGACTTAAAATCTTCAATAAATTTTAAACCGTTATGCGACAACCTAATTTCTCTAATAATGCTTGGCTCTAGTCTACCAGATGCATCTTTAGAAAAAACTAATCCGCTTATCAATCCATATTGAACAGCTTTTTCTATAGCATCATCAAAATTTATATCGCCGAGTTTAGATAATATATTTTTAGAAGAATCGCTGTCACGAATTTCTATTAGAATATCATATATTGCTTTTTCAAATTCGTTGTTTGATTTAAACAAAAAATCACCACCTTTCAAATGGTATATTCTACAAAAAAATACAAATACCTTTAAATAAAACAATTTAATAATTGAAAGGAGAAATTAAATTTGCAAATAGCAATTCAGAAAGCAGAAACTATAGATAATAAATTGCTAGTTTTGATTTGGTTTGAAGATAGACAGATAGTCTTAAAAGAAGAAGAATTTGAAGAGTTAAACGAAAACATTAGACTGTTTGAATTTAACAATCATCAATATTAAGAAATGGAGGGAGAGAATTGATTAATTTGGAAGAATACTTGTGCGAAGCTAAAATAGTTGCTTTAACATATCGTAAAAAGATGTGGTATAAGTATACATTTGATGAATTATATTCGGCTGCATGCATTGGGTTAATTAAGGCTAGAGATACTTATAGAGATGATAAAGGAACGTGTTTTAAGACTTGGGCCTCAAGAAAAATAAGGTGGTCAGTTTGTGATTACATCACTAGTGATAAAAGATTCAATGAGAAAAAAGGTGCAGCATATGGATCTGTGATTATATCACTAAACTATGAGGATAATGATTTATCAGAAGGAATTATAGGAGCTATAAGCTTTGAAGATGAATTACTTATAAAAGTAATGGTGGATCGGGCTTTAGAATCATTAGATGAAAGAAGTAGAAAAGTTATAAATTTAATTTATTATAGAGGCTTAACTTACAAAGAAGCCGGTGAGAAATTAAAGGTAAGTGAATCCACAATTTGTAAAATCATAAAGACATCTTTATCTGTAATGAAGAGCTCAATAGAAAGTAAAAAGCCACAAGGATGCTGCAGAGCAATCCAAATGGCATAATCAAATAACCAGATTTAGTATAACACATATTTGAAATTATAATTAGTTT
>NZ_LZZM01000112.1 GCF_002006345.1 Clostridium puniceum
CACACAACAATGATAGCAAGGAGCTATACATAAATGTTTCAAAACACAATTATATCAAATGAATTATCAATATACAAATTTTTCAAGCAATTAAATTTTGATTTTTACTTAACTAAACCTCAATTAAAACATTTAGAAAATATAATGAATGCTATGATATCAAAAGGTTATAACGGTAAAATTTCCGACATAGCGGAGCTTGCTCTTTCGAGACATCGAACTAGTATTACTAGATTTCTTTCAAATAGTAATTGGGACGAAAAACTTTTAGAAAGAGCGTTAAAATCATATATCATAGAACTTATTTGGGCTAAATCAAGAGAATCCAGACAACCAATATACTTTATTATTGATGATACTATTTCTGAAAAGACAAAGCCCTCGTCAAAGGCTAAAAATCCAATTGAAAAGTGTTCATTTCATAATTCTCACTTAAAAGGTAAGAATGTATATGGTCATCAAATACTAGTTTCTTTACTATCGTGTGACGGATTAGTGTTCCCATATTCAATTGATATCTATGATAAAGAATCTATGAGTAAAATCGAATTGAGTAAAAAATTAATTGCAACACTTCCTAAGCCTGAAAATAAAGGCTATGTATTAGCTGATAGTTGGTATAGTTGTAAGGATATTTTTAATGCTTCTGAAAAAGCTGGTTATAGTTATATTGGTGCTTTAAAAACTAATAGAGTTATTTTTCCGCAAGGCCATGAAAGAATAGGAATAAAACTTCATAAGTTTGCTACATTATTAAATATTGAAAACTTTGACCTTGTCACCGTCAAAGACAAGCAATATTATATTTACAATTATGTTGGCAACTTAAAAGATAGAAATAATGTTTCTATTGTTTTAAGTTATCCTAAAGATGCTTTTCAAAAAGATGGAGCATTGAAAACTTTTATTTCCTTAGAGGAATCATTAGCACCGTTAGATATTTTAACTCAATATACTGACCGTTGGGCGATTGAACCATTTTTTAGAGATTGCAAAACTTACTTAGGACTAGATGGATATCAAGTAAGAAGTGAGAGAAGTATTAATAGATATCTAATAATAATGTTAGTAAATTATACGTATTGCAAAATTTACTGTACTGATTCTCATCACTTTAATACTGGATATAAAGCTGCTAAGAAAGATTTAGAAAAATCCAAAGTAATATATATTTACAAAGCTGCCGCAAGCGGTACGCCGATAGAAGAAATTTTTGAGTCATTAAAAATAGCCTAAGAATCTGTTTTTTT